>NZ_LYXG01000011.1:0-78751 GCF_001663515.1 Halomonas sp. G11
GTTGGCCATGATGGCCTGAGGTCTACTTTTGAACCCCGTTAAAAATGGGGGGATTACCGATAGAACTTACGCTACACCCTAGTGCTACTGAAAATGGGGTGACGTCGGTTGATAATGAGTGATCTTGGAGAAATTACAGGAGAATATTTGACATAGGAGCGTCAATGCGCCGATGGAGAGACTGCTCCAGAGCCTGAAATCTGAGTGGGTACCAGCCTTCAGATACAGAAGTCTGCCTGAGGACCAAAAAGATGTTGGTGGCTATCTGATGGACTGCTACAACCGGAAACGACCTTATGCATTCAACGACGGCATTTCGCCCGTTACCGCTTAGGAAAACCTTAAATTACTGTCCGGGTTTAGTTGACCACTACATTCCTTTCTATGACCTAGTCAGCGGATGCTCTCTTTTCGGCACGTTGAACAGTGCTGATACCACAACCGATAATGTCCGCTGTTTTCCGAACGCTGAAGCCTTGGCCTCTGAGTTCGATGATTCGCCTATGTTTATCGCTGTCTACTGGGCGACCCTTATAGCGTCCGTGTTCCTTCGCCTTGATGATGCCTTCAGCTTGCCGCCTTCTCCTGTCCTCATAGTCTTTCCGAGCGACAGCCGCGAGCATATCTAGCAGCATGGCGTTTACAGCATCAATCATCCGTCCAGTGAAGTCGTCGTTGGCATCGACGGTCAGCGCTGTGTGGCTGGTAGGAAGGTCCAGTGAGACGACGCGAAGACCGGCGCTCTGTATGGCTCCCTTGAGTCTGTCCCAATCGCCTTTGGTCAGTCGGGTTAGTCGGTCAACTTGCTCAACTAGCAGAATGTCCCCAGGCTGTGAGTCATCGATAAGTCGCGCGAGTTCTGTCCGATCCGCTTTGGTCCCGCTGGCGTTCTCAACATACCAAGATGCAACCGTAGCGCCTTTATCGTTAACGAAATCATTAAGCGCCTGACGTGCGCGGCTGGCATTCTGATCGTCTGTTGATGCCCGAAGGTAAGCACGAATGAAAGCCATTGCTGTCGCTCCCTATTTAGCCCTTGTGTTCATTTGGGTGTGTTCACAATAGGCGTACTCATTAGGGTTGTCAAACAGTATATATGAACACAAACACATGGGCGCTCAGACCGTACTCGCTGAGGTGTACCCAAATGAAACCAAGAAATGGCCGCTGAATGCGACGAAATAGGGAGGTTATTTATATTGGCGGTGTGTTTGCGGTGGGATGATTTTTTATCGCCTTCGCTCTTAACAGAAACCCGTCCGTCAGCTCTCTTTACCACCAGTACATAGAGACATGATAATGCTTTTATACTTACCAATGATTTCTGCGTACTCAGCTCCTTGGCGAATAAGGCTATCTAATCGCGCACCTATGGTCGCTGAGTTGGGATGGGAGGCCTCTAATTCGTCGATTTGGCGCTCAAAATCATCCAAGCGTTGGGGGTCTTCTACACGGTCTTGTAGCTCTGAACGTAGCGCCTCAAGTTGCTTAGATACAGCAGCATCATTGATTGTGTTTTGCGAATAGTCGGTTGATTGACTATAGACCCGCGCGTGATCACCTTGGACGTTTACAGTGATATTCGACGCAGAGCTATTTTCTGATGATGAAGCAGTGCGTCCACTGTCCCGTCCAACCTTGGACACTTCAACAAAGTACTTGGCTGGAAAATCTAGCCCCGAATCGGGACGGTATCCTGGATCATCTACTATGTACCGTTCATCTGCGCTTTGATCCATCACCCGAACCAAGACATCCCCTAGCTCGATAGGGTGCGTAGCGGGCGCGATGATTTTCCCTTTTTGAACAGCCGCTTCTAGTGGGCCTAGTCGCTGACCATCAGCTTTCTCGATGTATACGGTTTCGCGGTAGAAGTTGTGCATTGGTGTTTCCTTGCTTATTGGGTGCCTAACCAAAGTAGCACGTGGAACAATAGGAGCCTATGCTCAGCCAACCGTGGGGGATGTGGTAAACACATGTGGTAAATAAGAAAAAAGGCATGTCTTCTAAGCCATTGATAAGCCTCGAAAACATGCCCTTTAAGATGAGGTGGCGGAGGGACAGGGATTCGAACCCTGGAAAGGCTATTAACCTTTGCCGGTTTTCAAGACCGGTGCATTCAACCGCTCTGCCATCCCTCCGGCTTACGGCTGCATATACTACCAGCTTTTCCTTGGAAGTCAACGTCTTTAGTACAACCTTAGCCCGACACGAGTAATTTTTCCGCCTTGCATATCGCTGACTACCCAATGAATGCCATGCCAATCCACATCGTCACCCACCACGGGGTGACCGCCTACGCGGAGCGATACAAACTCGGCCAGGGTCATGTCTTTCTCACCCGGGCTCAGTGTCAGACCGTAAGCCTGGGCAATGTCCTGCATTTGGGCGCTGCCATCCAGCGTAAAGGTACCGAAGAAGGCACGCTCCCGCTTGAGCTTTGAATCACCGTTGAACAGTCGATTGAGCGCGTTCAGGTCTTCCGAACGGCCGATCACGCAAATGACATCGCCCAGCTTGAGCCGGGTGCTGCCTTTCGGGTGCAGCATGGCGTGTTCGCGGAATAGCGCCGAGATCAGCGCGCCGGAGGGGAAACGCAGTAACCGGATGGGAACGTCTTCGAGGTCTTTGTTTTCAACCGAGTAGACAAACATCTCGTAGTCGTTTTCCGGCAATATACCCAGCGGACCCCGTCGGTCTGGCGTAGTCCCTATGGGCACCTCCACTTTGAGCCAGCGAGCCATAACGGTCAGCGAGCCGCCCTGGATCAAAAGCGACATAAGCACCACCGCAAAGGCCACATTGAAGTAGAGCGAGGCGTTCTCCACGCCGTCGATCAAGGGGAAAATGGCCAGCACGATCGGCACCGCGCCGCGCAGGCCTACCCAGGCGATAAACCAGGTTTCCCGCCAGCGAAACTTGAAAAACGGCTTGATGGTAATCAACACGGCCAGCGGGCGGGCAATGAAAATCAGAGCCAGTGCCACCAGGGCGGCGGGAAGCGCGACATCCCAGAGCTCGCTGGGCGTTACCAGAAGCCCCAGCACCAGGAACAGACCGATTTGGCTCAGCCATGCCAGACCATCGTGAACGGGCAGGATAAAGTTGAGGTGACGGCCCGGCTGGTTGCCAATCATCAGGCCCGCCAGGTAGATCGCCAAAAAGCCACTGCCGCCCAGTACGCTGGTAAGGCCAAAGACACTGAAGCCCAGGGCAAGAGCTAGCATGGCGTAGAGTCCCGGTGCCAGATCCAGCCAGCGCAACAGCTTGGCACTCAGCCAGCCGCCGCCAAGCCCCACCACCAGGCCGATACCGAATTGGGTAATGAAAAACAGCAGCGTCTCGACGGGGCCGCCGATGTCACCCACCAGCAGCTCGACCAACATCAAGGTCAGGAAAATCGCCATCGGGTCGTTGGTGCCCGATTCGATTTCAAGCGTGGCCCCTACCCGCTCATTAAGGTTGACGCCTCGCCCGCTTAGCATTGAAAACACCGCGGCGGCGTCGGTGGAGCCGACAATGGCCCCCACCAGCAAACCCTCAGCGAGCGATAGATCGAACACCAGCATGGCGATGCCACCGACAATGGCGCTGGTGATAAAGACCCCGAAGGTGGCAAGTGAAAGCGCCGGTTTGAAGCCGACGCGGAAGGTTTTAAGGCGGGTTCGCAGGCCACCATCCAGCAGAATCATCGCCAGGGCTAGATGGCCGATGGTAAAAGCCATGTAGTAGTCATCGAACTGGAGCCCTAAGAGTCCTTCTTCACCGGCGATCATCCCCAGCGCAAGAAAGATCAGGAGCAGCGGAACCCCCATCATCGAAGAAAGACGGCTCGCCAGAATGCTGAGCGCCATCAAGGAACCGCCGACCAGGAAAAACGTGTAGATTGCGTCCATGACTCTCCGTCTCTGCTCAAGGCTCACTGATTATCGCATGCCAGCGTTGAATTTACTGCGCCTCATGGGCTGACAAGGCGTAATTGAAGGCTGGTCAGATGATTAGCGTGCCAGATACACTTTGCTTTCTGTTACTGGGAGTGATTGATGATGCTGACCCGTTTGTGTCGCACTTGGTATGTTTTGCTATCTATAAAAGTCGTTTTATTATTCGTAAGTTCAATGACATACGCAAATGAGTCGGATGCTCAAAACCCGACCAGTGACAACCAGCTCGAACTCAACAGCAGCGTTGAGGTGCCGCCCACCTGGTGGACGCCCAATGCCGAATCAGATGAGCCACAACAGGAGGCGCCGACGAAAGCCGTCACCCCAGCGCCTCCCCTTGAGCCGCCTCCCCTTGAACAGGTCAGCATCATGCTGGACTGGTTTTTGAGTCCCAAGCACGCAGGGTTGATTGTGGCTCAGCAACGCGGGTTGTTTACCGCCCAGGGAATGGAGGTTGAGCTTCAAACACCGGCAGACCCGAGCATTGGACTGAAACTATTAGCCGCCGATGAGATCGACTTTGCCCTGAGCCGCCAGCCTTCGCTGCACCTCTATGTGCACGACGGCGCCCCCATCGTGCGCATTGCCACGCTGATCGAGACACCGCTAACGGCGGTGGTCGTGGCAGGTGAGCTTGAGGATCCCATCAAGGATAAGCTTGCGAGAATGCGCTATGGCTATACCAGTCGCGAAGGTCTTGATCTGTTCATCCCTTACTTGATCCCCAAGGCACTCACCCAGGCAGGCAATGTCGCGCCCCCGGTTAATCTGCATTTTGACGTTCGGCGGGCTTTCGCCGAGGAACAGGTCGATGCCATCGTCGATGCACCCTTTCATTCATTGCCTGAACAACTGGCGAATGAAGGTATCGACACGCAAGTCATACGCCACAGTGACCTGGATATCCCCCGCTACGACGGCTTGGTGCTGTTGGCCAACCGAGACGGGGCCACTCGCCGTGCCAAGACCTGGTCCCACATTGTGAAGGCCATAGAAGACGCGCATTACTGGATATTGGAGAACCCGGATGCCGCCTGGGAATTACTGATCAGTGCCGAACCGGTGCTTGATAACCCCATCAATACGGCAAACTGGCAAGACCTGCTCAGGCGGATCGCATTGTCGCCTGGCGCGGTGGACAATCGCCGCTATCAGGCATTTGAACAATTTCTTGTACAGCAAGGCCTAAGCGAGGACCCCTTGCCAGTGTCGCGCCTCGCCATCGACCCTCATGCCCTCTAGTCAGGGGCGTCAATCACCGATAAAAACGGCAAACGCAATTGGATGACACCCAGCGTCGTCAACGACCGACAATGATTGATCCGGACATGCTCAGCCAGCTACCGCCTGGGCCTGGGGTGTACCTTTTCTATGGCCATAACCGGCTACCGCTTTACGTCGGTAAGAGTATCCGGCTGCGCGACCGCGTGCGGGATCATTTTCGGCGGGCCCGCCACGACCATAAAGCAATGAGGATGGTCGAGCAGATACAGCATATAGAGTGGGAAGAGACAGCCGGGGACCTTGGTGCCCAGCTACGTGAAGCCCAATTGGTCAAGTCGCTGTTACCGATCATGAACCGTCAATTACGTAAACAGCGTGACCTGACCACCTGGCATTGGCCCGCGGGGGCAACACGACCACAGCTGCTCAGCGGAGCGGCGCTTAATCAACCGACAGAGGGAGGATTCTTCGGCCTTTACCGTAATGCTTCCAGTGCCAAGGAGGCCTTGCGTGAGCTTGCCGAGGCGCATCAGCTTTGCCCCCAGGTACTGGGCCTGGAAGCGGGTAAAGGCCGTTGTTTTGGCAGCCAGATAGGTAAGTGCCGTGGCGCCTGTTGCGGAAGCGAAACGATCAGCAATCACACACAGCGCGCGCAGACAGCGTTGCAGCCACTGCAGGTCAACACCTGGCCGTGGCCGGGGCGTATTGCCATCAAGGAATCAACCCCGGAGCACGATGCAGCGGCCTGGCACGTGATAAATCAGTGGTGCTACCTGGGAAGTGCCGCCACCTTAGCCGCCGCCAAGAAGCTGGATGCCGCGTCGGCCAGCTTCGATATCGACAGCTATCGCATCCTGCAGCGATTCTTGCGTCAACCTGATGAGCATGGCCTATCCATCAAACCTCTATGAACTGGCTTAGGAAGTTTGCGCTGTCAAGAATGCGTCAACCGATTGCTGGAAGGCCTCGGGCTGGTCGGCATGCAACCAGTGCCCGGCTTGTTTTAGCGTCACGACCCGCGAAGTAGGGAGCACCTCCCGCAGCGCGGGCAACATGGCGTCGCTCACGTAGGGGGACTCATCGCCGCGAAGCACCAGCGTCGGACCGTTGTAAGATGTCTCTCCCGACGGCAAGCCGATGATCGCCTCGTAATCCTGGCGAATGTAATCCAGCCCAACGCGCAGTTTGAGGCCGCCCTGCTCGCTCCGCACCAGGTTAGTGGCAAGAAACAGCCGCGTCGGCCGGGAGTCAACGTGTTCTGCCAGCAGTTCATCCGCTTCGCGGCGATTGGCGGGCTGGCCTTCCCTCACCCGTTCCAGCGCGGCAAAGACATCATCATGGCCGTGTTGGTAGGCTACTGGTGCAATGTCCGCCACCACCAGCGAGGCAACGCGATCAGGGTGTTGGCGCGCCAGGCTGATTGCCACCTTGCCGCCCATGGAATGCCCGACCAGGTGAACCTTCGATAACTCAAGCTTATCGAGCAAAGCGACGACATCGGCGCTCATTTGGGCGTAGCTCATTCCCTCGGCATGGGGGGAACGGCCGTGGTTGCGTAAATCAACCGCAATCACCCGCCGCGAGGCCTGCCATACCTTGAGATGTGAACGCCAGTTATCGGCACTGCCGAGAAGTCCGTGAATGACGACCATGGGGGTCGCATCAGCGTGCGCTTCCGAGGGCTGGTCCAGGTAGTGCAAATCTATTGGCAAGGCGTCACTCATCGGAGCTCCTCGTTACTTAATGGGGAATTGGGCAGTGCGCGGCGCAACGTCGGGCTGATCGGTCCAGACCACCAGCCGACGCGTCAACCAGGACAACAACAGGCCATACAGGGGCAGGAAAAACAGCAGACTGATGGCGAGTTTGATGGCGTAATCAACGGCGGCAATTTCCACCCAGTGGGTGGCCATAAAGGGATCCGGGCTCTGGTAAAAAGCGACCGAGAAAAACGCAAAGGTATCGGCCAGGTTGCCCAGCACGGTAGAAAACACCGGCGCGACCCACCATACCCACTGACGCAAACGGTCAAACACCTGCACGTCCAGTAGCTGACCAATAACGTAGGCCAAAAAGCTTGCCAGCGCGATACGCGCGACAAACAGATTGCCTTCACTCAATGCCCCCAGGCCTGCGAAATTCCCCTGCGGAAACACCACGGAGACTACATACGAGACGACCAGAGCAGGCAGCATGACGCGCAAAACAATGGCACGGGCGGGTCCCTTGCCAAACAGCCTGACGGTCAAGTCAGTGGCCAGAAAGATAAACGGAAAGCTGAAGGCACCCCAGGTGGTATGGAAGCCAAACAAAGTGAACGGAAGCTGAACCAGGTAGTTACTGGCGGCGATGATACCAATGTGAAATGCCACCATGACGGCGAGGCAACGGCGGTGCTGAGCGTCGTTTAATATAAACATGCGGCTGGCCTTTTTGTGATAACGAGGGGTTAGGGAACCCTCAATGCATTGCGCACCCAGTGCGGCGAGAGGCGCATTATACGCCTTCTCGACCGCAATAAAAGTGGGCGGCGGTCAGCAAAGGCTAGGCGTGAGGTGGCGTTTCGTTCGCACGACCGATCCGGTGATCGCACATGGCGCGATGCACATCATCGACGCTGGTGGGGTCATCGATAGTGGAAGGGATGCCCACCTCCTGGCCATCGGCCAGGTTGCGCAACAACTTCCGCAAGATTTTACCCGAGCGTGTCTTGGGCAGCCGGTCGACGACGATGACTTGCTTGAAGCAGGCCACCGGGCCAATTTGCTCGCGTACACACGCAATCAACGCTGCTTCGAGTGCTTCTTCACCTTCAGTGTAACCATCCTTGGGAATCACCAGGCCAACAGGCAACTGCCCTTTAAGATCATCATGGACACCAATGACGGCGCATTCGGCGACCGACGGATGTCCACCCACCACTTCTTCCATTTCACCGGTAGAAAGCCGGTGGCCTGCCACATTAATCACATCGTCGGTGCGGCCCATGATGAACAGATAGCCCTGCTCATCAAAAAAGCCGCCGTCTCCGGTCAGGTAGTAGCCTGGGAAAGCTGCCATGTAGGCAGAGTGGAAACGCTTAGGGTCTCCCCAAACCCCGGTTAAACAACCTGGGGGCATCGGCTGCTTGATAACCACACTGCCCTGTTCCATGGGGGCGGCTTGCTCGCCATCGCGGTTCAGCACCTGCACATTAAAACCCGGTACCGGCACGGTCGCCGACCCGGCTTTGGTGGGCATGGGTTCGATACCCGGCAGGTTGGCCGCAATGGGCCAGCCGGTTTCGGTTTGCCACCAGTGGTCGATAACCGGCACGTCAAGCAGGTCGTCCAACCAATGATAGGTGGGCGGATCAAGCCTTTCGCCCGCCACATAAAGGTGCTTCAGACTGCTGATGTCGTACTTTGCAAGCCACTGGGCATCCGGATCTTCCTTTTTGATCGCGCGAAAGGCCGTGGGCGCACTGAAGAAACTGGTAACGTTATATTTCTCGATGAGGCGCCAAAAACTCCCCGCATCGGGCGTTTTGACCGGTTTGCCTTCGTAAAGAACCGTGCTGCAACCGTGTAATAATGGGCCATAAACAATATAAGAATGGCCGACGACCCAGCCAACGTCTGACGCGGTAAAGAACACGTCCCCCGGCGCCAGGGCATAAATCGCCTCCATCGAGTAGGCAAGGGCCACCGCATAACCAGCGGTGTCGCGCACAATGCCTTTGGGCTTCCCCGTTGTGCCTGACGTATAGAGCACATAAAGCGGATCGGTACCCTTTACCGGCACACACTCGGCCGGGGTCGCCTGGCTGACAAGGGTTTCCCAGTCGTATTCCCGTTCGTTGAACGCGACGTCACACTCCGCGCGGACTTTGATAATGCAGGCATCAGGCCGATGCGGGCTTAAAGCCAGGGCCTCATCGATGATCGGCTTGTAGGCCACGACCTTGCCTCCCTCGATACCGCAAGAGGCCGCGACGACGACTTTCGGCGCGGCGTCTTCGATACGTGCGGCCAGTTCATGGGGAGCGAAGCCGCCAAATACGACCGAATGAATCGCCCCTAGCCGGGCGCAGGCGTACATGGCCACCACCGCTTCCGGAATCATCGGCATGTAGATGACCACCCGGTCGCCTTTTTCAACACCTAGCTGCTGGAGTCCACCGGCAAACGCCGCCACCCGCTCCAGTAACTGACGATAGGTAATGGTTTGCTGGCTTTGCGTCACCGGCGAGTCCCAGAAAATAGCGGCCTGCTCTCCTCGCCCCTGATCCACATGGTAGTCCAGGGCCGCGTGGCAAAGGTTCATCTCACCGTCGGCAAACCACCGCGCATGCTGCTGATCATCGTAGGTCAGTATCGTCTTGGGCGGCATCATCCAGGGAATCCGCTTGGCCTGTTCGGCCCAAAACTGTTCTGGCTGCTCAATGGATTGCTGGTAAATCTGCGGGTAGCGGCGCATGAAAACACCTTTCATTCTTGTGATTGGAAAATGCTTTGAGGATTGTTGACACTGTATGCACTAAGTCAACGCTTTGCTGTAAGACCATGGGCTACCCGCCGACAGGCAGTTCTCGGCCTGGTTTTATTGTCGACAGTGTGTGTTTATTACCATTGATAAACCGTTAAACAGCAACTTGGACAAACCTCACTAAATTACTGATCATTAAATAATTAGTCCCTACAACGCGGCGATGCCTTCAACAACCTATAACAACGCTACCTTCCAGAGGTAGACCAGGAGATACCCATGTCGGCTTCCAAGAGTGCTGCGCGCTTGCTTAATCATAACGGCCACGCCATCGAAGCGGGAACCAACCTGTTGAAAGCATTGGCCAATGAAAAACGGCTGCAGATTCTGTGTCTGCTCGCGGGTAAGGAACTCTCGGTAACGCAGATCAACCAGCAACTGGCACTTAGCCAGTCTGCACTTTCACAACACTTGGCGATTTTGCGTCGCGACCAGTTGGTGAATACTCGGCGGGAATCACAAACGATTTATTATTCGCTCAGCAGTGATAGCGCCAAGGCCATTATCACGACCCTGGCAGATCATTTTGCTGCTTGAAATGCAGCAACGAGGCGAGCTTAGCGACGGTGCCAGCCAGTGGCTTCCAGCATGCTTAGCCCTTTAAGTACGGCGTTTTCCACACCGCTGGCAATCGCCAGGCCAAACTTGCGGCCAACTGTCTTGGGGGGCTCCAGCTTCACCCGATAAACGCGGGTTTTTGAGATACGTTCCATCAGATATGCTTCACTGGTGCCGACACTATCGACCAGTTTCAGACCCAAAGCTTCGCTGCCATACCAGATCTCACCTGTCGCCAACGCATCGATATCCATGTCGGGGCGGCGCTCGCCGACATATTGCTTGAACAGTCGATGCGTGTTCTCAAGGTCTTCGAGAAATTTTTCACGCCCTTCATCGGTATTCTCTCCCAGCATGGTCAGCGTGCGTTTGTATTTACCCGCCGTCAGCATTTCAACATCGACATCGTGGCGCTTTAGCAAGCGGTGTATATTTGGAATCTGGGCGACCACACCAATGGAACCCAGCACGGCAAAAGGTGCCGCTTTGATGTGATGGGCGGTACATGCCATCAGGTAGCCGCCACTCGCCGCCACCTTGTCCACGCATACAGTGGTCGTAAGCCCTGCTTCTCTCAGGCGATCGAGTTGGGCAGCGGCCAGGCCGTAGGCGTGAACCAGCCCGCCGGGTGACTCAAGGCAAATCACCACTTCATCGTCAGGCTTGGCGACCTCGATAAGCGCGGAGATTTCCTGGGCAAAGTGCTCGGTGGCCGACGCTTTCATATCGCCTTTGAACGTCAATACCCACACATTGGGTGTTTCAGTTTCACCCTTTTCGTTGCGCCGATGCTTGTCCTCACGGCGGAAGGTCTTGAGTAGTTTTTTACGGATGCCGGCAGGCGTTGCGGCAAGGCGCAGGCGGCGCGCCCGGCTACGGCGCTGTTCGTGCAAAGGCTCTACGTGCAGTGTCAAATCGCGCTCGCCCCCCGACTTGGCTCGCGCGACAAGCAAAACGCCAATGCCGATGACAGCAACGACAATGCAGGCTTGTACGATAAACGTACCTATCTCTACGACCCATTCGTTCACGTGCATCTCCTTGATTGATGTGCATCAAGCAGCCATCGTTGACCGCTGTATCAAAAACGGCGCTTGATATGAAACATATGTTTGAAATACTCTTTCGCCCCAAGGCGGCTAATTGTACGATGACGCTACAGGTTGCACGCTACTCCATTCCATCTCGTTTTTAACGGAACGCCATTATGTCAACCAACACCCTCGAAAAGTTGCAAGCCCGATTTGACCCGCAGGCCGCTCAGGGGATGCATGAGATTTTCCAGTTTCATTTTTCGGACGCGGGCAGTCACTACCTGGATATCCAGAATGGCAAGCTCGATGTACAAGAGGGCGAGCATGACGACCCGTCGGTTAGCCTGAGCATGAGCACGGATACGCTTAAAGGCATCATGAATGGTGATATCAATGGGATGTCGGCGTTCATGACCGGCAAACTCAAAGCGACGGGTAACGTGATGCTGGCCACCAAGTTGACAAGCCTCTTTCCCGGCGAATAAAGCGACAGCTCCCTGCCCGTTTTACCGCCAGCGTTTCAAATGGGTTTCAATCAGTTCGCGCGAGATCGAATAGGTCGGCGGTAATGTCGGCAGTTGACGGGGCGAGAACCACGCTGCATCACTGATTTCCACCCCGTCAATGCGAATCCGTCGCGTGGTCGCTTCGGCAAAAAAGCCCAGCATGAGTGAATGCGGAAATGGCCACGCCTGACTCTGGTAATAGCGTAGCTGGCTGACGTGGACACCTACCTCTTCAAAAATTTCTCGATGTACGGCCTCTTCAGCGGATTCCCCCGGCTCTATGAAACCCGCCAGGGTTGAGTAGCGGCCAGGCGGAAAACGCGGACTGCGGGCCAGCAGCATCGCCTCGCCACTGGTCACCAGAGTAATAATGCAGGGCGAAATGCGCGGGTAGTTACGGTGGCCGCAGGCGTGGCAATGCATTGCAAATTCAGTGGTGAGCTTCGTGGCTTCTGCGCCACAGCGACCGCAAAAGCGGTGATTTTCCAGCCATGCCCCCACTTGCAGGGCGGTGGATAGCAGCGAATACCAGTGTGTCGGCAACTCCCCCATCCATTGCCGCCCGTCTATCCATCCCTCGCCTGGCGATGAGGCTAATTGCAGCGCAACAGGTTCCTCATCCCAGTAGCAAAGCGGCTGCATATCCTGAGTCCACGGCTGCCAGGGATGGAGCGGGGTCAATGCCTCGTCATCTGACGCTGACGCAGCGGGCGCAAGACGACTGCGAGAAAGGCAAAGAACACGCCCTTCCCGGGCTTCATGGGGTATTTCTCGTCTAAGCATTGCCCGGCGTATCCTCGAACCAGCGTAGCTGATGCGTTTCACATTTAGCCAAATGCGCTTGCCGTTCATCCTGGCTGGGCGCAATGACCCGAAGCTGCCCGGGCGATAACGACATGCGCTGCACCGACAGTCCTGTCTCGGACGGCGTGTCGTTACGCTGTTCTTGATTGACCTCGGCATCCAGCGTGAGCGCCGTCTGCCCGCCGGTCATGGCCAGATAAACGTCAGCCAGTATCTCGGCGTCCAGCAGAGCGCCGTGCAGTACGCGATGACCGTTATCGATATCATACCGTTTGCATAGTGCATCAAGACTGTTGCGCTGGCCCGGGTGCATCTTTCGGGCCATCACCAGGGTGTCGAGAATGCGGCAATGATCACCGACAGGGCCCAACGGTTGATCACGGTTCTTCAGCATTTTCAATTCGTGATCAATGAACCCCACATCGAAGGGCGCGTTATGAATGACCAGCTCGGCCCCTTCGATAAAAGCCCAGAACTCGTCGGCAACCTGGGCAAACACGGGTTCGTTGGCGACTTTGGCATCATCAATCCCGTGAACCGCGACTACCTCAGCGTCGATGTGACGCTCTGGATTGATATATTGGTGGTAAGTACGGCCGGTAAAACGCCGGTTGATCATTTCCACGGCACCGATTTCCACCAATCGGTGCCCTTCTCTGGGATCAATACCTGTGGTTTCCGTATCCAGGATGACTTGGCGCATCATGGCCTCCTATGCGTTTTGTACTGCTTCATCAATTGCCTGGTTGGCAAGGGCATCGGCTCGTTCGTTACCGGGATGGCCGCTATGCCCTTTTATCCAATGCCACTCAATTTGATGACGCTGGGCTTCGGCATCAAGCTGCTTCCACAGCTCGGCATTTTTGACAGGCTGTTTAGCGGCGGTTTTCCACTGGCGTTTACGCCAGTTATGAATCCACTGCGTGATACCCTGACGAACATATTGGGAATCCGTCCAGATGGCCACCTGACAAGGGGTATTCAATGTACGCAGCGCCATGATGGCCGCCATTAATTCCATTCGGTTATTGGTCGTTTGTGCTTCATACCCGTACAGGGTTTTCTCATGCTGGCCGCTTGAGAGCACAACGCCCCATCCGCCGGGACCGGGATTCCCGCGGCAGGCGCCATCGGTATATACGGTTACCTGGGGTAACCGGCCAGTGTCAGTCACGTTATCTGCGTCCTTGAATCAATAATGGTTGCGCTTGGGGTCTGTAGACTGGATGACAGCGGTTAGCGGCTATTGGTACGCGTCGCCCCCAGGGAACTCGCGGCAACCGGCGCCTTCAGACCGAATTTAATGCGTTGCTTGGGTGCATGGCGTTGGCGGCGCTTGGCCAGCACCATGTAGCTTTCCCCCAGAGGACAATTATAACGCCGACCCAGTGACTCCCAGTGCTCGACACAGCGCCCTCCCGGCCAGCTTCTAAAGCAGCAGTAGTCTACTCGTTCCACCTCAAAGTCGACAAATGCCAGCCAGTCACCCATCCGGCTGGCCGTTCGCCATTGCCCGTTCCAGGGGTATTGCCCATGGCGTTTGCGCCACTGCTTGACCACACCGCTCACCCCCAGAGGATTAAACCCGAACAGCACCAGCAGACCACTGTCCGAGGTAACGCGTGCGGCTTCTTGCAGCGCATGATGGGCATCCTGCAGATGCTCAAGCCAATGGTGGAGCACGACGACATCCAGACAGCTGTCCGGCAATGCCAGCCTGTCGGGTGGGCAAACTAACGTCTGGTCGCTGGGGGCGCTGGCGCGGGTGGGTGCCCACTGCAGACGATGGGCAATGCCGGACATCGACATCATTGCTGGCCCCATTCCCATTTCAAGGCTATGACCACCGCAACGGGAATCAACAAGAGGGCCAAGGCAGGCGCGCTGGGAGTCCCACAATGATTTGCCTGCCTCTGTTTCCCAGTAGGCGCGGCTGGTCAATAGTGTGTGGGCGAGTGTCTCTGCCGCCGTTGAATTTGACATGTACCGCTCAACCCTCCACAGTAACTGCTTTTTGACGTCTTGCATCATAAAAAGCGCTGTTAATCATTAGCGCTAATCCATCTTTAAAGGATCTCGCCTATGCTGAGCGTGACACCGATTCCCGCCTTAAGCGACAACTATATTTGGCTGCTCCGACAGGACACCAGTCAAGAGGTATGCGTGGTGGATCCTGGTGAAGCGTTGCCGGTTATCGAGTTTCTTGAACGCGAGTCGCTGTCACTGGGTACTATTCTGATCACTCATCATCACCCTGACCATACCGATGGGCTTGGGGAGTTGATCAGACGCTACGCTCCCCGGGTCATAGGACCGGTCAACCCCTCCATCGAAGGGATCGACGAGCGCGTCAGTGATGGCGATGAAATTCGCGTCATGGGCCGTCTGTTCGAGGTCATCGAGACGCCTGGGCATACGTTAGACCATATCAGTTATTTTACACCAGGGATTCCCCCATTACTGTTTTGCGGCGATACCCTGTTTTGCGCCGGTTGCGGTCGTCTTTTCGAAGGGACCCCTGAGCAGATGCACAAGGCATTAAAACGCTTTGCTGCCCTGCCGGAAGAAACCTTTGTGTTTGCTGCTCACGAATACACGCTGGCCAACCTCCGTTTTGCCAGCGAAGCAGACCCGGAAAATGAAGACGTCAAACACGCCTTAACGGAGTGTGAAAAAGCACGGGCACTAGACCGCCCTACCTTACCCAGCACGATAGGACGCGAGCTGAAAATCAACCCCTACTTGCGTGTCGATACGGAAAGTGTTCGTAACGCCGCAAGCAAGCAGGGCGCAATTGATAATGATCTCGCAACGTTCGCCACTCTGCGTGAGTGGAAGAATCGTTTCTAAACGCTATCGCAACGACGTAAACCACTATGACCTATCGCACGATTCGCCAACGTCTTTTGCTGGGCGCCGGCAGTACCGTGATCATGAGCCTGCTGCTGGCGGCTGCCGCCAACTCTCAGGCCTCAGCCAGCCAATACGGCCCTTCTCCACAGTCGGCCTCGAACACGCATGATGCCTCTGCGCCCGCTCATCCCGGGGGTACCCATGTACATTTCTGGGAAGAACTGATGCTGGAGCCGCAGGATGCCTGGAGCAAACTGCGCGAGAGCTTCCAGTGGCGCGAGCAGTCACTGTCAGCCGAGGCACAGGCACGTGTCGATGAGTGGATAGATCACTACCGTTCAAGCCCTGAAAATATTGCTGAAATTACCGAACGCGCCAGTCCTTGGCTTGCCTGGATCACTCAGCAGATAAGCGAGCGCAACCTGCCGGGAGAACTGGCCCTGATTCCGTTCGTGGAAAGCTCTTTTGACCCGAGTGCGCGAAGTCATCGGGGAGCAGCCGGTCTGTGGCAATTCATGCCTGGCACCGGTGACGCTCTAGGGCTTGTACGCAACGGACATTACGACGGCAGGCTCGACGTTGTCACCTCGACCAACGCCGCGCTGGACTACCTCGAAATGCAGGCCGACCAGTGGTACGAGGGAGATCTGCAGCTTTCGCTTGCCGCCTACAATGCGGGCGCCGGGACCGTCAACAAAGCCAAACAACGCGCCGAAAACCAAGGCTTGCAAGGCAGCTATTGGGATCTGAACCTGCCCCAGGAAACCATGCAATACCTGCCGAAGTTGCTTGCTATCGCGACGATTATCGATACCCCGGAACGCTACAATGTCAGCTTGCCGGACATTCATACAGAGCCGGCTTTCGCCAAGGTGAAGCTTGAGCATTCGGTTACCCTGTCTGAAGCGTCAGCGTTGCTTCAGGTAGACAAATCGGCGTTGACTGAGCTCAACCCCGGTCTCCTTAATGGTGCGCTCAACCCGTCAAGTGCTCAAACGCTACTGGTACCCGAAGACGTCGATCATGACGTTCTCGCAGAGCTATCAAACGGTACAGATGAACGCCAGAGCGTAGCCAGCGCCAATACACCCGATACTTACCGCGTTGAAAGTGGCGATAGCCTGTCTGTGATCGCGAGTCGCTATAATCTGAGCGCTCAAGAGCTGATGCGGTTAAATGAGATTGAACGCCCAGAAGCTTTACAAGCAGGTCAACTCCTGACACTTTCAGGACGTTGAGACTCATCGCCTTGTTGATAGGGAAATTGCCCCATGCGCTGTGGCGTTATTCTGCGTCCTGTTTTATGCCTTGCCCGTAACGCGCTGCTTGCGGCATCACTCCTGGCCAGCACTCATGCCAGCAGTGATGCCCGCGTGACAGAGTCCACCGCCACGGATGGCTCGGCACCTGTCGAAACCCAGCATGCGATGTCGCTGTATGACTCGCCTGCCCTCCCTGAGGATTTTCCGCACTTTTCCCACGTGAATCCCGACGCGCCCAAAGGCGGAAGTATCAAGCATACGGCCGTGGGTAGCAGCTTTGACTCGACCAACCCTTTCATTATTCGAGGCACGCCAGCAGCGGGACTACTCCAGATCTACGATACCTTGATGGCAAGCAATCCTAACGAGCCTTTCAGTCTTTATGGCTTGCTGGCAGAGGGTGTGCGTCTCGACCCCGATCGCGAATGGATCGAATTCGACCTCCGTCCTGAAGCTCGCTTCCAGGACGGTGAGCCGGTCACGGCCGACGATGTCGTCTTTTCGCTGAACCTGCTGCGTGACGAAGGCAACCCTTTCTATAGCAGCTACTATGCAGGGGTTGAGCAAGCCGTTGCCCTGGATGACCACCTGGTTCGTTTCACGCTTAGCGACAGCGAGTCGCGAGAGTTACCGCTTATCGTCGCCCAATTCCCGGTGCTGCCGAAGCATTACTGGGAACAGCATGATTTCACCGCACCGACATTGGCGGCGCATCCCGGGTCTGGCCCGTATAAAATTGGCGAAGTGGATCCTGGCCGACGAATCGTCTATCAGCGCGACGACACGTATTGGGCAAAGGACCTGCCGGTCAACGTGGGCCGATACAACATTGACCGGGTGATCTATGATTATTACCGGGATCGGGATATTGCCTGGGAAGCCTTCAAGGCCGGATTGACGGACTTTCGCACGGACGCACGCGCCGCCACCTGGGCGATTGGCTACGACTTTCCCGCTTATGAGGAAGGGCTTGTCAAGCGCATCACGGTACCTGACGTAAACCCCTCCATGATGCAGGCGTTCGTCTTCAACCTGCGCAAGGAAAAGTTCCAGGATCCGCGCGTGCGTGAAGCGCTGAGCCTGACCTTTGATTTTCCCTGGCTGAACACCAATATTTTTTACGATACCTACCAGCGGACGAGAAGCTTCTTTGAAAACTCCGAAATGGAAGCCCAGGGCCTGCCAAGCGATGAAGAGCTTGCATTACTCGAACCCCATCGCGAGGCGTTGATGCAGTCCCACCAGTCAGAGCGGCTGTTCACGGAGCCACTGCCTATCGACCATCCTCTCGACCTCCGCGAACGGCTGCGCCTGGCGCTGAACCTGCTCCGCGAGGCGGGTTATCGCGTGGAAGACGGCGTCCTGATCCATCAGGATACCCAGCAACCGCTGAGACTTGAAGTATTGCTGTACGATTCAGGGCTGGAGCGCGTGGTACAGCCAATGTTGCGCAACATGGCCCGCCTGGGTGTACAAACCTCGATGCGTATCGTGGATATCAATCAGTACCTCAATCGCCAGCGCAATTTTGATTTTGATATGGTAATCAGCCATTTTCCGCAGTCGAACAACCCTGGCAATGAACAGCGAGACTTCTGGACCAGCCAAGCAGCTGATTCACCCCAGAGTCGCAATCGCATGGGCCTCGCGCATCCGGCGATAGATGATCTGGTGGAAAAGCTGATCAGAGCAGAAGACCGGGAGGAGCTCAACACCATTACCCGGGCACTGGATCGTGTCCTGCGTTGGGGGTTTTATGTCATTCCCCACTACCATTCAGGTGAGACGCGGATCGCCATATGGGATAAATTCGGGTATCCCGACCCCTTCCCCGAATACGCCATGGATTTAGACGCCTGGTGGGTGGTCCCCGAACGTGAAGCCGCTTTACAGCGCCGGTCACGACGCTGACCTCGGCTTATTCTTGATGAACCATGGAGAGTTCTGTGGCACGTTACACCCTACGCCGACTGTTGCTGATGATTCCGACGCTTTTCGGGATCATGCTGCTCAATTTCATTATCGTGCAGGCCGCGCCTGGTGGCCCGATCGATCAAATGCTGGCACGCTTTGAAGGCGCCGATGCAATGGCCAGTACGCGCCTGGATATGGGCGGCGCTGATGTTCAGGTCAACGACGAGTCCCGCGGTGCCAGGGGCATCGACCCCCGCTTTATAGAGCAACTGGAACAGCAGTTTGGCTTTGATAAACCGGCCCATGAACGTTTCATCGGCATGATGGCGGATTATCTCACCTTCGATTTCGGCACCAGCTTTTTTCGCGACCGGCCGGTAATCGATCTGATGATAGAGCGCTTGCCGGTATCCATCTCCTTGGGACTTTGGACGACCTTGCTGGTCTACCTCATCTCGATTCCGCTGGGTATACGCAAGGCCCTGCGCCATGGCTCACGCTTTGACGTCTGGACATCCGGGCTGGTCATCGTCGGCTACGCCATCCCGGGGTTTTTATTCGCCATCTTGTTGATTGTGCTGTTTGCCGGTGGTACCTACCTGGACTGGTTTCCCCTCAGGGGGCTCACTTCCCCTTACTTCGACCAGCTTTCCACCTGGGGTAAGGTCAAGGATTATTTCTGGCATATCACACTTCCCGTAATAGCCGCGGCGATTGGCAGTTTTGCCACGCTCACCATGCTGACCAAGAACAGCTTTCTGGATGAGATCCACAAGCAATATGTGCTGACAGCGCGCGCCAAGGGTGCCGATGAACAGCGCATCCTCTATGGCCACGTGTTTCGTAATGCCATGCTGATCATTATTGCCGGTCTGCCCTCAGCCCTGATTGGTATCTTCTTTACCGGCTCGTTACTGATCGAGGTGATCTTCTCCCTTGATGGGCTGGGCCTGCTGGGGTTTGAAGCGGTCATGCAGCGCGACTATCCGGTCATTTTCGGCACGCTGTTTCTCTACACGGTCATCGGGTTACTGCTCAAACTGGTGTCGGATCTCACCTATGTGTGGGTTGACCCGCGCATCGACTTTGCCACCCGGGAGTCGTGATCATGACTGCTTCGACGTTTCGATTTTCGCCCATTACCCGGCGCCGCTTTGCCGCTTTCAGGTCGAATCGCCGCGCCTGGGTGTCGCTATGGGTGTTTGGTGTCGTGTTTGTGCTGAGCCTGTTTGCCGAACTGATCGCGAATGATAAACCGATCATCATGCAATACGACGGTCAGTGGTATGTGCCACTGCTGGTCGACTACCCCGAAACGGAATTTGACGGCTTCTTGCCCACAAGAACCGATTACCTGGACCCCTTTGTTCAGGAGCAGATCGAGAACAACGGCTGGGCGTTATGGCCCCTGATTCCGTTTTCTTACCAGACCCTGGATATGCAGATGACCCGCCCGTCCCCGGCCCCGCCCGATGGGCGCCACTGGTTGGGCACTGATGACCAGGGGCGGGATGTGCTAGCGCGGGTGATATACGGTTTTCGTCTTTCGGTGGCATTTGCCCTGGTCTTAACGGCAGGGTCGCTGGTGCTAGGCGTACTCGCAGGAGGTATTCAGGGCTATTTTGGCGGCAAGACGGACCTTGTGGGTCAGCGCATTACCGAAATATGGTCAGGACTCCCCGTGCTGTTTCTGTTGATCATTCTCGCCAGTTTCGTGCAACCCGGCTTCTGGTGGCTGCTGGGTATCATGCTGCTGTTTTCCTGGCTTGGACTGGTGGACATTGTGCGCGCCGAATTCCTGCGCGCACGCAACCTGGAGTACGTTCGCGCGGCCAAGGCCATGGGGCTGCCGTCGCGGTTGATCATGTGGCGCCACGTGCTTCCCAATGCCATGGTGGCCACCCTGACCTTCATCCCTTTCCTTTTCACCGGGGCCATTGGCACCTTGACCGCGTTGGATTTTCTGGGGTTTGGACTGCCACCGGGCGCACCTTCACTGGGCGAGCTTGCAGCCCAGGGCAAAAACAACCTGCACGCGCCCTGGCTGGGCATCACCGCCTTCATGACCCTGGCCATTATGCTTTCGCTGCTGGTGTTTATCGGCGAAGGCCTGCGTGACGCCTTTGACCCCCGCCATGTTCAGCAGCCCCCAACGCCCGCTAAGGAAACGCCCCATGCCTGAGCCGCTACTTTGCGTCGACAACCTGACCATCGCCTTTGATGGCAGTAACGTCGTCGAGTCACTGAGTCTGGAGCTACACGCAGGCGAGACGCTGGTCATTGTCGGCGAATCCGGTTCGGGTAAATCGGTATCGGCCCTGGGGTTGATGAACCTGTTGCCAGGCAATGCCAAGGTAAGTGGCGAACGGCGACTTAACGGTACGCGGCTCAACACACTTGGCAACGCCGAGTGGAACGGGCTGCGCGGCAATACGGTGGGCGTTGTCTTCCAGGAGCCCATGACATCACTCAACCCGCTACACCGGGTCGGCAAGCAGATTGGCGAATCCCTGCGCCTGCATCAGGGGCTGCGTGGCAAAGCCGCCCGAGCAAGGGCCAAAAATCTGCTCGAACAAGTGAAGCTGCCGCGCGCCGAGGAACTGCTCGATGCATGGCCCCACCAGCTATCCGGGGGGCAGCGTCAACGGGTAATGATCGCCATGGCCATTGCCAATAACCCATCGCTGTTGATCGCCGACGAGCCCACCACCGCGCTGGATGTCACCGTTCAACAGGAAATCCTGGCGCTGCTGAAAGAACTGCGCGACCAGCACGGCATGGGACTGCTGTTGATCAGCCACGACCTTAACCTGGTACGCCGTCATGCGGACCGTGTGTGCGTCATGTTCCAGGGTAAAATCCAGGAGTCTGGCCCCGTCGAGCAGGTGTTCGAGCAACCGCAAAGTGATTATACCCAGCGTCTGCTGGCCGCCGAGCCGGAAGGCCGACCATCGCCTGTTGCCGAACGTCCACCGTTACTGACCGTCAGACAGTTGAGCGTCAGTTTCAAACGCCCCAAACCTGGATTATTCAAGCGTCAGCCGCCTGCCTTTGAAGCGGTCAAGGCCACCGACCTGACCGTCGCGCCGGGTGAAACCCTGGGTATTGTGGGTGAGTCAGGTTCGGGCAAAACCACCCTCGCCTCGGCCATCATGCGGATGGTGACCAGCCAAGGCGATATCACCCTGGGTGATGCCCCCTTGAGCAAGCTGACGGGTAACGACTTGCGCCGTCAGCGGCACCGGTTACAGATGGTATTTCAGGATCCCTATGGGGCCTTATCGCCGCGTATGCCGGTATTCGATATCGTCAGTGAAGGGTTGCGCTTTCACTACCCTCACCTGTCTGCCACGGAAGTCACTGAGCGCGTCCATCAAACGTTGAGAGAAGTCGGCCTGCCGGAAAGCTGTGCGGCGCGCTATCCGCATGAATTTTCCGGCGGTCAGCGCCAGCGGATCGCCGTCGCCCGGGCCATTATCCTGGAGCCTGAGCTGCTGGTGTTGGACGAGCCGACGTCAGCACTGGATCGCACCGTTCAAAAGCAGCTGGTGACACTGCTACGGGACCTTCAGGCACGGCGCCAGCTAAGCTACCTGTTTATCAGCCATGATCTAGCCGTGGTACGCGCCATGGCCCACCGTATTATGGTCCTGAAAGATGGTGAGGTCGTCGAGCAAGGCCCCTGCCTGGACGTACTCGCCTCTCCTCAGCATTCTTATACGCAGTCGCTTATAGCGGCGGCTTATCTAAAAGATTTCGCGGGTTGACCTCCCTGCTTGCTTAATACTTCTCCCAAGCCTAAGCCAGAATTTGGCTATAAAAATAAGATAACGGTATAAACTCACTATTAATCTAAGACACGCCTGAGCCCAACTGTTGTCGGCAAGCTCAGGGCGTCATGGGCGATTAAAAGCTGGCGATTTCTTCCGGGGTCAGCTCACGCCATTCGCCAGGGGCCAGAGCATCCGTCAGCTCAATATCGCCAATTGAACGTCGATGCAGCGCTTCAACGTGATTGCCTAACGCTACAAACATGCGCTTGACCTGATGATAACGCCCTTCCGTAATGGTCAGCTCCGCTTGATGCGGCGCTAAAAACCGCAGCGTGGCTGGCTGAGTCGGCGTTTCTTCGCCGTCGAGCATAATGCCCTCCGCCACCTGGTTGATGGCCCACTCGGCCACATCGCCTTCCATGGGTTCGGCAAGCTCGGCGACATACACCTTGGCGCAGCGATGGCGCGGTGACGTCACACGGTGCGACCATTGGCCATCGTCGGTAAGCAGCAATAGGCCCGTGGTATCAACATCAAGACGCCCGACCGGTTGTAAACGCTCTGCCTTGGGGAGGTCAATCAGGTCGATAACCCTCGGGTAAAGCCCTCGCCTGGCGGTACACTCCACGTCGACAGGCTTGTTCAGCATGATATAGCGCAGTCCGACCAGCGCCAGTCGCGTGCCGTTAAGCACCACCACGTCTTCTTGCGTATCGATGTGCGTTGCTGCCTGCTTGATCGGCTCGCCGTTCAAGGTCACCTCACCGTTTTTTAGCGCGCGCTTTGCCAGGCTACGCGTTAACGGGGTCGTTTCACTTAAAAAGCGATCAAGACGCATTATTGGCCGACTCCTGGGAGCAATGAAAAGCGATCGGCATCTTGCCAGGCAGGAAATTTTTCTCGAAAAGCATCTAGATCCGTTTTATTGAGGCATCCCGTTTCCACAAACGGCGTATGCGCTGAATGGTCGATAAGTGGCTCGCCTTTGAAATCCACCAGCATTGAATCGCCACTGTACGCCAGGCCTTTGGCGTCTTCGCCCACGCGATTGACGCCAATCACATAGGTCAGGTTTTCAATCGCCCGGGCCTGAAGCAAGGTGCGCCAGGGTTGACGGCGAGGTGCGGGCCAGTTGGCGACGCACAGCAGCGCATCATACTCGAAATGTTCGTCTTGTGTCGGCTGCTGGCGAAGCCAAACCGGAAATCTCAAGTCGTAGCAGACCGTCAGCAGTAGTTTGAAGCCTTTCAGTTCGACGATTACACGCCGCTCTCCCATGCCGTAACGCTCATGTTCACCGGCCATGCGGAACAGGTGTCGCTTGTCGTAATAGGTCAGTTGACCATCCGGCATGGCCCAGATTAGCCGGTTGTAGTACTCGCCCTCATGCTGGATAGCCACACTGCCGGTCATGACGCACTGGCGTGACCGTGCCTGATCCTTCATCCAGGCAACGCTCTGGCTTTCATCCATGGGTTGAGCCATCTCACGGGAGTTCATCGTAAACCCGGTGGCAAACATTTCGGGCAATACGATCAGATCCGTTTCCCGGTGATCAAGGTCACCTAACAGTTGCTCAAGGTGGGCATGGTTGGCTTCCGGGTTTTCCCAGCGCAGATCGCACTGCACCAGGCTGGTTCTGAGTTGGCTCATCGAATCACTCCTTTACGCCGCTCACGTTGTCGCGTTTGTGTTAGATTAGCATTTTTAAATAATGAGGCTGCTATGCTTCCCACTCCACCACGCGATCCCGAAGCCGTCAAAGGGGTCACCTTTGGCTTGACGGCCTATACCATGTGGGGATGCTTCCCGCTTTTTTTTGCGCTGTTTGATGGCGTTCCGGCCATCGAAATACTGGTTCATCGCATCCTGTGGTCGTGCCTCTTCCTGGTGGGCCTTATTACCCTGCTGCGTCGCTGGCCGCCCGTCGTTGCCGCCCTGGTGGAGCCCAGGCGCCTCGGCCGCGTTCTCGCCTGCGCCCTGCTGATTGGGTTTAATTGGGGAATGTATATTTATGCGGTGGAAACCCACCAGGTGTTACAAGCCAGTTTAGGTTATTTTTTAACGCCTCTCGTCAATGTAGCGCTGGGTATGCTGGTACTGCGGGAAGTGATGGCGCGGTTGCAACTGGTGGCGCTGGGCTTGGCCAGCCTGGCGATCGCCATTCAGTTTTTCATGCTGGGGGAGTTGCCGTGGATCAGTCTACTGCTGGCACTGAGCTTTGGAAGTTATGGCCTGTTTCGCAAACAGGTCCCACTCGATGGCCTTTCGGGGCTTTTTGTCGAGACGCTGTTGCTGTTCCCCATTGCGCTGATCGCATTGACGGCCTTTAGCTGGCAAGGAACATCGCACTTTTTAGGCGACACCCAGACAACGGCCCTGTTGATCGCCAGCGGCGTCATCACAGCCCTCCCGCTCATGGCCTTTGCCGGCGCTGCGAGGCGTTTGCGCCTCGCGACACTGGGGTTTCTGATGTACATCAACCCCAGTATCCAGTTTTTAATCGCCCTGGCAGTTTTTGAAGAACCCCTCAGCTCAATCCAGTTGGTAACCTTCATCATGATCTGGACAGGGCTGGCCCTTTACTCCTGGTCTGCCTGGCAATCACGTCCCGGCCAGCTGTCGGCCAGGTAGCGCGGGCACATCGTCGTGATTGTCCAGAGCCTGAGAAGCAGGTTCGCGCTCTGGCTGATAGCCGATACGGAAGCCGCCCCAGTGTCGTCCATTGATATAGATGGGTACTGACAGATCATGCATGATCTCGCCCGTATCGCGCTTATAGGTTTGCAGTAGCAGTGGCTTTTCGTGTGCACCGCACCGGCGTCCGGTGGGGTCGTCGAAAATACGCTTGCTGCGACAGAATTTTAAGTCGTGATCATAGTCGCCAGTGGGCGCGCGGCTCACCGCCTGATTGTGGGTGGGCACATAGCCTTTCTTATCGCAGGTGATCGCGTAGCTCAGGTCAAGCTGGGTCAACAGCGGCTCCTGGATATCGGGCAGATATTTATCGGTAAAATCATCGAACGACGTACGATACAGCGGTGGCCGAGTATCGGGGATCTGCTGATAGCTGGGCTGGAACAGCGCCGCCTCGCTTAATTCGCCGCGTTTGAGAGCGTTCTCAAACAGTTTACCCAGCCGGTCGGCAGCTTGCCGCGCCGCGTGGAAAACCTGCTGATGACGGCCGTTGAGCCGCTGTTGCGCCAGCTCGCCATCGACACCTTCTGCCGCTTCCATCAAGGCACGGGCCTGATTCGCCAGGTCGTGCATATCGCGGTTGCCTTCATCGACGTCTGCTTCCAGCTCATGCAATGTGTCGGCCACGGTCTGGCTATGTTGACGGGTATTATCGATGGCTTGTGCGACGCTGCTGATCTCGCTTTGCACCTGGTCAAATTCATGGGTAATGGTGCCCAGACTGCTGCCGACGTGCTGCATGTCAGCCGAGCGGTGGCTGATTCGGCTCATCAGACTGCCCATTGATGACACCACGTTTTGCCCGCTTTGATGCATATCCTTGACGAGTTCATCCACGCTTTGGGTGGCCGTCGAGGTCTTGTGCGCCAGGTTGCGAACCTCGCCGGCCACGACAGCAAACCCCCGGCCGTGCTCGCCTGCCCGGGCAGCCTCAATGGAGGCATTGAGGGATAGCAGATGCGTTTGTTCGGCAATGTCTTCAATCATTGACGTGACGTTGCGCACACGCTCGATCTTGTCATTAAGCGAGGTCAGCATCTCCAGCGCCTGCTGGGACTGTTCGGACACATCGCTCATTTCCTGGATGATGTCGGTCAGTGCTGCCTGATTGTGATGACTGGCTTCGCGGGCGCTTTCAGCAAGCGTGGCTACCTGGGCAGCACTGGTACTGACCTGCATGATAGCCGTGTTGATCGCGCCCATGCTGGCTGACGACTCACGCGCCATTCTCTCCTGTTTACTGAGACGCTGATCCATCAAATCTGCGTAGTGTGAAACTTCTGCCGAGGCGATGGCCGTGCTGCTGGCGCGCTTCATCAAGCGAAACGCCATGGCGCGTAGCGACGCATAATCGGCCATTAACCGATTGACAGGTCGCCTGCCCTCCAACGACTGCTGATCCGCCTGGTATAGCGAACCCAAGGCCATCAAAACACTCAGCGCCCCCGCGATGGCCGCCATCCCCACCGCTACATATCCCCCCAGTGTGCTGAAAGACACCAGCCACACCGCCAGTGCCAACAGCACCATGGGAACCGCCCATCGAATGATACGCATAGTCAGTTCTCTTGTTATTAATGTGGTTATGAGGCCCCAAGTCCTTCATTAGGGTTATTGTAAGCTTACTAATTAACGAGGATTAAATAAGTAACACTTTGGGGGCAGGACTCAACGCCGGGAGTGAAATTACCGCAGGGTGCCGTAATTTGACTTATAACTTGTTAATATAATGACCTACATTCGCGTTAAGCTGTGATGCAGCTTATCCATCGATGATTTGAGGCGGATCGCCCCGGGAGCCCATGCTAAAGCGCTACTTGCCCATTCTGTCCTGGCTGCCTTACTACCATAAGCGGTTACTGGGAGCGGATTTACTGGCCGGCGTGATTGTCACCGTCATGGTCATACCGCAGTCGCTTGCCTATGCCCTGCTGGCAGGGCTGCCGGCCGTGGTTGGCCTGTACGCCAGTATTTTACCGCAGTTGGTATATACCCTGTTTGGCACCAGCCGTACCCTGGCCGTGGGGCCTGTGGCGATTATTGCGCTGATGACCGGGGCTGCCCTTTCGTCGGTTGCCACCCCCGGCTCTGATGCCTACCTGGAAGCCGCCTTGGTGCTGTCGATGCTCTCAGGGGTCATGCTGGTCGCCATGGGGCTGCTGAAAATGGGCTTTTTCAGCAATTTCTTGAGCCACCCGGTCATTTCAGGGTTTTTAACGGCCTCGGGGATTCTGATTGCGGTCAGCCAGCTTGGCAGCCTGCTGGGGATCGAAAGCAGCGGGTTTACCCTGGTGGAGCGTTTGATGACCCTCATCCCCAACCTGGATGCCCTCAACCTGCCCACCTGCCTTTTGGGCATAGGCACGCTGGTGTTTTTGGTCTGGCTTCGCCGACATGGGAAATCGACACTCAAGCACCTGGGGCTGCCCAATAGCGTCGCCGACCTGGTCGCCAAGGCGGGGCCGGTTATCGCCGTGGTTGCCACCACGCTTGCCACCTGGTACTGGGGGCTTGCTGATCAGGGCGTCAATGTCGTCGGCGACGTACCGGGTGGGCTTCCCGCTTTCAGCCTGCCGTGGGCTGATGCCTCGTTATGGAAAGCCCTATTCATCCCGGCCTTGCTCATCAGCCTGGTCGGCTTTGTCGAGTCGGTGTCGATGGGGCAGATGCTGGCGGCCAAACGGCGCCAGCGCATTTCCCCCAATCAGGAATTGATTGGCCTGGGCGCAACCAACCTGGCCGCGGCCGTCACCCATGGCATGCCGGTGACAGGCGGTCTGTCGCGTACGGTGATTAATTTTGACGCGGGCGCTCAGACGCCCGCTGCCGGGGCTTTTGCCGCGCTGGGTATTGCCCTGGTGACGATGGCGTTTACGGGCTGGCTTTACCACCTGCCGATCGCCACCCTGGCAGCAACGATTACCGTGTCTATCCTGACCCTGGTGGATATCCCCATGCTGCGCCAGACGTGGCGCTATTCGCGCAGTGATTTCTCGGCCATGGCGCTTACCATCCTCCTGACGCTTGTCGAGGGAATCGAGGCAGGTATTCTGGGGGGCGTGACCCTGTCCATTGCGCTTTATCTATACCGCACCAGTCGCCCGCACAGCGCGCTTGTCGGGCGCGTTCCCGGTACCGAACACTTCCGCAACATTAGCCGTCACGATGTCGAAACCGTCAGCCGTGTGGCGCTACTGCGTATTGATGAAAGCCTGTACTTCGCCAATGCGCGCTATCTGGAAGATACGCTGTATAACCTGGTGGCCAGCCGCCCCGAACTGGAACACGTGGTACTGATCTGCTCAGCCGTTAACCTGATTGATGCCTCGGCACTGGAAAGCCTCGACGCCATCAATGCCCGCCTAAAAGATTCAAGCGTCAAGCTGCACCTTGCGGAGGTAAAAGGCCCCGTGATGGATCAGCTCAAGAAAAGTGACTTTCTTGAGGCTCTCACCGGTCGCGTCTTTCTCAGTACTTACGCTGCATGGCGGGAGTTCTCCCGGTAACACCTGCAAAAATGGTCTGCCTTTATTGGCAATGTTTCCTGATATATTCCCGCGGGTCACGCGGGTAGTATCGTTCGGGCTGGCTTTCAAGGTGCGTGAAGTAGCGGGTATCTTTGTAGGGCATCTTCATGAACCCAGAGACTCCCAGGCCTTCAATTTCGCTGACTGATGCGAGCATTTCCACCAGCAACGCGCGAAATTCGTCTTCCCTGGAAGGATCAAGAAGGCGATAGTAGCTATGAATCTTGAGGTGCCTGGGCAGCGCCTCAAAAATGATCATGCCGGTGTGATGAATCTCGTTAAGCTGTTTGAGTACCTGCATGATCGACGCTGGCAATGCTAATAGCTCTTCGGGATCGGGACCATCCTCGAAGTAACTATGCTGACGCGTGCGGTCTTCAAGCTCCGGGACGGCGCTCATTTCATAGCTGATCGCCATGCCGGGTTCGCAATTAAAAGGCTCCGATGCTGAACCACGCTCCAGGTGCAATGTTTGGCGGGCGTTAAACAGACAGCTCTTGAACACCCCTTGGCGATGGATCGCCCGCGCCAGGTGCACCATGTTATTGACCGCTTCGATAAACGCAGGCTTCAATGCCGGGTCGTGCAGGTTCAACGACGAATCGATATACACACCGTCGCGCTCCCAGCGCACCGCCAGGCCGCCTACAACCGGGTACTTGCCCAGGCGGCTCACCGAGGCCAGAAAGGCTTTTTCGGTTTCCCCCATCCCCTGCATGAACTGTTTGTAATAGCGGTCCAGCTGTACATCGTTAACGTCGTTGAGGGTTTCAGGGGCATTGGCTTCACGCAGAAATGCCTTGCGAGAACTGTACACCACGGTGTCAATTTCCTGTTCAGCCGGACGCCCCCATACCGGTACCAGCGGTGATTGAACGCTGCCCGGCAGGTCGAGCATCACCACGCGGGCCATCCGCGGCATGGCGCGCAGGAAATAGTCGCCCGCCTTGCGACGCAGGTGAGGATCGGGGTCGAGCATAGCGTCCAGCGTTCGGGCAAACTCCATGGGAAGCCCCAGCGAACTGGCAGGAATCGCCCGATGACCAAAGCGGCACGACTGCGCAGATGCCAGGGCATACAAAGTGCCCGCCACGCCCTGCTCGTCAAAGCGTGGCGACGAAAGGCCCCCGTTCAACTGTTCCTCGCCAATGAAGTAGACATCGCCCAGTCGGGCATTGGTCTGTTGCAGGTTATCCGACATCAACTCCATTACATTGTTGCCGACGAATTGCAGTTGGGCATCGAGTTGGGCAAAGACGGATGAGCCCCAGTCGATCAGCGCGATGGACTCGTCAGTCGAATCAAAGACCAGATTGGAAGGCTTGATATCTCCGTGGACGACAGGCCGCGCCTTGGGGCCGGCCTCTCTGCGCAACGCCATCAGAATATCGGCTAACTGTGCGGCGATGCGTATGATAAGGCGGGGCGACAGTCGGCCTTCCCTGAGCGATACCTGCTCGAGATTCAAGCCGGGCGCGCGCTCCATGACCAGAATCGATTGCCCCCGCGCGCGCTGGTAGGTAATCAACCTGGGAATGAGCGGGTGCGACACCTGCTCCAGCATGAACGCCTCTTCTTCAAGGCGTTCCTGGAGGTGAATGGGCAGGGTAATGCGTGAGAACTTGAAAACGTAGTGCGCCGTCGCTCCCTGGATCGGCGCACTACCGGCAAAAACGAAACCGTAGGCACCCTTACCGATCAGTTCGATGTCCCGGTAGCCCAGCTGGGAGAGCTGCTCCTGGCACAGCGCCACCCAGTCCTTGAGCTTGCGGGCATCGTGGTGACTCAGCAGGTATACCGACTGCTCCTCGGGTATATAAAACTGCTGAAGGGGTGCCTGAGCCATGGTCGCCTGCGTTATCCCAGATGCAACAACATGCTATCCGGGGCTTCCAGAAAGCCCTTCCAGGTATTACAGAAGCGCGCGATCGTCCCCCCGTCAATAAAGCGGTGATCCCCCGCCCAGGTAACCGTCATGATCGCACGCCGCTGGACCTCGCCGTGGTCATCAAAACGTGGCAGCCACTGGGTTTTACCAATCGCCACGATGGCGGCTTCCGGGGCATTAATGATCGGCGCCGCGTAGGTACCGCCCAGCGCCCCTATGTTGGAAATGCTGATGGTCCCCCCTTTGAGATCCGCCTGATCAACCCGCCCTTCTCTGGCCGCATGGGTTAAACGCCCGACTTCTCTGGCAATCTCCAGCAGCGTCAAGCGCTCGACACCTTTGACATTGGGCACCAGCAACCCGGCCTTGCTGTCCACGGCCATGCCGATATTGCACTGGGCGTAGTAGTGCAGCTCGTCGCCTGCTTTATTGAGCTGGGCATTGATAATCGGCGATTCGGCAATCGCCAATGCCATCGCTTTCATGAAGAACGGCATCAGCGTCAAGCGCTCGCCCTGAGCTTCTGCCAGCGGTTTCAAGCGTTCCCGCATGGCGAGAAGCTGCGTCACGTCGATTTCCTCACCGTAATGAAAATGCGGAATCGTGCTGGCCGATTCCACCATGCGCTTGGCCATCATCGCCCGCATGCCACGCAGTGGCTCGACCCGGCTCACGTCACCACTCCCCCGTGATGACGTCTCCCGGGATGACATCGAAGCGGCCTCGCCAGATTGGTCAAGATGCGCCAGGACGTCTTCCTTGAGGACGCGACCGTCTTTGCCGGTTCCCGCGATATCTGTGAGCTGCAACTGATGCTCTCTGACCAGCCGCCTGACGGCGGGGCTGGCAGGCACTTTCCCCTGGGTAACAGCCGCTGGTGTTGGGGGTGACGGCTGAGTCTCCGCCCGCTTTTCAGCAGCCGCGGGCTGACTGGACGACGACGCTTCTGAGCTATCATTCGATGCCTTTGCCTCATCGGCGTCTTCACCGTCAGCCCGGTAGGCATAAAGGGGGGCATGAACCTTGGCAATTTGCCCCTGATCGACATACAGCTTAGTGACAACGCCTGCTTCATGGGCGGTGATTTCCACCAGCGCCTTGTCGGTCATGACCTCGACAACCGGCTGATCTTCTTCAATCCGGTCGCCTTCCGCGACACGCCATTCGACCACTTCACACTCGACGATACCCTCGCCGATGTCCGGCAGCATAAAATCGCTCATTGTTGTTCTCCTCTGGCGTCAAAAATTAACGCTTTCACGAATCGCTTCAAAGATTTTCAGGTGGTCGGGTAGATACTCTTTTTCCAGCACCAGCGGGAAAGGCGTATCCAGCCCGGTCACCCGTGCAATGGGCGATTCCAGGTAGAGAAAACAACGCGCCTGAATCGTCGCGGCAATTTCACCGGCGAAACCGCCGGTCAACGGCGCTTCATGGCTGACCACCAACCGACCGGTCTTGAGAACAGACTCGGCGACCGTATCTGCATCCCAGGGCAACAGCGAGCGCAGGTCGATGACTTCGCAGTTGATACCCTGCTCCTCTGCCAACTCCACGGCCTTGCCAATCACTTCCATCTGCGCGCCCCAGCCGACCAGGGTAATATCGCTGCCCTCCTTGGTGATCTCGGCTTCGCCAATGGGTAGCTGGTAATCGTCTTCCGGCACCTCTCCCACTGACGCGCGGTAAAGCCGCTTGGGTTCGAGAAACAGCACCGGGTCCGGGTCACGAATGGACGCCAGTAATAGCCCTTTGGCCTGATAGGGGTTGCGGGGTACCACGACCTTTAACCCAGGGGTATGGGTGAAGTAAGCCTCGGGCGATTGTGAGTGGTAAAGCCCGCCGGAAATCCCACCACCATAGGGTGTGCGAATGGTCAGGCCACCGACGTTAAACAGATCTCCCGAGCGATAGCGGAATTTGGCGGTTTCGTTAACGATTTGATCAAAGGCGGGAAAAATATAATCGGCAAACTGAATTTCAGCCACCGGAACCGATCCCTGAGCGGCCAGGCCGTTGGCAAAGCCAATGATACCCTGCTCGACCAAGGGGGTATTAAAACAGCGGGCCTTGCCGTATTTTTCCTGCAGGTGGCTGGTGGCACGAAAAACACCGCCAAAAATTCCCACATCCTCGCCAAAGCAGATGACTTTTTCGTCTTCCGCCATGGCGATGTCGAGGGCGTTATTGATCGCCTGGAGCATATTCATTGTCGGCATTTTATTCGCCCCCCTGGGAGTCGGCATCCGTACTCACACTCAGGTCCAACGACTTGGCTCCCCGCGGGTAAGCTTCCGGGTAACGGCGGATATGCTGCTTGAGCTGGTCGAACTGTTGCTGCAACGCCGGGGTGACATCCGCATAGACATCGCTGATCAGGGAGTCCAGGGGCGGAGGCGAGCGCTTTTCGGCACGTTTCATCGTATCCAGCACTTCACGGCGCAGACTTTCCTGCTCGCTGGCCTCCTCGTCTTCGCTCCACCATCCCTTGGCCAAGAGCCACTTCTGCATGCGCAGCAGTGGATCTTTGGCACGCCAGGCTTCTTCTTCATTTTTGGAGCGATAACCCGACGGGTCATCGGAAGAGGAATGTGCGGCCAGCCGATAGGTCATCGCCTCTATCAATACCGGTTGGTTGCGTTCAACGGCGATTTCGCGAGCCTGTCGCGTGGCTTCATAGACCGCCAATATGTCGTTGCCATCCACACGGATCACATGCATGTGATAGCCAAAAGCCCGGGGGGCGATACCGTCGGCTGCAAACTGCTCTACCGCCGGCGTCGAAATCGCGTAGCCATTGTTACGGCAGAAAAAGATCACCGGGACCTGGTGGACCGACGCCATGTTCAGCGCCGCATGAAAATCGCCTTCAGACGCGGCGCCTTCACCAAAGAACGTTAAGGTACAGTGACCATCACCCGCCATTTTTTGCCCATAGGCATAGCCTGCGGCCTGGGGAATCTGGGTGGCAAGCGGCGATGAAATGGTCATGTAGTGGAGCTTTCGCGACCCATAGTGAATCGGCATCTGGCGGCCTTTGCCGTAGTCCAGCTCGTTGCCGAACAGCTGATTCATGAATTCATCAATGGAAAACCCGCGGTACATCAAGGCACCCTGCTCGCGATACTGCGCCATGATCATGTCGGCATCGTCGAGCGCCGCGGTGGCGCCTACCACGGCGGCTTCTTCGCCCGTGCATTGCATGTAGAAGGATAGCCGCCCCTGACGCTGGGCCGCCAACATACGCTCGTCGAGAATACGCGTTGCCAGCATCGCGTGGTAAATGCGCAGGGCATGGTCTTTTTCAAGCCTGGGGGCATCAGCCTCGCTGTAGAGCTCGCCCTCGGGGCTCAGTAAGCTGAAGGTGGGAATCGAAAATTCATCGCCTGTCAGAAAAACAGGCTGGTGTGCATGCTGTGTCATCATTATTGTCCTTGTCGTACCCCTTTTGAGGGCAGTGTTGTCGGTGATGACCTTTTCTGCCAGTGGATTTATCTGACATTGGTCAACGCAACACCTGCGACAGTAACGCAGCTGAGACACTTTAGGGATTCGACTTAAGCGGTATAGAGGCGCGAACGCAGCCGTTCCTGAAGTCGCTCGAACAGGCTATCGACGGTTAATGCCAGCAGCGCAATCGTCAGCGCCCCCTGAACGATATACGCCATATTCCCGTTCACGATACCGGCAATGATGGGATCCCCCAGATTGCTCGCGCCGACGGTGGCGCCGATCGCGGCTGTCGAAATATTGATGGTGATGGACGTCCGAATGCCGGCCAGTATGACCGGGGCCGCCAAAGGCAACTCCACCTGGCGAAGGGTTTGCCAACTCGTCATCCCCATCGCGACGGAGGCACTTTTCACTTCTTTATCAACGTCCTGTAGGCCGCCTAGCGTATTTCGTACGATGGGTAGCGTGCCATACAGCACCAACGCAACAATAATCGGCAGTGTGCCAAAACCCAATGCCGGCACCGCCAGCGCCAGCACGGCAACCGGTGGAAAGGTCTGCCCCAGTGAGGCAACTTGCGAGACCAGAGGTAAAAAATTACGCCCCCATTCCCGTGTCACGACAATCGCCGCCAACACGCCCCCCGCCACGGTAATCACGGCGGCCGCACTGACCACGAGAAGGTGCTGCACAAGCAGTGAGGCAAGGCTAGCGCGTTGATAGACAACCTGATTGGCATCCGGCTCAATCGCACGCAGCAGGCCGTCGGCGTAAGGAAATCCCCAAACACAAGCCATCAAAAGGACCAGCCAGATAGCCGGCCACTTCGCCTGGTGAGCGCCGCGCGCCGTCAGTGAACGGCTCAAGGCATCATGACTCACGCACTTTTCCTTGTTCCGGCTGGGCTTCCTTGACGATTTTGCGCAGCGTCAGCTCGCCTACCGGCACATCGTGTTGGTCCACGACGGTGAGACGGTCCGTATGGTCCCGCAGCATCATGGAAAGCCCCTGAAGCAGGGAATACGTCGCGGGAATCCGCGATTGCGCTGGTAACGTTGGCCCCATTGGGGCCATATGGTCCTTGATCCGGGTTAAGGCCGCTTGCTTCAGACCACGCTCGAGCCCACCGAGCAGCGATTCCACGAACGGGTCCTGCGGGTGATGAAGTAGAGCCAGCGGCGTGCCCTGCTGAACAATATGGCCTTCACGCATCACGACCAGGTGATCCGCCAGCTTTAGCGCTTCATCCATGTCATGGGTGACAAACACCACTGTCTTATGCATCTTCGCCTGAAGCCTGGCAAGTTCATCCTGAAGCTTTTCGCGGGTGATCGGATCCAGCGCGCCAAAGGGTTCATCCATCAGCAAGATATCAGGGTCAGCGGCCAGCGCTCGCGCCACACCGACACGCTGTGCCTGCCCCCCTGACAGCTGATGAGGGTATTTGTGGGCGAATTCATCTTTCGGCAAACCCAGCAGGCCCATCAGTTCGTCAACTTTTGCCTGCACCTCTGCGGCGGACCATTTCAGCAAGCGTGGAACGAGGCCGATATTGCGGGCCACCGTCCAATGCGGAAATAACCCTGTGTTCTGAATCACATAGCCGATGCGACGCCGCAACTTGACCGGGTCATAGGCGGCAATCGGCTGACCATCCAGCAGGATGTCACCCTCGCTATGCTCAATGAGGCGATTAATCATCCGTAATGTGGTTGATTTACCGCAGCCCGAAGTACCCACCAGCGCACAAAACTTGCCTTTTGGGATGTGCAGCGAAATGTCATCCACTGCAACAGCGTCGCCAAAACGTTTGGAAACGTGGGCGAGTTCAATCATTGGGCATCTCCAGGCCTCACGGTATTTTTCGGCCGGAGGATATCAGACAAGGCCCCCAGTCCGGCGTCTGCTATAAGCGCCAGTATCAGAATGGGCAGCGCGCCCAGTAATACCATGTCCATCGCCGCCTGCCCCAACCCTTGAAAAATAAAAGCCCCCAAACCGCCCGCTCCAATCAAGGCAGCAACCGCCGTGAGGCCAATGGCTTGGACCGACGTGACTCTTATACCCTCGAGCAGCACTGGTAAGGCCAATGGCAAACGCACCTGCCAGAAGCGCTGGCTATTACGCATGCCCATCCCGCGTGCCGCTTCCAGGGTCTCAGGACTGACTTGCTCAAGGGCAATATAGGTGTTTCGCACCATTGGAAGCAGACTGTAGGCGACCAGCGCCAGCAAAGCGGGTGCCCAACCAATGCCACTCACTCCCAGTCGAGACAACAGCGGCCACTGAGCCGCCAGCCAAGCCAGGGGGCCCAACATTAAACCGAACAAAGCGATACTCGGAATGGTCTGCAGAAAATTGAGCACCCCAAAGGCGACTTTCTGAAAGTTTGCATAGCGGCGCATCAGCATGGCGAGGGACAGCCCCAGTCCGATACTGATGGCAACGGAGACAGTCACCAACGTTATATGTTGTCGCAGGGCGCGCCAGAATTCGTCGTTCCGGGCACGAAATTCCTGCCCCAACGCCAGCGCCTCAAGCGCCCACATGGCGCACAGCCACCAGACGAGCGCGACGCCCAGAAGCATCAGGACGGTCCAACGACGCGGCAGCGCTAAACGCAAGCGCAGCTCGATCCAGCACAAGAGCAATAGAGACAGCATCAACCAATAGGCCATGCCCATGTTCAGGCGAGCCTGAGGCATATCATTACTGACCAGCCGGTCGCTGGCCACCATCAAGCCAAACGGCATCAAAAGAAGTAATAGGCAGACGCCTACCAAGGCAACCTGATAATTCTGTCGTCCAGGCTGGAGAGACAGCAGCATGAGGGTAATAATGACGCCGCTGACCAGCAGTGCTCCCAACCACCCCATGGCTTCAACCAGACCAGCCCCCTGGCCACTGACGATCCGGTTGGGAGACACGCTGACGACATCGAACAGCCAGACAGCCACCAGCATGACACTCAGGAGAACGACCAGAACACTATTGGGCCGCCACTGTCGCCAAGCCATTTGCGGACTTGGCAAAGCATCCAGCAACGCCATTATCAGTCGTTATCCAGGCTATCGAGGTAATCGCCCGCGACATTACCGGGTGACATGCCGTTCACCGCCACGTCAGCATTGAGTTTCTGCAGCGTTTCAAGATCCAGCGTGCTGAATACGTCTTCAAGCAGCGGCGCGATATCAGGGTACGCTTCCAACACGCTTTCACGTACTACCGGAGCTGGCTGGTAAATTGGCTGAACGCCCCTTGAATCTTCAAGCACCACGAGGCCCAGCGCATTCAAACCACCGTCGGTACCGTATGTCATCGCGGCATTGACGCCACTGGTCTGCTCGGCGGCTGCCCGCATGGTGGCCGCCGTGTTGCCGCCAGAAAGCACCAGTAGTTGATCTTCGCTGAGTTCAAACCCATAGGCCTGCTGAAAAGCGGGAAGTGCCTGCTCGGACTCGACAAATTCGGCGCTTGCCGCAAACTTGAACTCGCCCCCTTCTTCCAGATAAGCCGCCAGGTCATCGAGCGTCTCCAGACCATTCGCCTCTGCGACATCCTTTCGTACGCTCATGGCCCAGGTATTGTTGGCACTGGCCGGCGTTAGCCACACCAATCCCTGCTCGGCATCGCGCTCACGGACAGTTTCATACGCCTGTTCCGGGTCGTTCCATACATCACTGCCGCCCATATCAAAGAAGAAGGCACCGTTGCCAGTGTATTCGGGATAAAGGTCAATCTCTCCCGCTTGCAAGGCGCTGCGTACAACACTGGTGCCCCCTAACTGAAGGCGATCCTCCGTGGGGATATCGTGGCGCTCCAGCGTCTGTATGATCAGTTCACCCAGCACCGACCCTTCCGTGTCGATTTTTGACGAAACCACCACCGGGTCATTGGCATTGACCGATGATAGCGGTAGCAGGGTGAAACATCCGATGGCGATGGCCGATTTAGTCGCAAAACGCATTGTCATCATCCTTTTGCAGAGTTTTGTAGGAGTATATGCCCGTCGTGCGTTGAAGTCAGATTCACTTCGAATCCAAAGCGCTATCTAACTCGTACTCACCATCGTTTGGCCCTGCTCATGAAGCAGACTCAAGAACCCAGGTGGTGCCTTCCCGGGAATCTTTAAGAATAATCCCCAGATCCGCCAGCTCGTCGCGGATAGCATCGGCTTGCGCAAAATCCTTGTTGGCCTTGGCAGCCTGACGCTGGGCGATCTTTGCGTTGATGACCGACTCGCTCAGCGGAAGATTTTGTTGCTGCGAGCCTTTCAGAAACGCCTCTGGCGATTGCTGGAGAAGCCCCAGCACACCGCCAAGCTGTTTCAATTCAGCTGCAAGGATCCGAGCCTTTTCAGGCGCATCGGATTTGGCGCGATTGACATCACGCGCCAGGTCAAACAAAACAGCCAACGCTTCGGGGGTATTGAAGTCATCGTCCATCGCTTTAGTAAAGCGGTCGCGATAAAGGGGCCCCACTGGATCATCGAGCTCGGTGTTAACATCAAGACTCACGCCGTCCAGCGCCGTGTAAAAGCGTGTCAATGATTTTCTGGCTTCGGAAAGCGAATCCAGTGAATAGTTAATCGCACTACGGTAGTGGCTGGCGACCAGCAGATAGCGGACCACTTCCGGGTCATGCTCAGCCAACACTTCACGAATCGTGAAGAAGTTACCCAGCGACTTCGACATCTTTTCCTGGTCGACACGCACGGCCCCCGCGTGCATCCAGGTGTTCACGTAGGTTTTCCCGGTGGCCGCTTCAGACTGCGCGATTTCATTTTCGTGGTGAGGGAACGTCAGGTCCGGCCCCCCGCCATGAATATCGAAAGTGTCGCCAAGGCAGCAGGTCGACATTGCCGAGCATTCAATATGCCAGCCGGGGCGTCCGTCTCCCCACGGGGAGTGCCAGCTCGCCTCGCCGGGTTTGGACGCTTTCCAGAGCACGAAATCCAGCGGATCTTCTTTATGAACGTCTACATCAACGCGGGCGCCTGCGCGCATGTCATCCAACTGGCGATTATTCAGCTTGCCATAGTCAGCGAAACGGCGAACGCGGTAATACACATCGCCGTTGTCGGCCGGATAGGCGAAGCCTTTATCAATCAGCGTCTTGATCATGGCGATGATATCGTCGACATGCCCGGTCGCTCTGGGCTCATGGCTGGGCGGCAACACATTGAGGCGCGCCTCGTCTTCATGCATCGCTGCAATCATGCGCTCGGTCAGCGAAGAGATACTTTCTTGGTTTTCATCGGCACGCTTGAGGATCTTATCGTCAATATCGGTGATATTGCGCACATAATTGACGTCATAGCCGCGTTCACGCAGGTAACGGGTAATCACATCGAACGCCACCATGACCCGGGCATGGCCCAGGTGGCAGTAGTCATACACCGTCATGCCGCAGACATACATGCTTACCTTGCCCGCCTCCAGCGGGGTGAAAGGCTCTTTGCGACGCGTCAGCGTATTGTAGATTTGCATTGGCCGATTCCTTAACCTTTCTGTTTGATTTTCGCCCAGCTGTCCTTTAGCCCGACGGTGCGGTTGAAGACCGGACGACCCGGCGTCGACACGTGACGATCCGCACAGAAATAACCTACCCGCTCGAACTGGTAGCGCGCTTCAGGCCCTGCATCCGCCAGGCTGGGTTCGCCGATTGCCTGACAGACGGTCAGGGACTCGGGGTTCAGATGGTCCAGAAAGTCGACATCTTTGTCCCGGTCAGGCTGCTCCACCATGAACAAATTATCATAGAGACGCACTTCCAACGGGATACCATGGTCGACACTGACCCAGTGGATGACCCCTTTCACTTTTCGACCCTCGGGGTTTTTACCCAGGGTGTCAAAATCCACCGAGCAGTTCAGTTCCGTGATATCGCCTGCCTCGTTCTTGATCACCTCATCGCAGCGGATGACGTAGCTGTTACGCAGACGCACTTCTTTACCCGGCGCAAGACGGAAGAACTTTTTGGGGGCATCCTCCATGAAGTCGTCCTGATCGATATACACCTCGCGGGTCAGGGGCACCTTGCGCACCGGCATATCGTCACGCGCAGGGTGGCCGGCCACTTCGTACACTTCTTCATGGTTCTCAGGCACGTTAGTAAGCACCACTTTGAGCGGCTTGAGCACGCACATCGCCCGTGGCGCATTGTCTTCCAGGTCCGAGCGAATCGCGTGGGTCAACATGGCAATGTCGACCAGGCCGCCGTCGGCGCGGGTCACCCCGATCATGTCGCAGAACTTGCGGATTGACGCGGGCGTGTAGCCCCGCCGGCGCATCCCCGAGATGGTGGGCATGCGCGGGTCGTCCCAGCCGTCCACGATCTGTTCGTCGACCAGCATTTTCAGCTTGCGCTTGGACGTCAGCGTGTAGTTGAGGTTTAACCGCGCAAACTCGATCTGGCGGGGCTTGGTCGGCACCGGCAAATTTTCCAGGAACCACTCGTAAAGCGGCCGATGGTCTTCGAACTCTAACGTGCAGATAGAATGCGTCACGCCCTCGATGGCGTCAGACTGACCATGGGTAAAATCGTAAGACGGGTAGATTTTCCACTTATCGCCGGTCTGATGGTGGCTGGCATGACGAATGCGATACAGGATCGGGTCACGCAGGTTGATATTGGGCGATGCCATGTCAATTTTGGCACGCAGCACCTTTTCACCCTCAGCAAACTCTCCCAGGCGCATGCGCTCGAGAAGGTCAAGGTTCTCCTCCGAGCTACGCTCACGGTAAGGACTCGGCTGACCCGGCTCGGTCAGCGTACCGCGGTATTCGCGAATCTCGTCAGGCGTCAGGTCATCAACATAGGCTTTATCTTCACGAATCAGGTGTTGCGCCCAGGCATACAGCTGGTCGAAGTAGTCAGAAGCAAAACGCACCGGCCCTGCCCACTGGAAGCCCAGCCAACTGACGTCCTCTTTAATCGCGTCAATATAGGCCTGCTCTTCTTTGGCAGGGTTGGTGTCGTCAAAGCGTAAATGACACTCACCACCCATCTGCTCCGCCAACCCAAAATTCAGGCAGATCGACTTTGCATGGCCGATGTGCAGGAAGCCATTGGGCTCAGGGGGAAAGCGCGTCACAATCTTAGTGACCTGGCCGCCCTCGATTTCGTCGCGTACTTGGTTGCGAATGAAGTTCGGCGCTGGGGTGGTCTCGTTGGTCATGGTGGCGTTGATAACCTCGTGGTGGATGGCGTGCTTGGCTGCATCTGCCTACTCTAACGGTATAGCGCTTCGCGGTGCCAAGCAAAACCGTTATTATAACGTGACGCCGATGCACAGCGCCAAGGCGAACGCCTTTATTGAACAGGAATTTATCTATGATCGTATTACAGACGAACCACGGTGACATCACGATTGCGCTTAATCATGAAAAAGCCCCCGTTACCGCCGCCAACTTCGAGCAATACGTTCGCGATGGTTTTTACGACGGCACCCTTTTTCACCGCGTCATTGATGGCTTTATGGTTCAGGGCGGTGGCTTTGATCAGGATTTCAATCAAAAACCCACCCGTGACCCGATCGAAAACGAAGCGGATAACGGGCTGAAAAACACCCAGGGCACCCTGGCAATGGCACGCACTCAGGACCCTCATTCCGCCACTGCTCAGTTCTTCATTAATGTCGGTGATAACAGTTTTCTGAATCATAGCGGCAAGAATTTGCAGGGTTGGGGTTATGCCGTTTTCGGTGAGGTGGTCGACGGCATGGACGTGGTCAACGCGATTAAAAACGTCAGCACCACCCGTCGCGGTATGCATGCCGACGTACCCGCCGAGGACGTTATCATCGAACGCGCCTATCTCAAGGAAGCCGAATAATCTCCGGGAGCTGTATGCGTACCCTGCTAGTTGCTGATATGCACTTGAGTCATGACACCCCTGAGATTAATCAGGGGTTCCATGATTATTTAGCCCATACCGCCCAAGGAGCGGATGCCCTGTATATTCTGGGTGACCTGTTTGATGCCTGGATCGGCGATGACCTTCTCGATACGCCTCACCCGCTGGGCGCTGTCGCTCGAGAGGTCACTCAGCAATTGCACCGCCTCAGCAGCGATGGAACGGCGGTATATTTTATTCACGGCAACCGTGATTTCTTGCTGGGCCAACGCTTTATCGATGCCTGCCAGGCAACACTGCTTTCCGAGGTAGAGCAAATCGAGCTCCAGGGAATGCCTGCCATCATCTTGCACGGCGATAGCCTATGCACCCAAGATGAGGCGTATATGGCATTTCGCCAACAATCCCGGGACCCTGAATGGCAAGCTCAGATACTTGCCATGCCGCTGGAACAGCGCCTTGAACTGGCCAGCAGCCTGCGCATGCAGTCGGGAGATGCCAATGCCAAGAAGGCAGATGCCATCATGGATGTGACACACGATGAGGTAGTCGCGCTGATGGAAAAGCATGGCGTCACGACCATGATTCATGGTCATACCCATCGCCCCAAAGTGCACGATTTAACCGTGGAAGATGTCCCTGCCAAACGCTTCGTGCTTGGCGACTGGGATGCCAGGCACGGCTGGGATATCGTGGTCGAGAAGTCAGACCATACGGCCCCTCGGCTGCGCCAGTTCCCCCTTACCAATCCACCGTCTCCCTGAAGACGGGCACTATAGAAGCACTATAAAAAAAGCCGATCCCTTGGATCGGCTTTTTCGATGGGACAGGCATCACGTCTAATGCTTATCGCTCAATTTCGGCATCACTGCGAAGGTCTTCAACGAGCCCCTGAATGATGGCCTGTGCACGCAACTGCTGCGCCATCTGAGCGACAAAACGCTCGCGCTCTTCATCCGCATCTCCCGCCGTTACTTCGTCAAGCGCAAGCAGCGCAACGCCGGTGGGCAATACCGTCGTTTGATAGGTGCTTTCTCCGTCATCGGGATGCGGCATCCGGAAAGCAGCTTGCACGATCAGTTGAGAAGCCGTGACTTCATCCTGGCGGCGAACATTGTTGGCCTCCAGCCATTGCTTATCAATCGACTCACCTTCTTTCAGACGTGCCACCATGTCTTTGGCTTGCGCCTGAAGTCGCTCCTGTTGCCGTTGGGCGCGTACCGCTGCCTCCACTTCATCACGCACTTCATCTAGCGGTAACTGGGCCTGTTCACGATGATCCGCAACGCGTACGACCAACCGACGGTCTTCATCGAGCTCGATCACTTCGCTGTTATAACCTTCCTCCAGAACGTCGTCACTGAAGGCCTGCTCCATGACGCCTGGCTCAAACAGGACACCACTGCCCTGATCATTCCGGGCCAGCCAGTCGCTTTCTTGAAGGGGGAGCGACAGATCTTCAGCGACACTTTGCAGGTCATCGGCCGCAAAGCTCTCGTCGATAAGCTGCTGGACCTTGTCGTTAAACGTATCATCCACTTCGTTCATCGCGACCTCTTCACGCAGCGAATCCCGCTGGTCTTCAAACGCCGGACGTTCAATGTCGGTGACTCGAATGATATGCAGGGCGTTGTCCATTTCGACAACCGATGACGTTTCTCCCTCATCAAGGGAAAATGCCGCCTCATCAAAGGCATCGCCGAAGAAGCCACGGCTGATTGTGCCCAGGTCGCCGCCTTCTTCCGCACTGGCCGTATCATCAGAATAGCGAAGCGCTGTATCGGCGAAAGACTCGCCGTTCTCAAGGGCTTGTAGCGCCTCCTCGGCCCGTTGCCGGGCTTCTTCGCGATCCCGCTCATCACCGAATGTAATCATGATGTGCGAAACCCGGCGGTCTGCATCTGCGTTACGCTCTAGCCAGGCTTCGCGTAGCGCTTCTTCATCCACATCGGCATTCCTTGCCATTTCGCGCCGGTCGATCAAGACATATTCGAGGCGCACCTGCTCGGGGCGCTCAAAACGGTCGGCATTGGCCTCATAGTAGCTTTGCAGCTCGTCTTCGCTGATCTCGATATCCCCTTCGAGATCATCTTCGTCCAACATCACATAGCGAAAACTGCGCTGCTGACGCTGGAGTTCTGCCAGGCGCTGACGCTCGTTGTCCAGGGTGAAATCGCTAAACGCAAGCCCCTGCTGAAGCTGTTGACGCTTGACGTCCACTTCCAGCTCCTCGCGGAACGAAAGAGGCGTATAGCCAGCTCCTGATAAACGATTGCGAAATATGTCGGGCGAGAATCGCCCATCTTCATCCTGAAATTCAGGGATACCCACAATGAGCTGGTCGACCTGGTCTTCGGATACGTACAAGCCGCCTTCTTCAGCATATTGGGTAAGCAGTGTTTGGGTTACCAGCTCATCCCTTATGTCATTACGCAGTTGACGCTCTTGCTCAGGCGGCACCTGGCCTGAACGCATAGCACGCTGAACTTCCAATTCAATCTGTTGGCGCATGATGGGCTCGCCATTCACGCTGATTTCTTGATTGGGGTCGTCACCGAACAGACCAAATAAAGATTCCACACCGAAAAGCGCCATGGCGGCCACCATGACCCCGATAATGATCTTGGCTCCCCAGCTTCTGGATCCATTCCGAATACTTTGCAGCATGTTGCCCTCAGGTCGTCACAGCTAAACGGGTCGCCCCTAAAAAGTGAGCTAGAAAATAACATGGGCGCATCGCGGTTGCGATGCGCCCATAGATGACTACAAACGCTTACAACTTAGTTAACGGCGTCTTTCAATGCTTTACCAGCTTTAAAGCTAGGCACTTTTGCCGCACTGATCTGGATCGGCTGACCTGTTTGCGGGTTACGACCAGTACGCGCAGCGCGTTCTTTAATTGCGAAGGTACCAAAGCCCACCAGTGAAACACTGTCACCATTTTTCAGGCTATCGGTGACAGACTCCACCATGGCATCCAATGCGCGGGTTGCCGCTGCTTTTGGAATATCTGCAGACGCGGCAATGGCTTCAATCAGCTCAGACTTATTCACACTTCACCCCTTGACTGTTTCAAAAAATGGTTCTAAAGACATGGTCACCGACGGTATCGACGATCAAGGCATAGCAGCGTTTTATAGCAATGCCCTGAAACGCCTGTCAAGCAACCTTGCCTGGATGTGCCCGCCATAAAGGCTTTGGGCAATGCTACAAACAAAATGCTAGTGCTAGCGGTTGGCCGACGTTGCTAATGTGTATTGGCGACGGCAGTGTTACCCAACGCTTTATCCGCTTTAGGTAGCGGCGCACCTTCCAAAGGTTCGTCCGCCAACGCCACGGCAAGTACATCGTCAATCCAGCGTACCGGACGAATATCCAGTGCATCCTTGATATTGTCCGGTACCTCCTTGAGATCGCGACGATTTTCTTCCGGAATCAGGACTATCTTTATACCACCACGACGCGCTGCCAGCAATTTCTCCTTTAGCCCACCAATCGGCATGACTTCACCACGCAGGTTGACTTCACCGGTCATCGCCACATGGCTCTTCACCGGGCGCTGGGTATAGGCAGAGACAATCGCCGTTACCATGGCCACCCCGGCACTCGGCCCATCCTTGGGCGTGGCACCCTCTGGGACGTGAATATGCAGGTCCTCTTTCTCGAACCGCTCGGCGTCGATACCGTATGCCTGCGCTCTGGCACGCACAACGGTTTGTGCCGCACTGACGGACTCCTTCATGACATCGCCGAGCGAACCGGTTTTGTTGATTCGCCCCTTGCCAGGCGTCACCACCGATTCAATATTCAGCAATTCACCACCTACGGAGGTCCATGCCAACCCGGTCACGCGGCCCACCTGATCATCTTCTTCGGCAAGCCCATAGCTGTAACGCCGAACGCCCGCATAATGCTCGATGTGCCTGGCCGCAAGCAGATCCGGTGGCAGTTCGCCATCTTTGACGGCAGAGGGTTCTATACGCTCGCGCAACACTTTCCGGCAGACCTTGGCGATCTGGCGTTCCAACTCGCGGACACCCGCTTCACGGGTGTAGTAGCGAATAAGCTCAAGCAAGGCGTCATCTTCGACCGCCAGCTCGTCTTTTTTCAGACCGTTGGCTTTCAACTGCTTGGGTAGCAGGTAACGCTTGGCAATCGCCAGCTTTTCATCTTCGGTATAGCCAGGCAGACGAATGATTTCCATACGATCCAGCAATGGGCCTGGGATATTCATCGAATTGGCCGTGCAGATGAACAGCGTTTCGGACAGATCATAATCCAGCTCAAGGTAATGGTCGCTGAAGCTGTTGTTCTGCTCAGGATCCAGGACCTCTAACAGCGCAGAGGCCGGGTCCCCCCGGTGGTCCATGCCTAATTTGTCGACCTCGTCCAACAAAAACAGGGGGTTTTTAACACCTGCCCGACTCATGCGCTGCATCAGCTTACCCGGCAAGGAACCAATATAGGTGCGCCGGTGGCCCCTGATCTCGGATTCATCACGTACACCGCCCAAGGCAAGGCGTACGTATTTGCGGTTAGTCGCCCGCGCAATCGATTGGCCTAGCGACGTTTTACCCACCCCGGGCGGACCGACCAGGCACAGCACGGGGCCTTTCATCTTGCGGACACGCTTTTGTACCGCGAGATATTCCAGGATGCGTGACTTTACCTCTTCCAGACCATAGTGGTCTTCATCGAGCACCTGCTGGGCTTTCTGCAGGTCGTGCTTGACGCGAGTGCGTTTTTTCCACGGCACTGCAATCAGCCAGTCCAGGTAGGACCGCACTACGCTGGCTTCAGCAGAGTTTGCCGCCATCATCTTGAGCTTGTTCAGTTCTTGGGTGGCTTTATCCGCCGCCTCTTTAGGCATACCAGATGAGGCAATCGCCTGCTCGTATTTTTCCACTTCGTTGGGTACATCATCGAGCTCGCCCATCTCTTTTTGGATGGCTTTCATCTGCTCGTTCAGATAATACTCACGCTGCGTCTTTTCCATCTGCTCTTTGACACGCGTGCGAATCCGCTTTTCCACCTGCAAGAGGTCAATTTCAGACTCGATGAGCGCCATCAAATGCTCAATGCGATCGCGCACACGATCCATTTCCAGGAGCTCTTGCTTATCGCCGATTTTCAGCGATAAATGCGCGCAGATGGTATCCACCAGACGACTCGGGTCCTCAATGCCGGACAACGAATTGAGGACTTCGTTAGGCACTTTTTTGGATAGCTTGACGTACTGCTCGAACTGATTGAGCAGTACGCGTACCAATGCCTCTTGCTCGCGGGTCGTCAGCGGCTGGCTTTCACGGGGCATCAGGTAGGCCTGAGTGTAACCATCAGCATGCTCTTCGATGCGACTCACATCCGCACGGTAGTTGCCTTCGATCAGCACCTTTACCGTTCCATCAGGCAACTTCAGCAGCTGCATGATGTCGGCCACCGTCCCCATGGCATAAAGGTCGGCGTTGTCAGGCTCATCTTGAGATGCCTCGCGTTGAGCCACGAGTAGAACGCGCTTGTCGGCCTCCATTGCCGCCTCGAGGGCTTGGATCGACTTTTCACGTCCCACGAAAAGGGGAATCACCATTTGCGGATAAACCACCACATCGCGCAATGGTAACAGGGGTAGACATTGTGTCTGTTCGGCGCTCTGCTGCATCGCAGACGTTCCTCGATAAATCAGATGAGTTCTGGGAAGAGAACTGACTACGTTTAAAGCACGGCCTAGGCACCATGTAGCACTGCGCTACTAATGACAAGGGGTCGCCTAGGCGACCCCTTGACTGGCGCTAACCGCGAAAGCGATAGAAAGCTATGGGTCTTCGGTGATGGACTTAGCCATCGGTGCCGTCGACCCGTGCCTCTTCTTGCTGGGAGTAAATCAACAGCGGTTCACTTTCACCGGCAATTACCGAAGCTTCGATCACCACTTTGCTGACACCTTCCAAAGAAGGGATTTCGTACATGGTATCAAGCAATACGGATTCAAGGATCGACCTTAACCCACGCGCACCGGTTTTACGTTCCATCGCTTTTTCAGCAACGGCACGAAGCGCATCATCACGAAACTCGAGCGTCACGTTTTCCATTTCAAACAGCTTGGCATACTGCTTGATCAAGGAGTTCTTGGGCTCGGTGAGTATTTCAATCAACGCTTCTTCAGTAAGCTCGGTTAACGTGGCGATTACCGGCAAACGACCGACGAACTCTGGAATAAGGCCAAACTTGACCAGGTCATCCGGTTCTACATCAGCCAGCATTTCACCGACGCCGCGAGACGACTCCTTGCTCTTCACCGTCGCATTGAAACCGATACCTCCCTTTTCAACGCGGTCGCGGATGACCTTATCCAGCCCGGCAAATGCGCCACCGACAATAAACAGCATGTTGGCGGTATTGACCTGCACAAATTCCTGCTGGGGATGCTTGCGCCCTCCCTGCGGCGGAACAGATGCTGTTGTGCCCTCAATCAGCTTGAGCAGCGCCTGCTGTACGCCTTCACCGGAAACGTCACGCGTAATTGACGGATTGTCGGACTTGCGCGAAATCTTGTCGATTTCGTCAATGTAGACGATGCCCCGCTCCGCTTTCTCGACATCATAGTCACACTTCTGCAGCAGCTTCTGGATGATGTTTTCAACATCTTCACCCACATAGCCCGCTTCCGTCAGCGTGGTGGCATCGGCAATCGTAAACGGTACGTTCAGCAGTCTTGCCATGGTCTCGGCCAGTAGCGTCTTACCACTACCCGTCGGACCAATCAGCAGGATGTTGGATTTTCCGAGTTCGACGTCGCTTTCACGCACTTCAGATTTCAGTCGCTTGTAATGGTTGTACACAGCGACCGACAGGACCATTTTTGCACGGTCCTGTCCGATAACGTAGTCGTCAAGCGTATAACGTATCTCGCGAGGCGTAGGTAAACGCTCCTCATCGCTCTCGGCATCGGCTTCGAGAACTTCTTCGCGAATGATGTCGTTACACAAGTCGACACACTCATCGCAGATATAGACGGATGGACCGGCAATCAGCTTCCTTACCTCGTTTTGGTTCTTGCCACAAAACGAGCAATAAAGCAGCTTGCCACCTTCGTCTTTGCCTTTGCCGTCGGCCATTCGCGTACCTCTTTCACTGCGGCGGTAAAAACCGCCTTGTAAGCTCGTTGGAAATGCAGTATCCCGTCACGCTATCAGGATGTAGGCCGCTTATCCAGCACTGCATCAATCAAGCCATACTCTTGGGCCTGGCTGGAACTCATGAAGTTGTCACGATCGGTGTCACGCGCAACATCCTCGATATCCTGGCCTGAGTGATGCGCCAGAATGTGGTTCAGTTTCTCACGGATGCCCAAAATCTCACGGGTATGGATTTCTATATCCGATGCCTGGCCCTGATAGCCACCCAGCGGCTGATGGATCATCACGCGGGAATTCGGCAGGCAGTAACGCTTGCCTGCTGCACCGGCGGTCAACAATAAAGCGCCCATGCTGGCCGCCTGGCCGATACACACTGTCGACACATCAGGCTTGATGAACTGCATGGTGTCATAGATCGACATCCCCGCCGTCACCGACCCGCCAGGCGAATTGATATACAGATGGATGTCTTTATCAGGGTTTTCTGACTCAAGAAACAGCAGCTGAGCGACGACCAGATTGGCTGTGTAATCTTCGACGGGCCCTACCAAAAAGATAACGCGCTCTTTAAGCAGACGCGAGTAAATATCGTAGGATCTTTCCCCTTTGGCGCTTTGCTCCACCACCATGGGCACTAAACCGCCGGCGTTTTGAATATCAAATTCACTCATTTAGGTGATTCCTTGCGTCCGATAAGGGAATGGCGCACCCAGACGGTGCGCCAGCGTCAGGGAGCTTACGCGCTGGTGGTTTCACCTTCTTCAGCGCCCTCACCTGCCTCAGCCTGTTGCTGAGCCGCTGCCAGCACTTGCTGGTAGGACATTTCAACATCAGCGACTGTTGCTTGCTCAAGCAGCTTATCAACCGCTTTTTCTTCGAGAATGGCAGATTTGACCTGGGTTTTCATCTGTTCGTTGCCCATATAATAGTCAACGACCTCAGAAGGGTCCTGATACTGCTCTGCCAGCTCCTCAACCTTCGCCTTGATCTCATCGTCTGATGCGTCAAGCTCGTTTGCCTTGATGACCTCGGCGAGTAACAAGCCGACCTGAACACGGCCCTTCGCTTGCTCTTCGAAGAGTTCATTGGGCAGTTGACTGACGTCGAAATCTTCACCGAGGCCGAACTGCTGAGCAGCCTGACGTTTCATGCCGTCTGTCTCTTGCTGAACCAGCGCACTCGGAACCGGGATGTCGTTGGCTTTCTTCAGCGCATCCAGCACCTGCTGCTTGACGCGGTTATCGACCGCCTGTGCTGCTTCACGGGTCATGTTCTTCTTGATTTCAGTGCGGAACTTGGCTTCGTCACCACCTTCAACACCGAAACGCTCGATGAACTCGGCGTCGACTTCCGGCAGCGCCTGACGACTGACCTTGTGCACCTTGACCTTGAAGGTGGCTTCCTTACCCGCGAGGTGCTCGGCCTGGTAATCCTCGGGGAACGTCACGGTGATCGTTTTCTCGTCACCGGCTTTCGCCCCGATGAGCTGCTCTTCAAAACCGGGGATGAAGCTATTGGAACCAATCACCAGCTCATGGCCCTCAGCACTACCACCTTCGAAGGGCTCGTCGCCGAGATAGCCCTGGAAGTCGATGGTCACTTGATCACCGTCTTCAGCAGCAGAGTCGACCTCTTCATAGGTCGCATTCTGCTTGCGCAGTGTGTCGATCATTTCGTCAACATCAGCATCGGTGACCTCTACCACCGGACGCTCCACTTCGGTTCCCTCAATCGAAGCAAGCTCGACTTCCGGATAGACTTCCATGGTGGCGACGAATTCAAAGTCCTTACCCGCTTCGTTGACGATTGGTTCAATTTGCGGGTAGCCCGCCGGATTAAACCCTTCATCGGTAATGGCGCGCACGTAGCGTTCACGCATTACTTCGCCAATCACTTCGTCACGCACGCTCTGGCCGTAACGCTGACGAACCACGGCCATCGGCACTCGCCCTTGGCGAAAACCATTCAAGCGAACGTTCTTCGCCGTTTCTTTTAAGCGAGTATTGACAGCCTCATCGATTTCGCCGGCAGGCACTTGAATCGTGATGCGGCGTTCAATCTGGGAGGGCGTCTCGACGGAAACTTGCATGAATTGTCCTCTAACGGCTGGGCGTTGTGTTGATTACTGTAAATAAGTCCAAGGGGCGATTTTAAGAACCCTGGCGCATCGTGGCAAGCGCCATGCTCGCAAGATGGGGGCTGCATCCTGAAAAACAAGGGGATGGTGCTCCCTTCAGAGCCCTTTTGGCATCGATTTAGTGCCAAGACGGACGATTTTCATGATCTGTCGCCTTATTCGGCCGACCACCACAGACTGACAACGTGGGCGACAAGACCAAAGGTGCTTGCATGGGATATGAATACCTGCCAGCTCATCCAGTCGGTGAATAGCGCATGCCACGCCCCCATCACCAACACCCCGAGTATCATCATGATGGAAAGACGCTTGAGCCTGCCCGGAAGCTGCTGCCGCCCCTCTCGATGCAGGAGACGCCATTGCAAGACGGTAGCCACCAACACAGCCACCAGCGCCAGCAGTATCAGCGTCAAACGGGTTTCGTGGCCACCCGCCATGTAGCGAGGCAAGGCGGCAAGCATCACCACACACAGCCCTAGAGCACTGCTCACTTTATTGGCTGACGCCGCCTTGCCCGGCTGCATCAGCTGTTCACCGGCAGTTGCTCAGACGCCAGCCATGCTTCGACCCAGGGCAATGCGGCGTCATCGGCCATAAAGGTTTCCATAGCGTCGATTTCCAGTCGCTCACCCAGGCGTGTTGCCCCGAGGTCCGACAGCAGCTCATCCAGACGACGACCGGCACCGCAAAAGGTGTCACCGTAGGAACTATCGCCAAGCGCTATCAGGCCATAGGACAACGAGGAAAGCGACGGACTCTGAGTCTGAAGGTCGCGGACGAAAGGCACAAAGTTGCCTGGAAAGTCACCGCTACCGGTGGTTGATACGCAGAACAGAACGAGATCCGGCGTCGAATCGGTAATGTCCGCCAGTACTGGCTGCTCCAGAATATCAACCTCGTAGCCCGCTTCCTCGAATAGCGGCTTGACCTGCTCAGCCACATCCAATGCACCGCCGTACATGGTACCTACTGCTATACTTAGCCGAGGCATTACGACTCCTCAAACAAGGGGGTGTACCGCCGACCAGAAGCCGACCAATACCCGATGAATTTACTCAAATATTAACATGCCTCTGTGACGCGGCGCACCCTCCAAGAGGGTCTTTACCCTCGTGGATAATATAAAGCCCCCGTTGACAAAGGCGCATCAACGAGGGCTTATCAGTGGCTTACAGGGAAAAACAGAGCATTTGCGTTACGTTATGATGCCGACCCCCGATAATGCTCGACTTGCTGCTTGAGCTTTTGCCCGGGGCGGAAAGTCACAACCCGGCGGGCTGAAATGGGGATTTCTTCACCGGTCTTGGGGTTGCGCCCTGGCCGCTCACGTTTGTCGCGAAGATCAAAATTACCAAAACCTGACAGCTTGACCTGCTCGTTTTCTCTCAAGCAGGCTCGAATCTCCTCGAAGAAAGCCTCAACCATGGCTTTCGCTTCCCGCTTGGAAAACGATAGCTCGGTATGTAAATGCTCCGCCAGCTCTGCTTTGGTTAACGCACCCATGGTAATCCTCCGTGTAGCACAAAGCCGCCAAGCATACGAAACGAACCGCACCTTGGCATTTTTAGCCGCGTAGCTCAGCGCCCAACTCAGCTTGCACCTGCGCCACTATCGACTCTACCAACTGATTGATTTCTTCATCATTAAGCGTGCGCGATGGGTGCTGCCAGGTCAAGCCTAGCGCGATACTTTTGTAGCCTTCGGCGACGCCCTTACCAGCATAGACATCAAATAGCGTTATGTCTTTCAGGTATTCACCTGCTTTTACCTTCGCACTATCCAGCAACGTCTGCACGGGGCGATCAGCGGGCAGTGTAAAGGCTAAATCACGGCGCACTTCCGGAAAGCGTGACAGCGGTTCGAAAGCGGGCACATCCCCCTGGCTCAAGTGATCCAAACGCACTTCAAATACGACCGCATCGACTTTAAGCCCCAGCGTTGCCCTTACCTGAGGATGCAGGGTGCCAATCCATCCCGCCGGTTTGCCTTCAAACATCACCCGGGCACTCTGACCGGGGTGCAGGGCTGGATGCTCGGCGGGCTCGAACCGCCACGCATCGCGATTGCCGCCCAATGTCAGCAAGCTTTCCAGGTCACCTTTGAGGTCGTAAAAGTCCACGCTGGCCTTGGCGCCGGCCCAGCCTTCCGGATCCCGGCTGCCGCACACCAGCGCCCCCATCATCGGCACTTGCGATAAAGCATCCAGTTCACCGTTGAAGACCAGCCCCGTCTCAAACAGGCGCACCCGGCTTTGCTGACGGTTAAGATTGTGCTCCATCGCCCGCACCAGTCCCGGCATCAGGCTGGCACGCATCACCGACATATCGGCGGAGATGGGGTTGGCAAGGACTGGCGAGACGGCGTCCGGCAGCATGGCCGACTGTAGCTCCGGGGCCACAAAACTATAGGTAATGGCTTCCTGAAACCCCCGCGCCACCATTTGCCGACGCAGCTGCCCAAGAGAAAGCTTGGCTTCGTCCGTGGGACGCAACGAGAGCCGCGCGGCGGGGCGACGTACCGGCAAATTATTGTAGCCGTGGATTCGCGCCACTTCTTCAATCAGATCTTCTTCAATGGAAACATCAAAGCGCCAACTGGGTACCTGCACCAGCCAGTTGCCTTCGCTTTCTCTGACGCCGAACCCCAGGCGCTCGAGAATATCGCTGACGTCATCGTCGGCCAAACGCTTGGAAAGGGCTTTTTCAAGCCGCTCACCGCGAAGCTTAATGCGCTTGGTGGTCGGCATTGCGGCCTCACTCTTCGCCTCGACAACGGGCCCTGCCTGGCCACCACATACCTCCAGGAGAAGGCGTGTCGCACGCTCGATGGCGAGGGGCGTCAGTTCTGGGTCGACGCCGCGTTCAAAGCGATGCGAGGCATCGGTGTGCAAACCGTAGGAACGGGCCTGGCCGGCAATGGCCACCGGGCTAAAAAAGGCAGCTTCCAGGAATATCGTGCGTGTTGTTTCGCTGACGCCGGACAACTCGCCCCCCATGATACCTGCCATCGCCAGCGGGCCTGTCTGATCGGCAATCACCAGGGTTTCAGGACGCAGGGCTATTTCCTGCCCATCCAGCAGCGTCAAGACCTCCCCTGGGCGCGCCATCCTCACGACGATGCCGCCACTGAGGTTATCCCGGTCAAAGGCGTGCATGGGCTGACCAAGTTCCAGCATCACATAGTTGGTGATATCAACGACCGGATCAATCGAGCGGATACCGCTGCGCCGCAGGCGCTCGACCATCCAGAGAGGTGTTTCAGCGCCTGGATTGACACCAGTGATGACACGGCCCAGATAACGCGGACATTGGTCCGGCGCTTCCAGGTCGACCGCGAAGGCATCATCGATCGCGGCAGGCACCACCAGCACCTCCGGTTCCGATACAGCCAGGCGGTTAAGCACACCCACCTCACGCGCCAGGCCTTTAATACTCAGGCAGTCGCCCCGGTTAGGCGTGAGATCGACCTCAATGGTCATGTCATTGAGGTGCATATACTCGCGAAAATCCATGCCAACAGGCGCTTCGACGGGCAGCTCGAGAATACCTGCCGAGGTATCTTCCTCAAGGCCAAGCTCGGAGGCGGAGCAAATCATGCCCTGCGACTCGACGCCACGCAGCTTGGCTTTCTTGATCTTGAAATCATCGGGCAATACGCCGCCGACCCGGGCAAATGGCACCTTTTGACCCACGTCGACATTGGGCGCCCCGCAGACCACCTGAACCGACGAGCCACTGCCGTCATCCACCGTGCATACGCTGAGCTTGTCAGCATTGGGATGGCTTTCCCTGGTCAGCACTTCCGCTACGACCACGCCGCTGAATGACGCGGCCACCGGCTCGACAGCATCGACCTCCAGGCCTGCCATGGTGATCTGGTCGGCGACTGCTTGTGTATCCAGCTGCGGCGAAACCCACTCGCGCAGCCACTGTTCTGAAAATTTCATGGTCGTTCCTGTGGTTGGCGAAGGACTTAAGCGAACTGGCGCAAGAAGCGCAGATCATTCTCAAAGAAAAGACGCAAGTCATTGACGCCATATCGAAGCATGGCCAGGCGCTCGGCTCCCATACCGAATGCAAAGCCCGTATAACGCTCAGCATCGATGCCGGAATGACGAAAGACTTCTGGATGGACCATGCCGCAGCCCATCACCTCCAGCCAGCCACTGTGCGAGCAAACACGACACCCCTCGCCACCACACATGACGCATTGAATATCGACTTCCGCCGACGGTTCTGTAAAGGGGAAGTAGGAAGGACGAAAGCGTACCGAGAGATCATCCCGCTCGAAAAATGCATGCAGGAAATCTTCAATCGTGCCTTTCAAATCCGCAAAGCTGATATCTTCATCCACCAGCAGACCCTCGACCTGATGAAACATCGGCGTGTGGGTCAGGTCCGAATCACTGCGATAAACGCGCCCCGGGCAGACAATCCGAATAGGCGGTTCAGTGCTTTTCATGGTACGCACTTGCACAGGCGAGGTATGGGTCCTCAACAAGCGCGTTGCATCAAAGTAAAAAGTGTCGGCCATGCCGCGGGCCGGGTGGTGCGAGGGAATATTGAGCGCCTCGAAATTGTGATAGTCATCTTCAATTTCAGGCCCGACGGCGACGTCATAACCTATGCGCGTAAACAGTCCCTCGATCCGTTCCAGCGTGCGGGTCACCGGGTGCAGACCGCCAGCCGACTGGGTGCGACCGGGCAAGGTAACATCGATACGCTCCGCCACCAGGCGTGCTTCAAGGGCCTCGCTTTCAAGCTGCTGGCGTTTGGCGTCGATTTCTGCCGCCAATGTCTGCTTGGCTTGATTGATACGCTCACCTGCAGCTGGACGCTCTTCGGCGGACAGTTTGCCAAGCCCTTTAAGCAACGTCGTCATTTCGCCTTTTTTGCCTAAATAACGTACGCGCACTTCATCCAATGCAGCGACGCTCTGTGCCGCCTGAATGGCGTCGCGTGCTTCAGATACCAGCGCGGGAAGGTGGTCCATCCTGTTCATCTCCGAATTAAGCGATTTCCATCCTGAGGATGGCGCATGTCATGTTGTGGTTGAAGAGCGTGACATAAAAACAGGGGAAGAGCGGCTGCTCTTCCCCTGCATGGGTCACACTAAAATGACCTTGGCGTTCACACTGGCACTACCGGTGCCAATTGAAGCTTATTGGGCAGCCTTGGCTTTTTCCACGATGGCAGCAAACGCCGCTTTTTCATGAACGGCCAAATCCGCCAGCACTTTGCGGTCAATTTCGATACCGGCCTTCTTGAGACCGCCAACAAATCGGCTGTATGACATACCGTTCATGCGCGCACCCGCGTTGATACGCTGAATCCACAGCGCACGGAACTGACGCTTGCGATTACGACGGTCACGGTAGGCATACTGACCGGCTTTGATAACCGCCTGCTTGGCTACACGGAATACGCGCGAACGAGCACCGTAATAACCTTTGGCCTGCTTCAATACTTTTTTATGGCGACGACGGGCAACTACGCCACGCTTAACACGAGTCATAACACACTCCTGACTTTATGACTGAGGCAAATGCTCTCAGGATAGAAAATTCGACGTTACAGATTCGGCAGCATGCGCTGGATCAGCGCCTTGTCAGACGCATGAATCTGCTTCATACCGCGCAGCTGACGCTTACGCTTGGTCGACTTCTTGGTCAGAATGTGGCTACGGAAAGACTGCTTGTGCTTGAAGCCATTGGCTGTCTTCTTGAAGCGCTTTGCAGCACCACTGTTGCTTTTGATTTTCGGCATGAGGAAAACTCCGCTCGATGTTTTTTAGAAAATCCAGGGCCAACTGCCAATCATGGCAGCCCGTTAACTTCGCCGTTGGATCACTTCTTTTTCGGGGCAAGGATCATGATCATCTGGCGGCCTTCCATCTTCGGAAATGCTTCCACCGTTCCGATCTCTTCCAGGTCTGCCGCAATCCGTTCCATCAGCTTTCTGCCGATATCCTGGTGCGCCATTTCACGACCACGGAAGCGCAATGTGACCTTCCCCTTGTCACCACCTTCAAGAAAGCGCGTCAGGTTTTTCAGCTTGACCTGATAGTCGCCCTCGTCGGTGCCAGGCCGGAATTTAACTTCCTTGACCTGGATTTGCTTCTGCTTCTTCTTCTGAGCCGCTTTTTGCTTTTTCTGCTCAAAAACGAATTTGCCGTAATCCATAATCTTGCAGACGATGGGATCGGCATTCGAAATTTGCACGAGATCCAAACCGGCAGATTCAGCACGTTCCAACGCTTCGGTGGTGGGCACTACACCCAGCTGCTCACCGTCGCTATCGATAAGACGCACTTCTTGCTCGGTAATTCGCTCGTTCATTGGTGGGCGCTTGTCTGTTGGACGCCCGCGCTGGTTGCTTCTCTTGATCGTTCCGTCTCCTTAGCCAATTGACGATGTCGCCAGGGCTGCTCGCTCAGCACTGAAACGTTCGATAAATTCATCGACCGTCATGGTGCCGAGATCTTCGCCGCTGCGAGTTCGCACGGCCACTGAGTCAGCGTCGACTTCCTTATCTCCTACCACCAGGAGATAGGGAACTTTCTGTAACGTATGCTCGCGGATTTTAAAGCCGATTTTCTCGTTCCTCAAGTCCGCTTTTGCTCGCATTGCATTTTTTTGCAAACGTTGCTCTAAAGCAAGGGCATAATCACGCTGCGAATCGGTTATCGTCATCACGCTGACCTGCTGCGGTGCTAGCCATAATGGCATTGCGCCTGCGTAGTGCTCAATCAAAATTCCCAAAAAGCGCTCGAAGGAACCTAATATAGCACGGTGCAGCATCACTGGCGTTTTGCGAGACCCGTCTTCGGCTACGTATTGCGCTCCAAGCCGACCTGGCAAGTTAAAGTCGAGTTGTAGCGTACCACATTGCCACACGCGATTCAGGCAATCGCGCAAGGCAAACTCAATCTTCGGGCCATAAAAGGCCCCCTCACCCGGCTGCAAATCCCAGTCAAGCCCGGTGGCATTGAGCGCAGCCTCCAATCCCTGCTCGGCCTGATCCCACATACCGGCCTCGCCCAGAAAGTCCTCAGGCCGGGTTGACAGTTTAAGCTCCACGTCTTCAAAGCCAAGCGTCTTATAGACCTGCAGCGTAAGCGCAATGAAGGCTTCCGCTTCCGACTGAATCTGGCTTTCAGTACAAAAGATGTGCGCGTCATCCTGTGTAAAGCCACGGACACGCATCAGGCCATGCAAGGATCCAGACGGCTCGTTGCGATGACAGCTACCAAACTCTGCCAAGCGTAACGGCAAATCACGGTAACTCTTGAGCCCCTGATTGAAGACCTGCACATGGCACGGGCAGTTCATGGGCTTGACCGCATATTCACGCTTTTCCGATTCTGTGGTAAACATCAGTTCATTGTAGTGCCCCCAGTGACCCGACTTCTTCCACAGGGAAAGATCCACGACCTGGGGCGTCTTGATCTCCTGATAACCGTGTTCACGCTGGATCTGGCGCATGTAGTCTTCCAAGGCCTGATACATCGTCCAGCCGTTGGGATGCCAGAACACCATGCCAGGCGCTTCTTCCTGAAGATGGAAAAGGTCCATCTTGCGCGCCAGCTTGCGATGGTCCCGTTTCTCAGCTTCTTCCAGCCGTTTTAGATAAGCCTTGAGCTGTTTCTTGTCGCCCCACGCTGTTCCGTAAATCCGCGTCAACATGGGATTCGAGGCATCACCACGCCAGTAAGCCCCCGCCAGCTTGGTCAGCTTGAAAGCTTTAAGGTGGCGGGTATTGGGGACATGCGGGCCCCGACACATATCGGTATATTCTTCATGGTGATAGAGCCGGATGGTAGCACCTTCGGGAATATCCCGAACGATTTCCTGCTTATAGGGCTCATCACGGTGCAGAAAGGTCAACATGGCTTGATCACGATCGACATACTCCCGCACGACGTCATACTCGTGATCAATTAGCGCTTTCATGCGCGCTTCTATTGCTTCCAGATCATCAGACGATACCGATCCGCCAAACTCAATATCGTAATAAAAGCCATCTTCAATGACCGGACCAATCGCCATCTTGGCATTGGGATATAGCTGCTTGACGGCGTGGCCAATCAAATGCGCGCAGGAATGCCGGATAATATCCAGCCCCTCAGGGTCACGGGCAGTAAGGATGGCCACTTGAGCGTCTTGCTCGATCAGATCAGCGGCATCAACCAGAACGCCGTCGATTTTTCCGGCAACGCAGGCCTTAGCCAAACCAGGGCCAATGGACTCTGCCAGTTGCATAATGGAAAGCGGTTCATCAAATGTTCTCTGACTGCCGTCTGGCAGTGTCACAATGGGCATGCGGATTTTCCTTGAGCGCAGTGGTGATCCATACCAAGGATCACATTTCGCTATCAATGATGTAAAAAATAGGCTGACGATAACGACGGCAAAGACTAACAGATGCCAGGCTTTGCATAAATAAAAAAGCGGGGGGCCAAAGCCCCCCGCTTCCTTCAATTAACGCGTCTTAAAACCGTAAGGTCGTCGCGCTAAATGCGTACCTTAGTTCCACTCATCCAGCTCTACACGACGGTTTTCCGCGCGACCTGCATCTGTCTCATTCGTCGCGATTGGCTGCTCTTCACCAAAACCTTCAGCCATCATGCGGTTGGACTCGACGCCACGAGTCGCGAGGTATTCAGTGACCGACTCAGCACGGGCCTGGGAAAGGTCCATGTTGTACTGCGCAGAACCTACCGAATCGGTGTGACCTTCAATACGAACGCGAACATCGGGGTTATTGACCAAGCGCTCGGCAACGCCATCAAGCACATTTTGCGCTTCAGCGGTCAGTTGAGCGGAATCAAATTCAAAGTTGACGTCTTGCAGCACGACGCTGTCAGGGCAGCCCAGTGAATTGACTTCAACACCGGCTGGGGTGTTCGGGCACTGGTCACGGTAGTCCGGCACGCCATCGTTATCAGAGTCCAGCGGGCAACCGTTGGCATCTACCTCGACACCTGCGGGTGTACCCGGGCACTGATCGCGATAGTCCGGCACGCCGTCATTGTCAGAGTCCAGCGGGCAGCCTTCAGCGTCGACAGCTGCACCGGCAGGAATTTCACCGCCATAGCTCGGGCACTGAGGCTCTTCAGGTTCAGGGGTGTTATCGGCACACAGCATGCCGCCGATAGTGGCACCCGCTGTCGCACCAATCGCCGCACCCTTGTCTTCGTCAGAGCTACTGCTACCCGCGTAGCCGATGCTTCCACCAATTACGCTGCCGGCCAAGCCGCAAACAAACGGATGCTGGTACCAGCTACGATCACTGCTGGCGCCCATCTGGCCGGAAGACTGGGAAGCCGAGCTAGCGCAGCCGGAGAGGCCCACTACCAAGGCAGAACCGATTAGCAAGCCAGTCGTTGATTTTTTCATGCAAAACTCCTTCTTGATCCAATGCTGACATGGTCATTAGTAACCAGATCATCTAATGCTTCTTTTTTTAAGCGAGAGCATCCATTTTTCGCTTGCCTGACACCGCCTGAATTTGTCTTCCCCGGTGTGAGGCTGTTGCTCATGGTACCGAAACAATGCCCTTAGGCAACATGTCGATATATCAACTTGTTGAAGACGCTGTTACACCTCAGCATAGCAAATTAAGCCCGAAGAACACTATAAACCAGCCATTACACTTAAAAAAATGGGCAATCACTCTACAGACCGCTCAATGAAGCCCTTGCCCACCCTTTTTACGCCATGTCATCACAGCTTGAGCAGCGGCTAACACGGCACTGCGCATTTGCTCTTCCGCGGCAAGACGTTCACGGTCTTCTTCCATGCGCTCGCGCGGCGTCAATTTCTGCCTGGCCGAATGGGTTTTAAGGTGCTTTGTACGCTCATAATGCTCTGCAAAGGCCTGGAACTCCGGCTTTTCAGTCAGGCTCGGGTCGATAATCTCAAGCAGCACTTTGCAACGCCAGGCGCCTTCGGTAATGTCGACCTGCTCCTGAACCAGAGCAGCGGTTACCCAATCCAGATTCTCCAGGCTCTTCAACTGTGCCTGTTGGTCTTCAGCGACGCGAAACGCATCACGCCGCTTGACTTCCTTGCGTAAGCGGTAGGCGTAGCCCCCCAGTGCGACAATCACCACAACCGCAACCAGGAGAAGTAACAATGCATACGTCAGACTCATGATGCTCCTTATGCAAACTGGTCAATTGCTTTACCAGAATTGTACATGTCTATGACGGCGACCTTACAGCATCTTTATCGATCACGCTAATCATATCGGGCTTGTCGATTGGCAGCGAGCGGTACTACTTCGGGGTGTGAACTTGCCTTATCAGGCGATAAATAGTTTGCCGCCGGTGGAAAATTAAGCCCGTAAGCATTTTTATCCATCGTGCTGTATCGCCACTGCCGCCAGGCAATTAAATAGCTGACACTAAGCGCCATCGCGCCGGCGGTATGCAGTAATGCCAACCAAAGCGGCAGCCACAGGACAACACTGGCGATGCCGAGGCCTACTTGAAGGCCGTAGATCCTCAATACCATCAGTAAACCGTGCGCCGCGCTGTCATGCCGATATCGCCACCACAAGACCATCAGAGCCACTCCCAGCAAGCCACCGCCCAGCCGATGCATCATATGGATCGCGGTTCGCGCATCAGCGTGCAGTTGACCGTGCAAATAATTGGGCCCTACGGTTTGGGTCAAATGGAAGCCTTCACTAATATCCATTTCCGGCCACCATTGAGCATTGCACGACGGAAAGCCCTGGCATGAGATGCCCGCATAGTTGCTCGAAACCCAGCCCCCCAGTGCAATCTGGCAACATAATAGTACGGCCACCACCCACCAATATGCGGATGTCCGCCGTGGTAGCCGATCAGCATTTTGCTGTAATGCTTTCAGACGGCAATGCAGCAATACAAACAGCAACAGAATCCCCATACCACCCAGCAAATGCAGCGTAACCACCTGGGGCCATAATTTAAGGGTGACGGTCAAGGCGCCAAACGTCCCTTGGGCAGTAATAGCCATTAACAAGATGATGCTTATATACCATGGATATTGCTTTACATGTCTGAGTGGCCAACCCAGCCACAGAAGCAGAATGACCGTCGCGCCAAGCATGGTTGCAACATAACGATGGAACATTTCAAGCCAGGCTTTCGATGCTTCCAATGGGAAGGCCGGATAGCTCACCGCAGCGTCATCTGCTGTAGGCACCACCCACTGCCCGTAACACCCTGGCCAATCGGGGCAACCTAAACCCGCATCGGACAAGCGGGTCCAGGCGCCTACCAACATCACCAGAACGGTAAAAAAGATACCGATAAATGACAGCCCCTTGACGACGGCAATACGCTGTTGATCAACCATCGAGTCCTCCCACGGCAAAGCGCTTGCTCTAGGCTACATGGCGTTGACTTTGAATAAATGTTGCGTGTCGTCGAGTATATCTGCCACCGGTACAGACGCAGGAAATGACAACGCAGGTCGCCCCTGGGGATCGATCAACCACACGCTATTCGCTTTTCGCCATGAGGGGGGCTCCTCCCAGCGCGCCAGTTGCTCACCAGGCAATGCCTGACCTTCTCCGCCGATATTCAATCGCGCCAACCGATGAGCGTCACGGCCCAGAGCGCGATGCATTCGCCACAGGATGTCTCGACGTTCAGCACACTGAACAGAGCAATCAAACGCTAATGTCCAGTGATCTTCGCCAACGCCAGCCTTTGAAACCGTTTCAAGAGGCCAATGCTCAAGCAATGGGAGTTGATCAGCAGGTGAACCGTGAGCCGTGATCTGCTCAGGAACGCCAATACGCCACTCAACCATTCCCCAGGCGGTGATAATAGGCGCGGAAAAAATAATGAAGATCAAGAGCAATTTAATCCGCTGACGATTGACGGGTTTAATGGCTGTCATCATGTCCCCCCTGATGCTTTTGGCTCGAGTAAAGATAACGCCTGCCCACCCACATCGTGATCAGTGCTACCAGCGCAAGCCCCCACCACTGAAATGCATAGGCAATGTGCCGACTCGCAGGCATCACATTGGCTTGCCACCATTCTGAAAAAACGCCATCGCCGGTCTGCGCATGCACCCACCCCTGGTAACGAAAGTCAGGTAGCACTCCCTGCCAAGGCGTAAGACTGATTTGTTGGAGGCGTTCTTTTTCCAGGTTGGGCCCAAATAACAAGCCATCATCCCTTGCTTGCTGCCATTTCCCGGTTATAGAGACTTGTTTCTGGGGCGTCGTTATACTCGGTGAGTCACGACTGGTGCCGGTTTCAACAAAACCACGCTGAATCAACCAGTACTGCCCGAACCTATCTTTAAACGGGGTTAAAACGGCAACTCCCAAACGTCCGTCGACAATTCGGTTATCTAAAAAAAAGGTATGTTCGGATATATACTCACCATTAAGCGTAAGCTCGGCCCCTTCGGTGGGTAAGGTTTGCGGGTCAACCAATGCAGGCGCCTTGTCTCGAGCTGAAGCCGCCGCTTGTTTATCATTGGCCCTGTCCCACTGCCATGCACCAAGAAAGCCGCCCAGCAGCACCAACGACAGCCAGAATGCATACCAGCCATATAGCCGCCAGCGACATGAGGAGTACTTTTTCATGCTACTTAAATCACTCATTATCATTGTTTTTTTCGCTATGTTGATCAGCCTGGCGGTAGGCGCGGGTTACCTGTTACGCGATGGCTCTTCTTCCAAGCGACTGCTTACATCTCTAAAATGGCGGATAGGCTTTGCTGCTCTGCTCTTATTGCTGATTGTCTATGGGTTCGGGAGCGGCCAACTCACCTGAAGACTCAAACGACATAAACGAATATAAACAGCCCTAACCATACGACATCAACAAAGTGCCAGTACCAGCAGGATGCCTCGAAACCAAAGTGCTCGGTATCCGAAAAATGCCCGCGTATAATACGCGCCAGCATCACCATAAGAATCAAGGTGCCAATAATGACATGAACGCCGTGAAAACCCGTTAAAATAAAGAACGTAGACCCAAAAATACCGGCTTCCAGCGTAATACCATAGTGCTGGTAAGCTTCATAATACTCGACGCCTTGAATAAAGATAAAACAGCAGCCAAGTATTACCGTTCCGGCCAGCCAGTTTCTGCACAAGCGACGCTTTTCTGCCTTGAGTGCTTCATGAGAAATTGTCAATGTGATACTGGAAGTGACCAACAGCAACGTATTCACCAAGGGCAGTTGCCAAGGGCTGAAGACATTATCAGGCCCTGAAACCGAGGCATCCGGAGGGCTCAACAAAGGCCATTCGGCAATAAAGTTCGGCCATAAAAGTGCCGACACACCTTTTGCCCCCTCACCGCCCAACCAGGGTATAGCAAACATGCGAACGTAAAAAAGCGCACCGAAAAACGCGGCGAAAAACATCACTTCGGAAAAGATGAACCACCCCATCCCCCAGCGGAAAGAGCGATCCATCTGGCTATCATATAGGCCCAAGTGAGACTCATTGATCACATCACGAAACCAGAATGCCATGACCGCTATAACGGAGATGACACCTATTGCAATCAGTAAGCTTGTACTGCCATAAACAAGCTGCGCACCCAAACCCGCCATCATAAAACCGGTTGCCAAAGAACCTAGGATCGGCCAATAGCTTTTGGCTGGGACATAATAACTTCCGCCACTCATGTTACATCTCCCCGTTTTTGTTATTCATATATTGTGCCACTGCCGGGCGGTCGTTGCTTTCCTCCAAGGGATACAGCGTATAGACCAATGTCACGGTCGCTATATCCTCTGGCAGAGTATTGTCCAGTTGAAAAACAAGCGGGATGGTAAGGTTCTCGTTGGCATCAAGCCGCTGTTCCTGAAAGCAAAAGCAACTTACCTTTCGCACATGAGCGCTAGCAACAGATGGACTGACGCTGGGAACTGCCCGCCCCCAACTGGCCGACTGGCTACGGTTGGAGAATGTAAAGTCAACCTCCGTCATCTGACCGGGATGTACCTGGACTTGGCGGGTTTCCACACCAAGTTGCCACGGAAGCCCGGCACTTGTCCGGGTGACGAACTGAACCGTCACATAGCGATCACGGTTAACATCATTGCCCAAAGCCTGTTGCGCGGAGGTACTCACCTTTCCATTAATACCCGTTACTTCACAAAAAACGTCGTAAAGAGGCACTAATGCAAACGCAAATGCAAACATACCAATCAAGGCGACAATCGTCTTGGTGACTGTTTTCCTGACGCCTTCCGTTTGGTGTGAGCGCATATTTCACTCCAGATGACTGAATATTGATAACCTATTTTTCTATTTGTCGAAACACGGGGGGTGTCTCGAACGTATGTAGAGGAGCAGGACTGGGTACCGTCCACTCTAAATCCACAGCACCTTCCCACGCCTTGGCGGGAGCCGGTTTACCGCCTCTTACACATAAAATAATCACCAGAACGAAAAGCAATTGCGATGTTCCAAAAAAGAAGGCACCTATGCTGGATACCAGATTAAAATCGGCAAACTGAAGTGCGTAATCAGGTATACGTCTTGGCATACCGGCTAAACCGGCAAAGTGCATCGGGAAAAATGTTAAATTGACCCCGATCACTGAAAACCAGAAATGCCACTTTGCTAGCGTTTCGTTTGGATAATGCCCTGTCCACTTGGGCAACCAGTAATAAACACCCGCCATGATGGCAAAGATGGCGCCTGGTACCAGCACATAATGAAAATGGGCGACGACAAAGTAAGTGTCATGATATTGAAAATCCGCTGGCGCAATAGCAAGCATCAGGCCTGAAAAGCCACCGATGGTAAACAGCACCACAAAGGCAAGCGCAAACAGCATGGGAGACTCAAAGCTAATCGAACCGCGAAAAAGCGTCGTCACCCAATTGAAGACTTTAACCCCAGTAGGCACGGCAATCAGCATCGTCGAATACATGAAAAATAATTCAGCCACTAATGGCAGCCCCACCACAAACATATGATGCGCCCATACCAGAAAAGACAATAAGGCAATTGCCGCCGTGGCATAAACCATCGAGGCGTAGCCAAAAAGAGGCTTTCGAGCGAACGTCGGGATAATGGCCGACACGATGCCGAAGGCTGGCAAGATCATGATGTAAACTTCAGGGTGGCCAAAAAACCAGAAAAGGTGTTGAAAAAGCACGGGGTCCCCGCCACCCCCTGCATCAAAGAAACTGGTGCCAAAGTTGATATCCATCAGCATCATGGTAATGACGCCAGCCAGAACGGGCATAACGGCAATTAACAAAAAGGCAGTGATTAACCACGTCCATACGAATAGAGGCATGTCCATCAGCCGCATGCCCGGGGCGCGCATATTTAAAATGGTAGCGATGATATTGATCGCCCCCAAAATGGAGCTGATACCCGCGATGTGCAGCGCAAGGATAAAGAAGGTCGTTGATGCTGGCGCATAGGTGGTCGATAGTGGCGCATAGAATGTCCACCCAAAGTTAGGACCGCCACCCGGCATCAGCAACGTAGAAAGCAACAGCGTGAAAGCAACGGGAAGCAGCCAGAAGCTAAAGTTGTTCAAACGCGGCAGCGCCATATCGGGCGCACCGATCTGTAACGGTATCATCCAGTTGGCAAGCCCAGTAAAAGCAGGCATGACAGCTGCAAACACCATGATCAGGCCGTGCATGGTGGTCATCTGGTTAAAAAACTCTGGTTCGACCAACTGTAATCCAGGCTGGAATAACTCGGCACGCACAACAAGCGCAAAGATGCCTCCAACAAAAAACATGGATAAGGAAAAAATCAAATAAAGCGTGCCGATCTCTTTATGGTTGGTCGTCAAGACCCAACGACGCCATCCCGTCGGTTGCGCCGAATGATCGGCAGCACCACCCGCTGTCGCAACCGCATCGCTGTGCTGTAGCGTAGACTGCAAAGGTATCCTGGGTGCCATATCTGTCTCCAAATTTATTCTTTTCGCCGTAACCTGCAGTGCCTATCGATCATTCTGTTTGTTCTGCAACGCGCGCGGGCTGCACCTGCTCCTGGGTATCGTTCCCCCAGGCGTTTCGCGTATAGGTAACGACCGCAGCAATTTCAACCGGATTAAGCGTATTGCGGAACGCAGGCATTGCGGCACCCGAAACGCCATTGATGACTTTGTCCAAGTGCCAGTCGAGATCATCAATCAACTGCTGATTTCCCGCGAGTGCTGGAAATGCGGGGGGAGAACCCTGTCCATCTGGTTGGTGGCATGATGCACAAATGGATTCATAGACAGACTCTCCTCTGTCCATTAATTCTTCCATTGCCCATTCACGCCCAACCCCCTGCGCTTCTTGCTCAGCTGCTTTTTTACGTTCCATCAGCCAGTCATCGAAGGCCTCTTCTTCCATGGCCTGAACCACGACCGGCATGAAGCCATGGTCAATGCCACACAGCTCTGCACACTGGCCGCGATATATGCCTGGCTCATTGATCCTGACCCAGTTTTCGTTAACAAACCCAGGAACCGTATCTTGCTTGACGGCGAGATCGGGCACCCACCAGGAATGTATAACGTCATCTGACGTCATTAAAAAACGGATTTTACGATTGATCGGCAGGACTAGTGGCTCATCAACCTCCAGGAGATAATTCTCTCCGCGAACTTCTTCACCACTTACCTGGCTGCGCGGCGTACTGAGGTTGGAGGTGAACGCGACATCTTCGCCCAGATATTCATAGCGCCAGCGCCATTGCTGGCCCGTTACCATAACGTCCAGTTCAGCATCTGAAGCATCGTACATATTCTTTAACGTAGCCGTCGCCGGCACCGCCATGCCGACAAGGATTAGTACAGGAATTACCGTCCAGAGAATCTCGACCTTGGTGTTCTCATGAAAGTGAGCGGCTTTGGCGCCTCGTGAATGACGATAGCGAAAAAGCGAGAAGAACATAGCGCCAAAAACCACCACGCCAATGACGACACATATCCAGAAAATGGTCATGTGTAGACCGAAGATATCGCGGCTTACATTGGTCACCCCGAGCGGCATGTTCCACGATTGAGCAAAGCAGACGCTGCTACTCATCAAGCCCGCACTGAACACTGATGGTCGCCACCATAAGCGCATTGAAGCCCCCTTGTTTTTTTTGTTGTGGCTGAAACCAACAACCCGAATGGATATAGGTAACAGACGAATGCCCATATAACGTTATTAACTGCAGTATAGAAAACACCCGCCAATGTTCACGTGATTTGTAAAAAATAAAGCTGGCTTGCTCATCCCGCAACGACAGTGGCAAGCCCCCAGAGCGCCACGACAAAGGCTAAGGTAATGATAATAAAAGTAATAATAAACGCAGCTGGATGTTTGGAACTGAAGTCTTCGCGCCTTTGACGGTCATTTTGAACACCGATGAGCGCTGCGAGCACCGATTTGATCACCGACCACATACTCACCTCGTTGCCGCTTGCCGCGATGTTGCTTTCGACGGCTTTCTATTCTGTTGTAATAGGCTTTTTTAAACGATAGTTCACGCTCGACATGTTACCCTGAAAACTATTCAACGCTTTTGGAACATTATTCACTTGCTAATTTACTATTCCGCTACCGACTTCTATAGTTGATTGATAATATTGATTTTAACGTATTCTGCGGAGATAACTGATGAGCATGCAACTGTTGAAAACAAGCATCCTGGCCCTGGCTTCGTGCCTGCTGGTGGCATTGCTGTCCGGCTGTACCACTTACACCTGGGAAGACGGGTCAAAGGAGACCGTATTCGGCGTACCAGCAGAGGATGAGAGGCTGACGGAAGAGGAACGACGCGCTCAAGGCGTACGCTACCGTGAGCCTGGGGAGATACCTGAATAATGGATCGACAAAACCTTGGGGCTCATTAGGCCAAATAAGCACATTTCATCTATCTGCGGCTATTCGTTCGGCCAGTGGCAGCTGCGGAAAGAGGGTTTTCCGGCCAAGGATGCTTTGGGTAACGCCCGCGCATTTCTTTACGTACTTCAGGGTAGACATTCGTCCAGAAGCTGCGTAGATCCTGGGTAATCTGAAGGGGGCGCCCCGCCGGTGATAGCAGGTGAATCATCACGGCGACGCGACCATCGACAATCCTTGGCGTTTCCTGCCAGCCAAACGCTTCCTGAAGCTTAAGCGCCAGCACCGGTGGTCTACCTTGTAAGCAAGGTGCATAATCAAGGGCAATTTGTCGGCCACTTGGCACACGCAACAAGGTAGGCGCCAAACGCCCAAACTGGGACTGCTGATCCCAAGTCAGTGATGCCAGCAAGTACGCCTCGAAAGGCATTCTTTCCATCTGGCTCATACGGGTAACCCCGGCCATGTAGGGGGCAAGCCAGGTTTCAAGCGTTGTTATTAACGCCTTATCCGACCATTCGGGCCACCGCCCCTCAAAAGACTCGTGCAGTATCGCCATACGTCCCTGTAACTGCTGAACAGGTGGCGTAAAGATCAAGTCAGGGCGCTGCTCCAAGGCGTTCAACAACGCCGCCATGACGTCTTCCTCGGGCAGTTTGCCAAGTGCGGCAGTGGCTAATACCAGCTCACCGTGACACTGCACCCTTTCGCCGATCAGCCTTCCCTGGGCGTCTGACCAACAGACACGATTGACCCACTGCTGGGTGGCTGGATAAAGTCTGATAAGGGTATCTAGTGGAAGCGGCTCCGCCACGTATATCGTCGCTTCGCTGGTCGCACCCTCCACGTTGACGGCCACCAGGTAAGGTTCATTGGCAAGCGGATGGCTGATCGGCAAGGTGGCCGTTTTACCATTAGCGAGCTTGAAACGACCTGGGCTGATGCGCTGACCAATACGCTCTGGATACGCCAGTGCCACAAGCGCACCTAACGATGCGTCTTCAACCTTAGCGGGAAAATTGGCTTTGGCCATTCGTGCCAGCCGCTTGGTATCACGCTGCCACTCAGGGTACCGTGCAGGTTGAGAAAAACGCTGATCCAGCGCATCACGAAGCGAGCCGTTGATACGGTCCCTGCTTTCAAGGAGCGCGGCCAGCCCACAGGCTAATGCCGTCGCGTTGATCTCGGCTGATTTCACCAACATCGCAGCAAGCCTTGGTGCTACCGGCCAGCGCGCACATTGTTCACCCAACGGGGTCAACATGCCCGATCGATCAATGATGCCAAGCTTAGTCAGTAGCGCTTTCCCGCTTTGCCAGGCGCCGCTGGGTGGCAAGGTCATCCAAGTCAGGTCGTCAGGGGACTGTACGCCCCAGGACGCCAGTTCAAGCACCAGCCTGGAGAGGTCCGCCTGCTGTATTTCCGGTTCACCAAAGGGGACGAGCGGTTGCTCTTGAGACCATAGACGGAAACATAGCCCTGGACCTTGCCGCCCCGCGCGACCGCGCCGTTGATCGGCACTGGCGCTATTAACCCACCGGGTGGTCAGTTGCGTGAGCCCCAAACGAGGCTGGAACAGTGGAACACGCTCCAGACCGGCGTCGATCACCACATTCACGCCATCCACCGTCACGCTGGACTCCGCGATAGCCGTCGACACGATGACCCGCGGACGCGAAGCATCTTGCTGAAGGGCCGCCTGTTGCGCTTCTACTGACATGCGACCATGCAACGCACGCACTTCGATATCGAGGAAGCTATCCTCCAGCTTCTTCACCAGCCGGTGTATCTCGGCCACGCCCGGTAGAATCACCAGAATATCCCGCGCCCCCGATCGATTTAAGGCGTCACCGACAGCCTCACAGACGCGTGTCTCCAGAGCGGTATCACGCGGTACCGGCCAATAGATCGTTTCAACCGGGTACTGGCGCCCGGTGCTTTCAATCACCGGCGTCTGTTGCCCAAGCACCTTTTGTAAAGCCGCCACATCGATAGTGGCGGACATCACAATGAGGCGTAAATCGTCGCGAATGCTTTGCTGTACATCCAGTGCCAGCGCCAGGCCCAGGTCCGCCTCGATGCTGCGTTCATGGAACTCATCAAAGATGATGCCGCCAACGCCCTCCAGCAGCGGATCATCCTGCAGCATACGGGTCAGCACCCCCTGGGTGACGACTTCCAGACGGGTATACCGGCTTACCTGGCTGTCGCCCCGCATTCGATAACCCACTGTATGGCCTACCGATTCATTGAGTTGCCGGGCCATGAAACTGGCCGCTAACCGCGCTGCGACCCGCCGTGGTTCAAGCAGCAAGAGCGTTTTCCCTTGCGCCCAATGGCTATTCAAAAGCGTCAGAGGCACCCGCGTCGTCTTCCCCGCGCCAGGCTGGGCCACCAGAATGAGTCGATTATGGCTGTCCAGGGTTTCTTTCAGGGAGGCTAAATGCGCCTCAATGGGTAGCGTGGACATACCAGTCACCGCGGCGCTGCGAGTGATGCATCGGGGCGCTGAACGCCACAGCCTTTGATGATCACCTGCTCAAGAAATTGGCAAATCGATTCAAGGTCTGCTTCATCCAGTGCCTCTTTACCCAGAATCCCGGTGACCTGGGCACTATATTCAGCGTAATGCTGAGTCGCGGACCAAATGAGAAAAATCAGCAAGTGCGGGTCCAGGTCGTCCATCTTGCCCTGATTCGACCACTGGCGAATGATGGCCGCTCGAGAAGCGACCCAATCGCGTAGTTCGCCAGACAGATATTTATTCAGAAAAGGCGCCCCGGCTAAAATTTCAGCGGCAAACAGTTTTGAGCCTTCGGGATAACGCTGACCAAGCACTATCTTGGTGCGAATGAATTCGCTGAGCACACGTCCTGGGTCGCTTTCTGGCGTGATGTCCTCAAGCACCGCATTCCATCGGCTCATCATGCGATTGAGCAGCCGGACATAGAGCGCCTGTTTGCTGCCCATGTAATACAGAATATTCGCTTTGGGCAGACCGGCTTTATCGGCAATCGCCTGGAGGCTCGCTCCCCGATAACCATATTGCGAAAACACCTGTTCAGCCGCGCGCAAAATGCAGTATTCGATGCGCTCCCGACCGACGTTATCCTGGTCTGCTGTTTCAGCCGTCATTCACTGAGTTCCTTTATCAGGTGCTGGGTAGATGAGTATGGAAGTTAACGGCGCTTCACATTACATGCTCCAAAGCCCCGCACAATACGGTTCTTCGCACCTTATCAGTGCAACAATCGAAGCCTTGCATAACCGTCCATTTTGTCTCAAGCTCAAACGATATTGACCGATCGGTCAGAACAATGAAAACGGAGTTTGGTATGGCGACGATTGAGTTTTTGCTCAATGGCACCCCCAGGCAAGGCGACGTGCCACCGGACACGAGCATTTTAACGCTATTACGCGACCATTTGGGGCTGACGGGCACTAAAGAGGGGTGCGCCTCCGGCGATTGTGGCGCCTGTACGGTCGCCGTTCGCAACCCGAGTGATGCTAAAGCGTGCTTTCAAAGCGTCAATGCCTGCATCACGCCAGCTCACCAGCTCAACAGTCGGCACCTGGTCACCGTCGAAGGCTTGGCGCAAGACAATCAGTTGCACCCTGCGCAGCAGGCCATGGTTGAATGTCACGGCAGTCAGTGCGGCTTTTGCACGCCGGGTATCGTCATGTCGCTGTTTACGCTGCATACCACTCAGCAGCGCCGCCCTATCCCTTTGACCCCTGAACGCCTTGAAGCCGTGCTAGGTGGCAATTTATGCCGCTGTACCGGCTATCGCCCTATCCGCGATGCAGCCTTGAGCATGCAATCATTGCCCTGGCAAACCCCTCAATGGTTTGACGCCTCATTACCAGCGACCTCAGTGTCCAACCCTGATCAGGTCGATGAAAACGCATCGCTGTTTGCCCAGCCAAGTACGCTGGATGAACTGACCAGAATCCGCCGCCGTTATCCTGATGCTCGCCTCGTCGCCGGTGCAACGGATCTATGGCTGGAAATCACTCAGCGCCTGGTCGAACTGAATCAACTGATTGATGTTACCCGGATAGACGAGCTCCGCCGGATTGAGGAAGCCTCTTTTCAGGGACAATCAGGCTGGTGGGTAGGCGCTGGCGTCACCTATACCCATCTTGAACCGCTATTGGAGGCCCACTTCCCGGCCTTTGCTCATTTGTTACACCGTCTCGGCTCCCAGCAAATACGCAATACAGGCACCATCGGCGGCAATATCGCCAACGCGTCTCCCATTGGTGATACACCCCCCGTTCTGCAGGCACTTGATGCCTGGGTGGAACTGACAAACGCTGACGGCTCGCGGCAAATCCCGTTGAGTACGTTTTTTATCGATTATAAAAAAACCGCATTAGCTGCAGATGAAGTGGTCAGCCGGGTGTTTCTGCCCAAACTGGCTGATACCGCTACACTGAAGGTATGGAAACTCTCCAAGCGTCGGGAAGATGACATATCAGCGGTGTTGGGCGCTTTCTGCTATCGCCTGGAAGCAGGCGTCATGTTCGACGTGCGCATTGCGTTCGGCGGCATGGCCGCAACCCCTAAACGAGCCCTTGCGATCGAGAAAGCACTGGAAGGCCAGTCAGTGTCGAAAACCAGCTTTCAAGCGGCCCAGCAGGCACTTGACGACGAATTCACCCCCATGAGCGATGTGCGGGGTAGCCAGCTTTATCGCCAGCAGGCCGCTCGCAACCTGCTAGAGCGCCTGTACCTGACGCTTTGTGCGCCCAACCAGGAGGTGATGCTCCATGCGTACGCTCACTAGACTCGATGCTGACAGCCACCGAGCCCGCCGCGAATTGCATGACCATATTCAAGGCTCCGGTCCACTTGCTCGCCATACGGTCGATAGCCAGAGTCAACGCCAGGCAGGCAGTGCAAGCTTTCACGAAAGCGCTCACAAACACGTCACGGGTAAGGCAGCTTACATTGACGATATCAAAACGCCAGCAGATGCCCTGCACGTTGCACTTGGCTTATCGCCAGTCGCCCATGGCACGTTAACCAAGCTCGACCTTGAGGCGGTCAGACAGGCACCTGGGGTTATCGATGTTATAACGTTTGATGATGTACCGGGGCACACTGACATTGGCCCGGTGTTCCCGGGTGACCCTATCTTCGTGGACCGGGAAATCAGCTATGCAGGCCAGTGTCTCTTTGCAGTGGCTGCGACCACCTTACAGGCCGCGCGCCGGGCCGTGAAACTTGCCAGGCTGGATATCGATGAACAACCCGCCAGCCTTGATCCTGTCGAGGCTACCGAGCGTGAAGAGTTTGTTCGCCCGACCCACGTTCAAGAGCGTGGTGACTGGCAGGCAACCCTGGAACAAGCATCGCAGCGAATCGAAGGCGAGCTTTTTATTGGTGGACAAGAGCATTTCTACCTGGAAGGACAGGCATGTATTGTATTGCCCAGCGAAGATGAAGGCGTCATCGTCCATACCTCCAACCAGCACCCAAGCGAGACCCAAAAGCTCGTTGCTGAAGTGCTCGGCATTCCTTTCCACGCGGTAACCGTTGAAGTGCGTCGCATGGGTGGTGGCTTTGGCGGCAAGGAAACCCAGGCCTCTCCCTGGGCCTGTGTGGCAGCGCTTTTTGCCCGCCGAACGGGCAAGGCCACCCGTCTCCGATTGCCACGCAGCGAGGATACCCGCGCCACGGGTAAGCGCCATCCTTTCCATAACCGCTATCAGTTGGCGGTCGATCATCAAGGAGTCATCGAAGGTGGCGAGATCACCTTGATTGGCGACTGCGGCTACTCGCCCGACCTCTCTGACGCCATTGTCGATCGTGCCATGTTTCATGCCGATAACGCCTACTCGTTGGGCAATGCGCGGGTGACAGGGCATCGCGCCAAGACTCACACGGCCTCAAACACTGCTTTTCGAGGTTTTGGTGGGCCGCAGGGAATGATGATCATTGAGGCCGCCATGGATGACATCGCCCGTCGGATCGGTGAGGATCCGCTGACCATCCGGAAGCGCAATTTCTATCGCCAGGGGCGCGACATTACCCACTATGGCCAGCGGGTTGATCAGACACAATTGCTTCACACCCTGGTGGATACGCTGGAACACAGCAGCGACTACTGGTCGCGTCGTGGGGCCATTACCGCCTTCAATGCGGCAAGTCCAATTATCAAAAAGGGCCTCGCCCTTACCCCGGTCAAGTTTGGCATCTCGTTTACTGCTCAGCATCTGAATCAGGCCGGCGCGTTGCTTCACGTGTATACCGATGGCAGTATCATGATCAATCATGGTGGGACGGAAATGGGCCAGGGCCTACATACCAAGATCTGTCAGGTAGTCGCTCGAGAGCTGGGATTGGATCTGGACAGCGTCCGCATCAGTGCAACCCGTACAGACAAGGTGCCCAATACATCGCCCACTGCCGCCTCCAGCGGTGCCGACCTGAACGGCATGGCGGCACGGGACGCCGCCAGCAAGCTCCGGGAGCGGCTGTTCGACTTTGCCGCAGAGCACTATTCAGAAGGTCTGGACCGTGAAGGTATGCGCCTGGAAGACGATATGCTGATTTCCGGTATCGGCGAGAGTGAGCGCCGCATCGCCTGGGGGGAACTCGTCCAGACCGCTTATCTCAACCGTATTTCGCTATCGGAAAAAGGCTTTTATGCAACGCCGCTGATTTATTACGACCGCGCCACCGGCCAGGGGCGCCCTTTCTATTACTATGCCTTCGGCGCAGCAGTAGGCGAAGTCAGCGTGGATACACTGACGGGTGAATATCAGGTGGAGCGCGTGGATATACTCCACGATGTGGGCGATTCACTTAACACTGCCATTGACATGGGCCAGGTGGAAGGCGGCTTTATACAGGGCATGGGGTGGCTGACCAGCGAAGAGCTCAAATGGAATGATAACGGCACGCTGATCAGCGACGGGCCAGCGACTTATAAGATTCCCACTTTCGGCAACCTGCCACCGATTTTCAATGTCGAACTGCTGGAAGGCCACCCCAACTCCATGGCGAGCCTTTATCGCTCCAAAGCCGTCGGCGAGCCGCCCTTCATGCTGGGGATTTGCGTTTGGTCAGCGCTGCGGGACGCCCTCTCAAGCCTGACGGGCTATCAGGCATCGCCCCATCTCGATACCCCGGCGACACCTGAACGGGTCATGTTGGCGGCCAATGCCATCAGGCAGAAAGCGCTATGACCCTAACCGCTCCAGAAAACTGGCATGCGGCGCTGCATCGCTTACAGCGCGATGGCATTCCGCATGTACTAGCCACTCAGGTGACCAGCGCAGGCTCGACACCCCGAGAGCCCGGTGCGCGGATGGTGATTACTATTGATGCTATCTTCGATACGCTGGGTGGCGGTACTTTCGAGTGGCAGACGATCAGCGCTGCACGTAACTTATTACAGCAGCAGTGCTACGGCTTACACCTGGAGGCTTTTTCCCTGGGTGGGCGTAGCGGTCAGTGCTGCGGCGGCTTCGTCAACATCCTGCTGGAAGTCTTTCCCGGTGCAGAAGCCCATGTCGCTATATTTGGCGCGGGCCATGTCGGTCGCGAAATCGTTAACTTGAGCGCCCCCCTCCCTTGGCAGTTGCACTGGTACGATAGCCGAAGCGAGATCTTCAGTGAACAGCTACAACAGCAACCGCGTCTAGGCTGTCATACGCTTGGGGATCCCCAGCGGGCAGTCTCGGAATTACCACCGCAAACGCATGCGCTCGTACTGACCCATAGCCACGATCAGGATTACGCCCTGATTGCAGGCCTCATTGAGCGCGCTGATGTCGCTTCTATCGGACTAATTGGCAGCGACAGTAAATGGTCAAGCTTTCAGGGACGTCTAAAGCGAGCAGGCCATGACGCCGAGAAAATTAAGCGTGTGCGAAGTCCCATCGGACGCATCCACGCCACCAAGCTCAGCAACAAGACGCCCTATGCCATTGCCTTGACGGTGGTCACCGAATTGCTGTGGCTAACCGACAAACCCACCTCACCAGAAACACGTGGTCTTGAGCCTAACGCTGCACGTGCTTTAGTTGACGATACGAAGACGCCCCAGAGTTAATATGAATCCTGCTACCGATACGTTTATTCGTGCCGAATTGATTAGTTTTGCCCGCGACCCTGGGGATGGCGATACGCCCGAGCCGGGCAGCTTAGAGCACTACGGCGACGGCTTACTCTGGCTGAAAGGCCAGCATATTCATGCCGTCGGCCATTTCAATGAATTACTGCCGTCACTACCGGAAAACAGTGATGTATTGGACTATCGCGATAAGCTGATCATGCCGGGGTTTATCGATACCCATGTTCACTATGTCCAGTTGGATATAATGGCCTCCTATGGCCGCCAACTGCTTGACTGGCTAAACGACTACACCTTCCCCGAAGAGTGTCGCTTTGCCAATCATGCCCATGCAGAAGCGCTATCCAATGCTTTTCTTGATGAAATGCTGCGCGCGGGTACAACCACCTCTCAGGTATTCGGCTCTAGCCATCCCGGCTCCGTGGATGCCTTTTTTTCCGCCTGTCAAAAACGTCAGTTGCGTATGCTGGTCGGCAAGGTATTGATGGACCGCAACGCGCCCGAGGGGCTTATGGACGGCACGACGGGTATTGCCGACAGTGAGCGACTGATTGAAGACTGGCACGGCAAGCAGCGGCTGGGGTATAGCGTTACCCCTCGCTTTGCGCCTACGTCGACCAAAACGCAAATGGATGCGGCAGGCGCTCTTCTGCGTAATGACCCCAGCCTATGGTTACAGACTCATCTAGCGGAAAACAGCGGGGAGCTTGACTGGGTGGCAGAACTGTTTCCCGGTAGCCGTGACTATTTGGCCGTATATGAAGAAGCGGGCCTTGTTGGCCCTCGCAGCACCTTTGCTCACGGCATTCATCTTGATAACGGTATGCGTAAACGGTTGGCGAGTCGCGGTGCGAATATTGCTTTTTGCCCTAGCTCTAATCTCTTCCTAGGCAGCGGGCTCTTTGACCGAGAGGCCGCGAATGAAACCGGCATGGCATTTACCTACGCCAGCGATATCGGCGCAGGCACTGATTTATCAGGCTTTGGAACGCTTAAAGCAGCCTATCAAGTGGGTCAGCTACGCGGACAGCCACTTACCGCCTGGCAGGGTTTTTATGGTTTAACCAAGGGAAATGCAAAGGCACTCTCGCTGGATAGCCATATCGGTCAATTGGCGCCCACGCTTGAGGCTGACTTTGTAGTGATCGACACCCAGGCAACGTCGCTGCTTAAGCGTCGCATCAATCACTGTAAAACGCTGGGAGAACGCTTGTTCGCTTTGATGATGCTGGCCGACGACCGAGCCATCTATGAAACCTGGGCGGGTGGTATTTGCCAGCATCACAGGGACAATTAATCACCATTCCACGCACACAAAACCCCCGAGCACGATGTACTCGGGGGTTTCTGCGGCATAGGTGCCTGACGATGGCCAGGGCGGCTCTCCGCTACTCTCCATGGGAGACCCCTAAAACAAAAAACCCAGCCGATGGCTGGGTTTTCTGCGGTATAGGTGCCTGACGATGACCTACTCTCGCATGGGGAGACCCCACACTACCATCGGCGCGAAGCGGTTTCACTGCTGAGTTCGGCAAGGGATCAGGTGGTTCACGCTTGCTATGGTCGTCAGGCGTAACTGTAAATGCATATCATGCTGTGTTTTGTGTGCGTCTCTTACCAAGCCCTGTGTCATCAACACTTGGCTCAGTACGCGTATCCGGTTCTCTGAGTGTCTTCACACTCGTCGTTATCATCACGACCAGACCCCTTGGGTGTTATAGGGTCAAGCCTCACGGGCCATTA
>NZ_LYXG01000012.1:0-272401 GCF_001663515.1 Halomonas sp. G11
CCTGCCGGTGCCACCCTGACCCTGGGCAAGGCCGACGCAGGCGCTCGCGCCTACCTGCTGGTACGCGGCGGCATCGATTGCCCGCGCTATTTAGGCTCGCGCAGCACCTTTACCCTGGGCCAGTTTGGCGGCCATGGCGGCCGCGCGCTGCGCAGCGGCGACATGCTCGACTTACCCGCGCTCACGCCTGCCCCGACGACGCAGCTTGATAAGGCGCTGATCCCCACCTTCGGCCATCGCGATGGCGGGAAGACCTGGCAGGTAGCCGTGCTTTACGGCCCCCACGGCGCGCCGGACTTTTTTACCGATGACGATATCGAGCAATTCTTTGCCCACGAGTGGGAAGTCCACTACAACTCCAGCCGCACCGGCGTGAGGCTGATTGGCCCACGCCCCGAGTGGGCGCGAGCCGACGGCGGCGAGGCGGGCCTGCACCCTTCCAATATCCACGATAACGCCTACGCCTTCGGCACCATCGACTTTACCGGCGATATGCCGGTTATCCTCGGCCCCGATGGCCCCTCGCTGGGCGGCTTTGTGTGCCCCGCCACCGTGGTGCGCGCCGAGCGCTGGAAGCTGGGTCAACTGGCGGCCGGTGACAACATACGCTTTGTGCCGGTGAGTCTGGCCACCGCTCGCACCCTGGAAGAGCGCCAGCTCAACCAACTGGCGTCTCTCACAGCAGCGCCCGTCGAAGAGATTCAGCCTGAGCGCGATACCCCCATCGTCCGCGACGTACCCGCGGAGCAAGCCGGTGAGCGCATTGTTTACCGACGCGCCGGAGATGATTTCCTGCTGATCGAATTTGGTGCCATGGAACTGGATATCGCCCTGCGCTTTCGGGTGCACGCCTGGATGCTTTGGCTGCAGGAACACTCGCTGGCCGGCCTGCGCGAGTTAACCCCCGGCATCCGCTCGCTGCAGATTCACTACGAGCCCCTGGAACTGACCCTGGATGAACTGCTCGCCCACCTGCAAAACGCCGAGCAGGCCCTGGTCAACGTGGAGTCGCTGGAAGTCGAGTCGAGGGTGGTACACCTGCCGCTCTCCTGGGACGACCCCGCCTGCCAGGAAGCCATCGACAAATACCAGCGCAGCGTACGCCCGGATGCCCCCTGGTGCCCCAGTAACCTCGACTTTATCCGCCGCATCAACGCCCTGGAAAGCGAGCAGCAAGTGCGCGATATCGTCTTTGATGCCCGCTACCTGGTAATGGGCCTGGGGGATGTCTACCTGGGCGCCCCCGTTTCGACCCCGCTTGACCCGCGCCAGCGGCTGGTGACCACCAAGTACAACCCGGCCCGCACCTGGACCGCCGAAAACTCCGTAGGCATCGGCGGCGCCTATCTGTGCGTTTATGGCATGGAAGGCCCTGGTGGCTACCAGTTTGTCGGCCGCACGCTGCAGATGTGGAACCGCTACCGCACCACACAGCACTTTGAAAACCCCTGGCTGCTGCGCTTTTTTGACCAGCTACGCTTTTTCGAGGTCAGCCACGACGAGCTAACCCAGATTCGCAGTGATTTCCCCCATGGCCGGTATGACTTACCCATTGAGACAACGCGTTTTCGCCTGGCGGATTACCAGGCCGAGATCGACAGGAACGCCGAGGCGATCGAGAGCTTCCGCGCCAAACGCGAAGCCGCCTTCCAGGCGGAGATGGCCGCCTGGCGGGCCAATGGCCAGTTCACCTTCGAAGATCAGGCCCCGGAAAGCGCCGAAGTCACGGCGCTGGATGACAACGAAATTGGCATCGAAAGCCCCGTCACCGGCAGCCTATGGAAGTTGCTGGTTGAAGAAGGTGACCAGGTCACGGCTGGCCAGCCGGTGGCCGTGGTGGAGTCGATGAAAATGGAAGTCGAGATCGCCACCCACTGCGATGGTCGCGTTGTTCGCCTGCCGCTTGCCGAGGGAGCATCCATCGCCCCTGGGCAGCCGGTCGTGGTGCTCAAGAGTGAGGAAAAGACGTGATACTGACCCACGAACAGCGCTTTAGAGCATTCCGCCACGGTTTATAACGACAGGATTTTCCTTATGACACAGCGCCTAGCACTCGATATCCAAAACCTCCTTGCCGCCTACAAGCAGGGTGAGCTCACCCCTGAAACGTTAATCGACGCGCTGCTTGCGCAAGCCGACGCACACGGCAGAGAGCCCGCCTGGATTACTCGCTTGAACCGTGAGCAGTTGGAACCCTATTTAAAGCGCCTGGAAGGCGAGTCGCCGGAGACATTGCCGCTTTACGGCATTCCCTTTGCGATGAAGGACAACATCGACCTGGCGGGCATTCCCACCACGGCAGGCAGTCCCGCTTATGCTTATACCCCCACAGAAAACGCCTTTGTGGTGCAGCAACTGATCGATGCGGGCGCGATCCCCATGGGTAAAACCAACCTGGATCAGTTTGCCACCGGCCTGGTGGGTGAGCGCGCCCTGAGTGACTACGGGGTACCGGCCAATGCCTTCAACCCCGACTATATTACCGGCGGTTCCAGCAGCGGCTCGGCGGTGGTCACCGCTGCGGGCATGGTGAGCTTTGCGCTGGGCACGGATACGGCGGGTTCCGGACGCGTCCCCGCCTGCTTTCATAATTTATACGGTGTTAAGCCCAGTTTGGGGCTACTCAGCACCCGCGGTGTGGTGCCTGCCTGCGCGACGCTCGACACGATCAGCCTGTTTACGCTTACCGCCGACGATGCGGCGAAAGTGCTCGACATCACCGCCGCCTATGACGACCAGTGCGCCTGGTCCCGCGAACACAACTTCACCCTGCACGGTAAAGGCTATGGTAAAGCACCAGCTACGTTTCGCTTTGGGGTACCGCCGCAATCCCAGTGGCAAACCGATGGCGCTTACACCCAGGGCATGCACCAGGCGGTTGCCGAGCTTGAAGCGCTTGGCGGCGAAAAAGTCGAGCTGGACTGTTCGCCCCTCCTGGCCGCAGCGCGCCTGCTTTATGAAGGCCCTTGGGTAGCCGAGCGCTATCATGTGATTCGCGATTTGATGGAGAGCCACCCAGAGGCGGTGCATCCGGTCACTTTCCAGATTACCCAGGGTGGTGCCACGCCGCTGGCCGTGGACGCCTTTGATGCCCGTTATAAACTCGCCGAGTACAAGCGTCAGGCCGACGCATTAATCGGCCAGGTGGATGTGATGCTCTCACCCACCACGGTGACCCACCCCACCAAGGCAGAGGTGGCGGCGGACCCTATCGGCGTGAATTCACGCCTGGGTACCTGGACCAACTTTATGAACCTCCTCGACTACAGCGCACTGGCCGTGCCCATTGGCTTTACCGAAAAAGACCTGCCGGTGGGCGTGACGCTGTTCGGGCCGGTATTCGACGATTTGAAACTGCTCTCCCTGGGCCGCGCCCTCGAAGCCCGCTTAATGCTGCCGTTAGGTGCCACTGGCGTTGCCCATCCGGCGCTCGCGACGCCACTCACCCATGCCCAGGACGGCAGTATGGAGCTGGTCGTGTGCGGTGCACACCTGCAGGGCTTGCCGCTTAACCATCAACTGACTGAACGCGGTGGTGTGCTGGTTAGCAGCACTCATAGCGCGCCGCGCTACAAGCTGTTTGCTCTGGCAGGCGGGCCACCCAAACGCCCGGCGATGGTACGCGACGCCAACGGCCAGGCCATTGAAGTGGAAGTGTGGCGTTTGCCGATTGAGACGCTGGGCAGCTTTTTAGCAGGCGTTCCTGCTCCGCTGGGTTTAGGCCAGGTGGAGCTTGCCGACGGCAGCTGGAAATGCGGCTTTATATGCACCGCAGGGGCACTCAATGAAGGGGGCGAAGCAGAGGACATCACCGAATTTGGCGGCTGGCGCGGTTGGTTGAAAACCCAGACCGGCTAAGACCAGCAACCTGCTTACCTGTTCTCAAAAGCCTCTAGCAGCCTGTCGGGCTTGACCGATCGTCGCGAGAATCACGGATTTTGAGCCAAATTTATCGATCGATTGAGGCGAATAGCGCGCTATTTAACGAAATCGATCGAATAAAGTTGGCCAAAATACCGGGATTCGCAGTAGATCAGTGTTAAGTCCGACAGGCTGCTAGGTCATAATGTCATTGGCAGTGATTCAAGGCCCACTAACGACGCACTTGCACAAGTGATAACGCCGAAAGTGGGTCTTTTAGCATCTTCAAAGTGGCCTACTAAGGTCGTAAAAGCATCGTTTTCTGCTAAAGTTATAGGGCTAATGATTTCCGACATTGACTTAGCCTCAATGTTGGCTACCTCAATCACCAGGAGGCCAACACGTTATGTCGTCACCCTTCTCTCCAAAATCTGGCGCTATTCTCCTTCTGATAGCCTCACTCGCCGGTCTTGCCGTCGCTCTGTATGCCTACTTCACCCCACTGACGGGGGTCACGGGAACACTCGGGGCACTGGTTGCCATCGTGGCCTGTATCGCGCTTGCAGTATTGGCCCTACTTCTTGCAACTGTAAAAAGGCGTGGCACTTCCATTGCCCTGCGGATACTCATTCTTATAGGCCTCGGCGGAACATTTTTCGCTGCAATGCTGCTCCATCAGTGGTGGATCGGCGTTGCGATGGTAGTGGGCCTGATCGGCCTGGTTCTTGATCTTTTCCGCCCGGCGCGCCATGCACGCCTCACCCATTCTTAAGGAGCTGCTCATGACGACGTTTTTATCCGCCACAAGCACTCCGTTTAAACCCATTACATCTGGTTTAGGCGCGGTTACCGCTCTGACAATTTGCCTAACGCCCCTGCCGCTAATGGCTCAGGAACCGTCAGCAGAGACGGAGCAGCCAACGGCTCAAGAGGCGCCAGGGGAGCAAGCACCAGCAGACCAGGAAAGCGCTTTAGCGGAAGAAGCACCTAGTGGCCCATCGATTCCCTTGGTACCTGGAGAGCCGATCTGGGACAGTTTCCATGGCCAGCTTAACGCCCAGAAATATAGCCCACTTGATCAAATCAACGCTGATAACGTCGGCGAGCTGGAGAAGGTGTGGGAAATCCATACCGGCGATGTCGCCGATGGTTCGGGCGATTTACCCGCGACGGTCTGGTCTGCCACGCCGGTGTTTGCCAACGACACGCTGTATATCGGCACACCGTTCTACCGGATCCTGGCGCTTGACCCCGCAAGCGGGGAAGAGAAATGGAGCTTCGATACCCAGTCCTCCCTTGAAGCACTGACCCAGCCCGCCCTGAAGAATCGCGGTGTGGCTTATTGGGAAGCCGACGACCCGCAAGCAGGCGAACCCTGCCAGAAAGTCGTCTATATGGGCACCATGGATGCCCAGCTCTTCGCAGTGGATGCCGATAGCGGCGAACGGTGCACGGACTTTGCCGACAACGGCGTACTCGACGTCAATCAGTGGAATGACACCAATGACAAATGGCCGTTGTCGCTATTGCAGCCTCCGACCGTCGTAGGTGATCGCCTGATACTCGGTTGGGCCGGCATGGATTGGGCTTATGAAGAGACCCCGCCCGGCACCGTATTTGCCATCAATGCCCGCACCGGCGAGCGCGAATGGACCTTCCAGGCGCTGTCTGATGAGATGCGTGAGCAGAGCGGTACTGCCAACGTCTGGACGCATATGTCCGCCGATGAAGAGCTTGGTTTGGTGTATTTACCCGTTTCTTCGCCATCGCCGAACTACTGGGGCGGCAACCGCACCGAAGAAGTACCTCTGGGCACATCGACCACCGCGGTGGATGTCGAGACTGGCGAAGTGGCCTGGTCGCGGCAGTGGGTTCACCACGACATCTGGGATTACGATATTAATGCCGCCCCAACGTTGATGGACATTACCGTCGATGGCGAGGAGATCCCGGCGCTGATTCAGGCAACCAAGATGGGCTTTCTTTTCGTCGTCAACCGCGAAACCGGCGAAGACGTCTGGCCGATTGAAGAGCGCCCTGTGCCAGGCGGTGACGGCTCGGTCGAGGGCGAAGTGTACGCCCCGACACAGCCTTTCCCGACCAAACCAGCGCCACTGCTAGATCAGTCCGAGAAACCCGAGGTCTGGGCGCTGGCCGATGCGGTCAGCTTTGGAGAGTGCTCGGCGCTGTGGGACGACCTTCATTACGAAGGCATGTACACCCCGCCGACTACCCAAGGTGAAGGCACGCTTGGCTACCCCATCAGTGCAGGTGGTGTCCAGTGGGGCGGCGTCGCCTTTGACCCACAAAGCCAGACCGCCATCGTCAACACCTCGCATATTGTGCAGTACATAAAGCTTTATAATCGCGAAGACTATGAGGCAGCGAACAAAACATCCGGCAACGAGAGCGGCTTTGCCCCCCAGGAAGGCGCGCCCTACGGCATGCGCCTTGAGGTGGCGCTCAACCGGTTCGGCATGCCCTGCTGGGAGCCGCCTTTCGGTGAACTGGTCGCTCTCGATATGACGACCGGCGACGTGAAGTGGCGAACCCCGGTAGGTGCTTCACAGCAATATGGCTTCTTTATGCCCGAAAGCTGGGGCTCGCCCACCATCGGTGGCCCGGCGGTAACTGCTGGCGACGTTATCTTTATCGGCGCTTCCATGGATGCCAAGGTGCGTGCCTACTCCCTGGAAACCGGCGAAGAGCTGTGGTCGGATCAGACCGAAGCCCCCTCGGTCTCGAACCCTGCTGTCTACGAGTACAACGGTCGCCAATACGTCGCCTTTGTCTCCGGTGGCAACAGTATCTTGAAAGACCAGGTAGGCGATCAGGTGGCGGTTTACGCCCTGCCGGAATAACGCTTGCGGTTGATCAATAGATAACCAACGGGGCGGCCTTAAGGCCGCCCCACTTATGTTAAACCCCATCTACTTAGTCAGTCTCCTCGGCTTGCCGTTGAGTCCGCTTGGCTAACGCATGGTTAGCTGTTCTAAAACATAACCGCATCAAGGGCACCAGCAGCCACAGCAGCGGCGTCAACAGCCAGCGATAAGCCAGTCGCGCCACTATCAGTACTGGCAGTAGCACGACCAGCCAGACAAGAAACTGGCCCAACCATACCGGCCAGCCCAGCCAGGTAGACAGGTTGGCACCCAGCGCGCTGACCAGGCTTGGGTGGCGAGCCACCACATAGGCGGTGCCCGCGACCGCGGTAACCTTGGCCATACGCGGCAGGGTCGCAAAACGCCCGCCTGAGGCAACCATTCCCTGGCGCAAACCCGCGCGAGCGCCCTGGGCTTCCACACTGCCCACCCGGGCAGCACGAGCGGCCCTGCCTGCCCGCAGCACCTTAGCGGTGCTGGCCATGACCAGTAGATCGACACCCGCCCAGCCTAGATCGGCGGCGCCAATGGCATCGCCCCGCCGCCACTGACTTTCAAGCTCACGCAGACCGCTGGTAAAGAAATCGCCAACTCCAGAGACCAGCCGCTCGCCTTGCAGCCACTCAACGTCCCCCTCGTCATCTACCACAAACTGGTTAAGCAGTGCATGGCCATTGGTGTCCAGCATCACGATACCCATTTGTCCACGGCGATAGGGAGTAAGCGCGCTCGTCGGTGCTTCGGTTTCGTCACCCCACAAATGGCTAACTTGTCGGTAACGCTCGCCAAACCAGTGTTGAGCACTTAACGTGGCGATATCGTGATCGCGAAAGTAGCTGATGGGCAGTACGGCGTCGGCACCGTAACGGACCAATACGCTCTGGAATTCCGGCAAATGGCCATAGTCGGTGAGCACACCGCGGGCCACATCACCATGGCGGGTCAGCGCAAGATAGGCGCTCATCCAGAGCGCCTGATCATGTGAGTAACTCAGGAATAGTGCGTTGAGATCCGGCGTTTCATGCTGGAGTGTCGACGCCAGTGCGGGCAGCGCCTGCTTGGCTTCCAGGCGTACCAGTTTGGACTCAAACGGTTCGTGGGAAGCCACGGTTGATGCTAGCCCAGCAATCACCATCGCGATTAACACTATGATCTGCCAGGGCCGCCTCATTGCCTGCCTCGCTCAATTGAACATCAACGGATTACGCCAATGTTTCCGCGGTCACGTTCGCTGCCGGTTGCTGATTAGAGTAATGGCGATTGATGGCGCTCAATACGCCTTTCATCGAGGCGCTGGTAATGCTTTCGTCATTACCGACACCGAACACCGCCTTGCCGTCGATGCGGACTTCCACATAGGCAATGGCCTCTGCATCGGCACCCTGACCACGGGAATGCTCGTGGTAGTCGATGATTTCCACATCGTGCCCGGCAGCAGCCAGCGCTTTCACAAAGGCGGCGAGCGGTCCGTTACCTTCGCCGTTGAGCGTTTGACGCTCGCCATCCTGCTCGACCACGGCGTCCAGCGTTACCTTGGGGCTATCAGGCTCTGACGATAAACGGTGGTTGACCAGCGCAAAGGGCGAGCGTTGCTCCAGATATTCATCGGCAAAGGCCTGGTAAATCATCTGCGAGGTAATCTCTTTACCGGTGCGGTCGGCCACTTCCTGCACCACCTGGCTGAACTCGATGGAAAGCCGACGTGGCAGTTCGATACCGTGCTCCTGCTCCAGCAGGTACGACACCCCGCCTTTACCCGACTGACTGTTGACCCGAATCACCGCCTCGTAACTACGCCCTACATCCAGCGGGTCGATAGGCAGATAGGGCACGTCCCAGAAAGCATCGGGGTTGGCGCGACGGTCCAACATGCCTTTCTTGATCGCATCCTGGTGGGAACCGGAGAAAGCGGTAAACACCAGATCGCCCACGTAAGGATGGCGCGGGTGCACCGGCAACTGGTTGCAGTACTCCACTTCGCGCATCACCGGGGTGATATTGGAGAAATCGAGCTGCGGATGAACCCCCTGGGTGTACATGTTCATGGCGAGGGTGACGATATCGACATTGCCGGTGCGCTCGCCATTGCCAAACAGGGTGCCTTCAACGCGATCAGCCCCCGCCATCAGCGTCAACTCGGCGGCCGCCACCCCGGTACCCCGATCATTATGAGGGTGAACGCTGACAATCAAGTGGTCGCGATTTTTGACGTTGCGGCAGAACCACTCGATCTGGTCGGCATAGTTATTCGGCGTGGCGACTTCTACCGTGGCCGGCAGGTTGACGATCATCCGGTTGTCGGCGCTGGGCCCGAAGGTTTCCATGACCGCTTCGACGATTTCGACGGCAAAATCCATCTCTGTGGTCGTGAAAAGCTCGGGCGAGTACTGGAAGGTCCAGTTGGTTTCAGGCGCTGCCTTCATTTGGTCGCGAATTTGCGCCGTGGCCTCGGTGGCAATATTCACGCATTCGGCTTTATCCACGTTGAACACCACGCGCCGGAACATCGGATCGGTGGCATTATAAACGTGCACGATCGCGTTCTTGGCGCCTTTCAAGGCTTCGAAGGTGCGCTCAATCAAGTGCGGACGCGCTTGGGTCAGCACTTGAATGGTCACATCTTCCGGGATCTTGTCTTGTTCGATCAGCGTGCGGACAAAATCAAAATCGGTTTGCGAAGCAGAGGGAAAGCCGACTTCAATCTGTTTGAAGCCGACCTTCAGCAGCATGTCGAACAAGCGCTGCTTGCGCTCATGATCCATCGGGTCGATCAATGACTGATTGCCATCCCGCAGGTCAACACTGCACCAGATCGGCGGCGTTTCAATCCGCTGACTGGGCCATTGGCGGTCAGGCAGGTCCACCGCAACAAACTGGCGGTATTTTTTGGCGGGATCAGACAACATCATGACGGCTCTCCAGGGCAAGTAGGGTGAAAATATTCGATTGGATGGACGGCGGGCGTGCCAACGAAAAACGCCCCATCGCCAGTAAAGGCCATGGGGCGTAGATCATAAGAGTTTGTCGGGCGCACGGTAATAACAGAGCGGCACCCTACAAATTGAATTGATTCAATAATTCCAGTGTTTGTAACCATGTCTACCTCGCCACTAAGAAAACCAACGACAATGCCAGCAGCACTGCCCGACCCTGATATTCAGAGACGGGCGCTTAGTAGTCGTAGGTCTAGCGCAAAGGTGTTCATGGATGTATTCATACGCCTAGAAAATCAGTCTTGGCTGGGTTTGTCAATATCCGTGCGCGCATTATCAGCCCTCTGCCCTGACAGGGCTGCCTCCATTCGGTCTAGCTGGCTGCGCATTTCACTGACTTCGTTGCGCAACGCGTGCGTCTCATCAACATCTTCTCCATTGTTCAAAACATCGAGCGCGGCGCTCTCTTTCTGCATCACGTCCAGTACGATGCCAATCATCATGTTGAGGAAAATAAACGCGGTCAGAAAGATGAACGTCAGGTAGTAAATCCAGCTCCAGGCATAGACTTCCTGGGTGGCATAAAGAATATCCGTCCAGTCTTCAAAGGTGGCGATACGAAACAACGTCAGCATCGAAATGGAGATATTGCCCCACAAGAAGCTGTCGACGTCGGCAAACAGGAAGCTGCCAATGGCTGCGTAGATGTAGAAGATAATGAACATTAACAACACCACGTAGCCCATACGCGGAATGGATTTCACCAGGGCTGAAAGCAGCATTTGCAGCTCGGGAATCATCGAGACAAGGCGCAGCACGCGGAAAATACGCAGTAGCCGCGCCAGCAGGACCATCTCGGAATCGTCCATGGGGATCAGGCTGGCGGTCACGATGACAAAATCAAAGATATTCCACCCTCGCCTGAAAAAGCGCACCAGGCTCCCTTCAGCCGCTATTCTGATGAGGATCTCTACCAGGAAGAAAACCGTGATGGCCAGGTCGAGATAGAGAAGCCATTGCTCAAAGCGCGAGGTCTCCTCTTCATAGGTTTTAGCGCCGATCACCAGCGCCGAGATGACGATAATCGCGATCACAAAGGCTTCAAAAAATTTGTTCGAACGCAGAGTTTCGAAACGCTGCTGCCATGTGTCGAAAGGTTGATTCATAGGGTTAATTGGCTCGCTTGGGTTGACGGCGTCACTTTATACTAAAACTTCACAATGCCACTACAAGTGATATCCTCTTGTTTAATTTGCGGTCTCCGATGCCTCAGCCGACGCGGTTACACTGACGGCTGATGGGCTTTTTTTGATTTTTGCGCTGGATGACTCCCATGACACTGCTGTGGATAGCCTTACTACCTTTACTGGGCGTCTTGGTGCCGGTCCTCAACGCTCAACGCAGCCGCATGGCCTGCTCGTTGGCAACCGCCCTGCTGCCGGCCATTGCCCTGCTGCTTACCTTGATGCAGATACCCGCACTACTCGACGGCGAAACATTGCGCTTCGCCGTTGGCTGGCTGCCAGAGCTCAACCTGGAACTGGCCCTGCGCCTGGACGGCCTGTCGCTGTTGTTTAATATTTTAATCATGGGCATCGGGCTGTTGATACTGCTCTATGCTCACTTTTATCTGGCAAGTGACGAACCCGTAGGCCGTTTTTACGCCTTCATGATGCTGTTCATGGCCTCCATGGTCGGTATTTCAATGTCCGACAACCTCATCCTGCTGTGGCTATTCTGGGAACTCACCAGCCTTTCATCGTTTTTATTGATCGGCTTCTGGTCCCACCAATCGGAAGCGCGTAAAGGGGCAAGAATGGCGCTCACCGTGACGGGCGCTGGCGGCTTGGCGCTGTTGGCAGGGCTTCTGTTGCTGGGAGATATGGCAGGCAGTTTCAGCATGGGAGACGTTCTGGCCAGTAGCGACAGGATCATCGCCGACTCGCGTTATCCTCTGATGCTCGGCCTGGTTTTACTCGGTGCTTTTACCAAATCAGCCCAGTTCCCGTTTCATTTTTGGCTCCCCCATGCCATGGCAGCCCCGACGCCGGTTTCGGCCTACCTGCATTCGGCCACGATGGTGAAGGCCGGTATTTTCCTCATGGCAAGGCTGCATCCGGCAATTGCCGACAGTGAGCTATGGACTGTGGTTGTATCCCTCGTGGGCACCGCCACGCTGCTTTACGGGGCCTGGTTTGCGCTATTCAAAACCGATTTGAAAGGCATTCTGGCCTTTTCCACGGTCAGCCACCTGGGGCTGATCACGGTACTGTTGGGTATCGGCAGTCCCATGGCCGTGCTGGCAGCCCTGTTTCACATTCTCAATCATGCCACCTTCAAAGCGGCGCTGTTCATGAGCGCGGGCATTATCGACCATGAAGCAGGAACACGGGAACTCAAGCAGTTGGGTGGCCTGAAAAAAGCCATGCCGGTGACCGCGCTGCTGACCACACTTGCCGCCGCCTCGATGGCGGGCGTGCCGCTGTTCAACGGCTTTCTCTCCAAAGAGATGTTCTTCACTGAAACCCTGGAAACCCCGGTGCTGGGAGGCTTGAGCTGGTTGCTGCCTGCGCTGGCCACGCTGGGGGGTATTCTTTCTGTGGCTTACTCGCTGCGCCTGGTGCATGCGGTATTCTTCAAACCTGCCCGCGAGGCACCGCCCAAATCTCCCCACGAGCCACCACACCTGATGCGTTTACCTGTGGAAATTCTGGTTGTGCTGTGCGTCGTGATCGGTCTGCTACCCGCCCTCACCGCCACACACCTGCTCGATCTTGCCACCCAAGCGGTATTGCAGCGTCCGCTGGATTTCAAACTGGCGATCTGGCATGGCGTCAACCTGCCGCTGATGATGAGCGTTGCGGCATTATTGATCGGCACCGCCCTGTATTGGCGCCACAGCGACATGCGCCTGTTCACCCGGCAGTTTGCCAGCGTCGATGCCCGGCGGGTGTTCGAGCGCTTTGTGGTAGCGATAGGCTACCGTGCTGAACAGTTCCTGGCTGTTTTTGAGGGCAATTCATTACAGCGCTACATGACACTGTTGCTATCCGCTGCCTTCGTGATGGGGCTCATCGGGCTGGTCCAGGTCACCGATCTAACAGGGGCGGCAGGCAACCAGCCGATCGACGGCGTAGTGATTCTGGGCGCAGTGATGCTCATCTTTGGCGGCATCGCAACCGCGGCCACCCATCGTTACCGTCTGATTTCATTGCTCATGCTGTCGATTGTCGGGCTGTTTGTGGCCCTCACCTTTGCGCGTTTTTCAGCGCCGGACTTAGCGCTGACCCAGCTATCCGTAGAGGTGGTGACCATGATTCTGCTGATGCTGGCGTTGTTCTTCCTGCCGCAGAAAACACCTCAGGAGTCGAGCCCGCTGCGCAATGTCCGCGACATTCTGCTGGCAGGGTCGCTGGGGCTGGTGATTGCCAGCCTCAACTATGCGGTGTTGACCCGGGAAACGCTGTCGATCTCCAGCTTTTTTGTCGAAAACAGCAAACCCGGCGGTGGCGGCTACAACGTGGTCAACGTCATCCTGGTCGACTTCCGGGGCTTCGATACGCTAGGCGAAATTACCGTGCTTGCCCTTGCAGGCCTTGCGATCTTCAAGCTACTCAACCGTTTACGCCTGTTTATACCGCACAGTGATGGCGAGGGTCGGGTATGGTCGCCGGACCGCTACCCGGCCATCTTGACGTCTGTTTCAATGACGATACTTCCGCTGGCCTTGCTGGTATCAGCGTTTATCTTCCTGCGCGGCCACAACCAGCCCGGCGGTGGCTTCATCGCCGGTTTGATTACCGCTGTGGCGTTGATTCTGCTGTATATGGCCCGAGGTGTGGAGTGGGCGCAGGAGCGCCTCGATTTCCCCTTCCAGCCTGTGGCTATCATGGGTGTCGCGGTCGCGACGCTGACAGGACTTGGCAGTTGGCTGTTCGGCTATCCGTTCCTGACATCGTCGTTTGGCTACTTCACACTACCCGTCGTCGGTGAGTTTGAATTGGCAACGGCGCTGCTTTTCGACCTGGGTGTTTATCTGGCCGTCGTCGGTGCCACGCTCATGATCCTCGCCAACCTGGGCAAAGTGACCACTGCCCACCGTCCGGTGCCCGAACAGACCGAAAAAGACGCTGAGACATCTTCCAACCCCACCAGCAAGGAGCCTCGCTAATGGAACTGCTCTACGCGATCACCACTGGCGTGCTCACCGCCTCCGGACTTTACCTGACGCTGCGTGGGCGAACCTTCCCGGTGGTGGTCGGCCTGACCCTGCTCTCCTATGCCGTCAATTTATTTCTATTTTCCATGGGTGGGCTAACCACCGATGGCGCGGCGCTGGTCAATGAAGGCGATGGCTTCGCTGACCCGCTTCCCCAGGCCCTGGTGCTGACGGCCATTGTGATCGGGTTTGCGATGACCGCCTTTGTGGTCATTCTGGCGATGCGCGCGCGAAGTGAAGTGGGTAACGACCACGTAGACGGCAAAAAGGAAGACCGCGAATGATCCAGCATTTGATTGTTTTACCTGTCGTTGTGCCGTTAATCGCGGGTATCTTGTTACTCTACCAACGCCAGGGAATGGTTCGTTATAAGCGTATTGTCAGCGTGGTAGCCACGTCAGCGCTGCTTTTGGTTGCCATTTGGCTGCTGAACCAAGCCGCCAGTGGAGAAGTGACCTATTACGCCCTTGGCGACTGGCAGCCGCCGTTTGGCATTGCCCTGGTGCTGGATCGTTTGTCGGCGCTCATGTTGCTGGTGACCGCTCTCCTGGCCGTCGGGGCTGTGGTCTTTGCCTGCGGCGGTGATGATGAAAAAGGCAGCAACTTTCACGGCCTCTTCCAATGGCAGCTGATGGGCATCAACGGTGCTTTTTTAACCGGCGACCTCTTTAACCTCTTCGTTTTCTTTGAAGTGCTGCTGCTGGCCTCGTATGCCCTGCTGCTTCATGGCGGCGGCAAGGCGCGCATTCAATCCAGCGTTCATTATGTAGTGCTCAACCTGGCGGGTTCTTCGCTGTTTCTGATTGGCGTGGGCATTCTCTACGGGGCAACCGGCACGCTGAACATGGCGGATATGGCCTCGCGCATGGCCGAACTGCCCGCTGAACGCGAAGGGTTGGTGGTGGCTGGTGCCTTGATGTTACTGGTGGTCTTCGGCCTTAAGGCAGCCATTTTACCGCTGTATTTCTGGTTGCCCCGTGCCTATGCGTCAGCCCCTGCCCCGGTGGCCGCCCTGTTTGCGGTCATGACCAAGGTAGGCATCTATGCCATCTTGCGGGTCTACAGCCTCATCTTTGGCGACCAGGCAGGTAATCTGGAAGCCCTCGAACAACCCTGGGTCTGGTGGCTTTCATTAGCGACCCTGGCCGCCGCTGGGATAGGGGTGATGGCCGCTCGGGATCTGCGCCTGCTGATTGCCTACCTGGTGCTGATTTCCGTCGGCACGCTACTTGCGGGCGTCGGAATGCGCAGTCCTGAAGCCACCTCGGCACTGCTTTACTACTTGATTCATACAACGCTGATTACCGGCGGCCTCTTCTTGTTGGCGGAGATGATCGGCCTGCAACGTGGCAAACCGGGTACGCGGCTAGTCAAGGGTCGGCCCATGGTACAAGGCTCGGCTCTGGCGCTGGCGTTCTTCATCGGGGCGATCGCGGTGGCTGGCTTACCCCCTCTCTCGGGCGCTTTCGGCAAAGCGCTAATGCTCAACGCCGCGGAAGGCAGCCAACGACTTTGGCTCTGGACACTCGTCTTGCTGGCAGGCCTGGCATCGCTCATTGCGCTCTCACGTGCGGGTTCAACCCTGTTCTGGCGCAGTCATCGCGGCCATTTCAGCGGCCGTCCACTGCCCCGTTGCCAGTGGTTTGGCATGGCGTGGCTGTTAAGTAGCTCGCTACTGCTGGTCGTGTTTGCCGGCCCCGTTAGCGACTATACCCAGGCCACCGCTAAGCAATTGGCTAACCCTAGCCTGGTAATCGATACGTTGATCAATGACGCTGGAGGCACCCAATGATTCGATCCCGCGCCTGGTTGCCGACCCCGGTTTTTTCATTGTTGCTGCTTTTCGTGTGGCTACTCCTGGTGCGCAGTGTGGCGCCCGGGCATATCGTATTGGGTGGCGCACTGGCCATTATCATCCCCTTGCTTACCAACCGCTTTTGGGATGCCCGACCGCGCATCAAAAAGCCGTTGCTGCTGTTGCGTTTTGTGCTGCGCGTGCTTGGCGACATCATCACCGCCAATTTTGAAGTGGCGTATCTGATCGCCAACCCATGGCGTAAATTAAATCCCCATTTTGTCGAATACCCTCTGATGCTTGAGGAGCGTTTCACCATTACACTGCTTGCCAGCACTATCAGCCTGACGCCGGGGACGGTCTCCGCCAACCTGCGTATGGACGGTAAATCGCTGCTTATTCATGCCCTCAACGAAACAGACGAAGAGGCACTGATCGAGCAGATTCGGGAGCGCTACGAACGCCCGCTCAAGGAGATTTACGAATGCTAAGCATCGCACTTTATATCACCCTGGCGTTGGTGGTGATGGCACTGCTGATGAACCTCTATCGGCTGACCATTGGTCCCGATTTGCCGGATCGAGTACTGGCGCTGGACACCATGTACGTCAACTCCATCGCGCTGATTGTATTGCTCGGCTTATGGTTGAACAGCAAGACCTATTTCGAATCGGCGCTGCTCATCGCCATGCTGGGCTTTATCAGCACGGTAGCGGTGTGCAAGTACATATTACGCGGGGACATTATCGAATGAACCCGGTCACTCTCTTGGTTATTATACAGGTACGCTTATGTCGCTTTGGGTAGAGGCTTTTATTTCATTATTGCTGATCACAGGCGGCGCTTTTGTATTCGTCGGTTCTTTGGGGATGGCGCATCTTCGCGATTTCTACATGCGCTTACACGGCCCCACCAAGGCAACGACACTGGGGATCGGCTGCATGCTGGTGGCCTCCATGGCGTACTTCTGGAGCATTGACGGCAGACCCGATATTCAGGAATTATTGATCACTCTGTTTTTATTTATTACCGCACCGGTCAGCGCCCACTTGCTTGCCAAAACCGGCCTGCACTTACGCTTGAAGCACATCGATATCACCCAGGGTAAACCCGTGGAGCTTCGCTCCGAGGAAGTCGGTAAAAAGCCTGTCCCTCACCCCGATAAAGGCCATGGCTGATCGATTTTGCCATCCAAACCAAGCGCTGGCACGCTTCCCGGGTTGATGATATTGAGTTGAGGTAATCGTATGTGGTGCCTGTTAAGGCTATCGACATTATCGTTTGCAATGATAATGCTTGCGGGTTGTTCAGAACCCAGGATTGATACCAGTTCAATGCCCGCCGCTGTTGTATCCGTCGAAAAAGTGCGCGACTCATTGCCCCCTTACAAACGCGACGAATTTGACCAAGCGCTAACCATCATGGCGATGTCATCGTTCGACGGTATCGATATACTTAATCCAAGACCGATGAACGCCGCGGAAATCGCCGAGTCGGCCAATGCTTACATGCATGGGCTGACGGGTGACGAAGCGATAGAGAAAGCCAATGAGCTGTTACGTAACCGCCGGGCACGGGAGCGAAGTCAGGCGCTGGGTATTCTCTCCCGGCTTGAAGAAAAGCAGGCTAATGCAGAGCATGACCGCAAGCAACGGGCTCAGGTGACCCTCGACAGCGCCGATTTTTATATGAGCACAAGCCCCTACGGAGCGCTGGAGCCGATTATTGAACTGGACGTCACCAACGGCTCTGACCAGCGTATCTCGGAATTGTCACTCAGGGGCATTGTCAGCAGTCCCGGGCTCGACGCGCCCTGGGTCGATGAAACGTTCTACTATGTGATTCCCGGCGGTTTAGCCCCTGGCGAAAGCGCTCAGTGGCGCCTGGCGCCCAACCGTTTTGGCCCCTGGGGTAATCGCGAGATTCCCGACGATGCCCAGTTCGATGTCACCATCGAGGGCTTGCACGACGCCGAGGGCAAGCCACTTTGGGACGCGACACCGCTAAGCGAGCGACAGCGTGAGAGGCTCGATGAGCTGCGTGAAGAGTATGGCGACATGGCCGCTTCTTCCAGCAAGCAGGAAGGGCCCTCGCGAGGGCCCTGACATCTATCGGTCGGTCAAATCGGCGTCTGGGTAACCGATGAGGTACAGCACCGCATCAATATCGAGGTGTGAAATGGCTTGGCGCGCCTGTGCCCGCACCATGGGTTTGGCGCGATAGGCAACCCCCAAACCTGCTTTAGCGAGCATCTTGAGGTCGTTGGCGCCATCGCCCACCGCAATCGTCTGCTCGAGTGTCCAGCCTTCACGCCGGGCAATGGTTTCCAGTAGCTCCGCTTTACGGTCCGCGTCGACAATCGGCTCGCGCACCTCGCCGGTGACCTTGCCATTCTTGATGACCAGCTCGTTGGCGTGGACCTCATCGAAGCCGAGCTTATGCTGCAAGTAGTCAGCAAAGTAGGTGAAACCTCCAGAGAGAATCGCGGTGCGATACCCCAGGCGTTTCAGGTTCGCCATCAGCCGCTCGACGCCTTCCATCAAGGGTAGCTCGGCAGCGATATCTGCCAACACAGACTCGTCCAAACCAGCCAGCTTGCTCATCCGCTCGCGGAAGCTTTGCTGAAAATCCAGCTCACCGCGCATCGCCCGCTCGGTAACCTCGGCAACTTCATTGCCCACGCCATGACGATAGGCCAGCTCGTCAATCACTTCGGCCTTGATCAGCGTGGAGTCCATATCGAAGCACACCAGCCGAGGCTGCACCTGCTTGCGCAGGTTCTGCTGAACCACAATATCCACGTTCAAGGTTTCGCTCAAAACCAGCGCTGCATGTCGCAGCGCCTCCAGATCCGCATCGGCACCACTCAGGCATAGTTCAAGACAGTCGATGCGCTCGCCCTGCGCTGTATCCGACAACCGTCGGGCGCTCGTTTCCTGCAAGCCAAATTGCACCCTCAGGGCGTCCACCTGGGACTGAATCTCCGCGGTTAGACGCGGAGCCAACACGGTTAAGATCAAATCGCCGCTTGCCATCACTCAATTCCTGCCATTGTTTAGTCCCCTGCCCCTATCCAGTCGACCTTTTGGAAACCGCGTGGCAGCTTGCTGCCCCGCCGACCCCGCTCGCCGCGATAATAGGCCAGGTCATCGGTTTTCAGTGTGAGTTTTCGCTTACCGGCATGCAGTTCCAGGGAATCGCTGTCTTTAATTACCGCGATGCTGCGCACGAATTCCTCACGGCGTGCGGCGCGTGGACCGGGAATATCCAGCATCTTGTTGCCTTTGCCCTTGGCCATTTCAGGCAATTGCTCCAGGGGGAACAGCAATAGTCGGCCTTCGTTGGAGACCGAGGCCACCCAGAGCTTGTCACCTTCGGGCACTTCAACCGGCGCCATCACGCTGCAGCCTTTAGGCAGGCTAAGCACCGCCTTGCCTGCCTTGTTTTTACCGGTAAGCGCTTCCAGGCGGGCGATAAAGCCGTACCCGCCGTCGCTCGCCAATACAAAACGCCGCTCGGCAGGTGCCAGCATCAACCCAGCCATCCGCGCACCGGCCGACACATTCGCGCGCCCGGTGACCGGCTCCCCCTGCCCCCGTGCACTGGGCAGGTTATGGGCACTGAGCGTATAGGCGCGGCCGGTATCATCCAGCAGCACCAGGGGCTGGTTGGTTTTGCCTCGTGCAGCCAACTGGAAACGGTCGCCTGCTTTATAGGACAACCCCTCAGGGTCGATATCGTGGCCCTTGGCAGACCGAATCCAGCCCTTCTCAGACAGCACGACGGTGATAGGATCAGCCCCGAGAAGTTCGACTTCGGACAACGCCTTGGCGTCGGCCCTGGCGACCAGTGGCGAGCGGCGTTCATCGCCATGCTCTTTACCCGCCGCGCGAATCTCTTTTTCGATCAGCGTGGTCAGCTTGGCTTCGCTGCCCAGCAGCCCCTGTAGATATTTGCGTTCTTTTTCCAGCTCATCCTGCTCGCCGCGGATTTTCATCTCTTCAAGCTTGGCAAGATGACGCAGGCGCAGCTCGAGGATCGCTTCCGCCTGTCGCTCGGAGAGACCAAAGGCCGCTACCAGGGCAGGCTTCGGCTCATCCTCCTCTCGAATAATGCGAATCACCTCATCGATATTCAGGTAGGCGGTGAGCAGGCCTTCCAGAATATGCAGGCGATCTTCCACCTTGCCCAGGCGGTGCTCGAGGCGGCGACGTACCGTGGCACGCCGGAAGCGCAGCCATTCGCCCAGCATCTCGGGCAGCGGCATCACCCTTGGGCGGCCGTCCAGGCCGATCACGTTCATGTTGACCCGCACGTTCTTTTCCAGATCCGTGGTGGCAAACAGGTGGTCCATCAAGGACTCAACGTCAATGCGGTTGGAGCGCGGCTCGATCACCAGACGGGTGGGCTCTTCGTGGGTGGACTCATCGCGCAGATCGGCCACCATGGGCAGCTTTTTAGCCTGCATCTGGGCGGCGATCTGTTCCAGCACCTTGGCACCGCTGACCTGATACGGCAGCGCGGTGATCACGATATTGGCGCCTTCCCGCTCGTAGCGAGCGCGCAGCTTGACCGAACCACGACCGGATTCGTAGAGCTTACGCAGGTCTTCTCGGGGGGTAATAATTTCCGCGTCGGTCGGGAAGTCCGGCGCGGGGATGAAGTCCATCAGGTCGGTCGTCGTGGCCTGCGGATTGCGTAACAGGTGACAGGTGGCGTCCACGACCTCAGACACATTGTGCGGCGGAATATCGGTGGCCATCCCCACGGCAATCCCGGTGCCGCCATTGAGCAGTACATGCGGCAAGCGCGCGGGCAGCACCAGCGGTTCCTGCATGGTGCCGTCAAAGTTGGGTACCCAGTCGACAGTCCCCTGGCCCAGCTCGCTGAGCAGCACTTCGGCAAACCTGGAGAGCTTGGCTTCGGTGTAACGCATGGCGGCAAACGATTTGGGATCGTCAGGACTCCCCCAGTTGCCCTGGCCGTCCACCAGCGGATAGCGATAGCTGAACGGCTGAGCCATCAGTACCATGGCTTCATAGCAGGCACTGTCGCCGTGGGGATGGAATTTACCCAGCACGTCGCCGACGGTGCGCGCCGACTTCTTGTACTTGGCGTTAGCATGCAGCGCCAGCTCGCGCATGGCATAGATAATCCGCCGCTGCACGGGTTTCATGCCATCGCCAATGTTGGGCAGGGCGCGGTCTAGAATCACGTACATCGAGTAGTCGAGGTACGCTTTTTCGGTGTAATCGCGCAAGGACAAGCGTTCGACGTCGCCTTCCGCTACCTGAATATCCATGAGGTATTCATCCTTTCCTGACAAGCAAAGCCGCCCCAACGGGAGCGGCTATTCCTGCTACACATTGATGCTCAACGTGTTAGTGGTTGCTTATGTCATGTCAATGACATCACTGAGGCCCCGAAAGTGGTATCGCATCCGGGGAGCGTTGATTATCGCGCTGAAAATCATCAAGTAAACTCTTCAGGCGCTGGGCCTGAACAGAAAGTTCATTGGCCGCTCCTGACGCTTGGCTCACAAGCCCTGCGTTCTGCTGGGTGACCGTATCCATTTGCGAGACAGCACGGTTGATTTCATCAATGCCGTGGGTCTGTTCGCTGGACGCTTGACTGATCTCCGCGATGCGTTGGGCGATTTCTTCAATCGCCGAAACAATTTCCTGCATGGCACCTTCTGCATCACGGGCATAACCGCTACCGGTTTCAATTTGTTGGGACGTGGTCTTGATCAACTCATTGATGTCGCGAGCGGATGTAGCGCTTCTGGAAGCCAGTTCGCGAACTTCACTGGCGACGACGGCAAAACCTCGCCCGTGCTCACCCGCTCGGGCCGCTTCAACAGAGGCATTGAGTGCCAAAATATTGGTTTGAAACGCAATATTTTCAATGACATCGACTATCGAGGAAACCTCTCCCGAGCTTTCATTGATCGCCTCCATCGACTGAGCTAAACGTGCGACCTGCTCGCCACCCCGCCTGACCTTTTCCGTTGTTTCCGTGACGCGCTGATCGGCTTCGTTGGCATTATCAGCGTTGCGCTTAACGGTTGTCGCCATTTCTTCCATGGTGGAAGAGGTCTCCTGGAGCGATGCGGCCTGTTGTTCGGTCCGACTGGACAATTCCGCGTTTCCAGAGGCAATGTCCGTCGCTTCACTGGCAATCGCATCGGATACCTGACTGACGTCATCAAACAGGTGGCGTAGTTTTTCAGCATAACGATTCACCGCACTGCGTAACTCGCCAATTTCATCATTGCGATAAATCTTCAGTTCTCGACTTGAGCCGCCTTGGCCGAGCTGATCAATCTGCTCGGTGGTGCTGTGGATTTGACGCAGCAGTATACGTCCACCCCACCAGCCTAATGCCAGCAACAGCGCCAACAGGGGGAGAATTACCACCATCAGATCGCGCGTCAATGTCCGCGCCAGTCCCGTCACTTCTTCCTGGGGCGTCATGAGCCCCAGTGTCCAGCCCGTATCCTGCATATCGAACAAACGAACCGAGGCAGGCTTATCCAGCACTCCAGCTGTTTCCACCTGGACATTTTGACGGCCTGATTCGACAGCCTCAACCACAGGCGAAAGCCAGGGCATCTCGCTGGTCAGATCGGTTAACCCTTGCATATCAGCCGTCGCCAGATCAGCGCCAGGAAAATGGATGACCTTGCCTGCTCTATCAAGCACGAAGGCATAGCCGCCGGTGGTATCACCATTCTCGGTCAAAAATTCGGCGATTCCTTCCAATTGCATATCGATGGTCGCGACCCCGGCAAACTCGTCGTCAAGGTAGTAAGGGACGCTACAGGTCACCATCGCCACTCCGGTGGTGGCGTCGCGATACGCCGTTGACCAGATACACTGTCCCGGGTCGGCATCGCGGGCATTCTGATACCAGGCCTCGTCGTGATAAGGCGCAATATCGTCAGCGTTATAATCATCCAGAAACTCGATCTCGCCTTCAGCATTTCTCGCCCAGAAGAAGCTGAACCGCTCGACCCCCTCCTCAAAGGCATCCGGCTCCGGCCAGATACCGCCCCCTGCTATGGCGGTGTTGCCACTGTCATCGACAAGCCGTGGGAAGGCTTGACGAAACAATGATTCCTCGCGGGGTAATGACTCTGCGAGCGATGCAAGACTCGCCGTATTGCCTTCCACGCGTGCCAGCTGTGCATTCATTGCGTTGACAATGGACTCACCTGCTCGATCGACAAGCGACTGGCTTGCCTCTATGACCTGCGGTTGGCCACGCCAAGCCATAACGGCGTAAATGCTTGCGGCCATGAGTAGCATGAGAGCAAACGCTGCCAGCGTTAACTGCCTCGAAATGGTATTGAGCACGGACATTTTCCCCTTTAGCGATGTAAGTGATACTGACTGGCGCACTTTTTTGGGTACGCTCTTTATTCACTATCGGCTAATTAATGCCCAACCTTAGCCATTCAACACCAATGCAGCATTGACACTGTCGCTACACTTCGACGTCAGCAAGGTTGCCGTAATCTTCCAGCCATTTCTTGCGATCGCCGGCGCGCTTCTTGGCCAGCAGCATGTCCATCATTTCCAGCGTGCCGTCGCCTTCATTGAGGGTAAGCTGAACCAGACGGCGGGTTTCCACCGCCATGGTGGTTTCGCGCAGTTGCAGCGGGCTCATTTCGCCCAGGCCTTTAAAACGCTGAACGTTCGGGGTACCACGCTTTTGCGCCAGCTGTTTGAGGATCGCGGCTTTTTCGCTCTCATCCAGGGCGTAGTGAACCTCTTTGCCCAGGTCGATACGATAAAGCGGTGGCATGGCCACGTAGACATGCCCGGCGTCCACCAGGCTTGGAAAGTGCTTGACGAACAGCGCACACAGCAGCGTGGCGATATGCAGGCCGTCGGAGTCGGCGTCAGCGAGAATGCAGATTTTGTGGTAGCGCAATTTTTCCAGATCAGCGCTGCCCGGGTCGGCGCCAATCGCCACCGCGATATCGTGGACTTCCTGAGAGCCGAAGATATCGTGGGTCTCGACTTCCCAGGTGTTAAGGATTTTGCCACGCAGCGGCATGATCGCCTGGGTCTCGCGGTGACGCGCCTGCTTGGCGCTGCCTCCGGCGGAGTCACCCTCGACCAGGAACAGTTCGCTCTGGGCGGGGTCCTGCCCCGAGCAGTCCGCCAGCTTGCCGGGCAGGGCCGGGCCCGAGGTCACCTTCTTGCGCGCCACCTTCTTGGCTTTTTTCTGGCGGCGCTGGGCAGCACTGATCACCAGCTCGGCGAGGGCTTCGCCCTGGTCGACATGGTGGTTGAGCCATAGCGAAAAGGCGTCCTTGAGCACCCCTGACACAAAGCCCGCGATTGTTCGCGACGAAAGCCGCTCTTTGGTTTGCCCGGCAAACTGGGGATCCAGCATCTTCACCGACAATACGAAGGAGGCGCGTTCCCACAAGTCATCAGCGGTAAGCTTGATGCCCCGGGGCAGTAGACTACGGTACTCACAGAACTCGCGCAGCGCTTCCAGCAACCCGGAGCGAAACCCGTTGACGTGAGTGCCTCCCTGGGGAGTAGGGATCAGATTGACGTAGCTCTCCAGCAACGCATCGCCGCCTTCGGGCAGCCATTGGATAGCCCAATCCACACCGTTTTCATCGTCGTTGAAGTGACCGATAAAGGGCTCGGCTGGCACCACGTCATAACCATCGGTGGCTTCTGCCAGGTAGTCGCGCAGCCCGTCGGCGTAGGCCCACTCGGTTTTGGTGCCGTCAGGCTCGACGAGGGTGACCGAAAGCCCGGGGCAAAGCACCGCCTTGGCGCGCAACAGGTGTTTCAGTTTGGCGAGCGCGAGTTTGGGGCTATCGAAGTAGCTTTCATCCGGCCAGAAACGCACCAGGGTACCGCTGGCGCGCTTGGCCGCTTTGCCGGTTTCGCGCAGCTCTTCGACCTTCTCGCCGAACTCGAACGCCATGGCATGACGCGCACCGTTGCGGGTCACTTCGACATCCAGGCGACGCGAAAGTGCGTTGACGACCGACACGCCCACACCGTGCAGACCACCGGAAAAGCGGTAGCTGTCCGACGAGAATTTGCCGCCCGAGTGCAGTTTGGTAAAGATCAGTTCGACGCCCGACACGCCGTGCTCGGGGTGCAGATCGATGGGCATCCCGCGGCCGTTATCCTGCACCTCGATCCCGCCGTCGCTATGCAGCACGACGCTGATAGCCGTGGCGTGGCCCGCCAGCGCTTCATCGACGCTGTTATCGATGACTTCCTGGGCAAGGTGGTTGGGCCGCGAGGTGTCGGTATACATACCGGGACGCTTTCGTACCGGCTCGAGCCCCGAGAGGACTTCGATGGAACTCGCGCCGTACTGGGAGGCATCAAACTGGGTCATGTAACGTCGATTCCTGAAGGGTCATGCACGTATGAATGCTTTCAAAGGGATACAGGATAGCCGAAAAGCAAAATGCTGTATATCCAGCCATATTTATTACCAGGGAGGAACCCCGGGGATAGGTCACTCCTGCTCAGCCGCCCAAAAGGCTTCAATCAAGCCGCGGCTGGAGGCATCCAGTCGCGCCAGGTCACCTTGATGGTCGATAATTTTCCGGGTATCGGTGGCAATCTGTTTGCCAAGCTCGACGCCCCACTGGTCAAACGGATTGATATCCCAGATGACCGCCTGGACAAACACCTTATGCTCATAGAGCGCAATCAGCGAACCCAGGGTTGCCGGAGTCAGCTTGTCCAGCAGCACCGTGGTAGACGGCTGATTGCCCCGGTAGCGCTTATGCGCCGGGCGCGGGCCATCGTCATCAATGGCATCGTCGCCGAGCATCAACACCCGCGATTGGGCAAAGCAATTGGCCAACGCCAGCCGGTGCTGGGATTTCAGGTGGCGGCGGGTATCCGGATCCTCCACCTCATCGTAACGCTTGAGCGGCGCGATAAAGTCGCATACGACCGGCTGGGTACCCTGATGGAGCAGTTGATAGAACGCATGCTGGGCATTGGGCCCCAACTGCCCCCAAAGCACCGGGCAGGTGGAATAATTGACCGCCTGGCCCTGACCGGTCACCGACTTGCCGTTGGACTCCATTTCCAACTGCTCAAGGTAGGCAGCAAAATACTCCAGGCGCCCGTCATAAGGCAAAATCGAGTGGGCGCGAATATCCAGAAAATTGACATTCCAGATACCCGCCAGCCCAAGCAGCACCGGCAAATTTTCGGCCAAAGGCGCCTCCTGGAAGTGACGGTCCATGGCATGGGCACCGGCTAACAGCTCGCGGAAGTTCTCCATGCCCACCACCAGCGCAATCGGCAGACCAATGGTGCCCCAGAGCGAATAGCGTCCGCCTACCCATTCCCAGAACATCAGTTGGTGATCGGGCGTGATGCCCCATTCGCTCATTTTATCGGGGCTTGCCGATACCCCGATAAAGTGCTGACGAATGATCAGCTCTTCACTGACCGGGTTGGCGCTGGGTAGCTCACCGTGCTTCGACAGCCGACCTATCAGCCAGTCGCGAGCGGTATTGGCGTTGGACAATGTATCGATGGTGGTGAACGACTTCGACGACAGCACAAACAGCGTGGTTTCGGGATTAAAGCGCGTCAGGTAATCGGCAAGCTGCGAGCCATCCATGGTCGAGGCAAAATGCACCTCCACTGGGTGAATATCGTCAGGACGGTAGTCAGCCAGCGCGTGAGTGACCATCTGTGGCCCAAGGTCCGACCCGCCGACACCCAAATTCACCACATGGCGAATCGGCTTGCCGGTGGCACCGCGCCACTGGCCCGCATGCAGACGCGCTACCAAGCGCTCCATTTGCGTCAGGCTTTCATGTACCGCCGCCGCTACGTCTTCCCCTTCCACGTCCAGGCTGGCCCCCGGCGGCAATCGCAGGGCCGTGTGCAAGGCCGGACGGTTTTCGCTGACGTTGACACGCTTGCCACTGAGCAGCGCCTCGATCGCCCCCGGCACGCCGGCTTCCTCGGCCAGCGCCAGCAGATGCTCAAGGGTGTCGTCGTCCCAGCGCTGCTTGGAGAGATCCAGGGTCAAGCCTGCCACCTGGCGGGTAAAGTGAGTCCAGCGCCCTGGATCGTTGCCAAACAGGTTTTTCAGGTGGACATGCTTCAGCGCCTGGGCGTGCTGTTTCAGCGTTTGCCATGCGGGTAGCGAATCAGGGGGTGTGCGTGATGATGCAGCCATTTGCCCTCTCCTGTGGCATCGTTCCGTGCAGGGTCTGTTCTGGTTTACCAAGGGCGCGTAAACTACGCAACCTCATTAATAATCCTGGCTTGACCATGAGTGATGCATCTTACCGCGACGCTATCTTTTCGACACCCTTGGATAAGGTGGCAAGGTTCTCCTTTGACGAACAGGTCGTCGCGTGCTTTCCCGACATGATCCGCCGTTCGGTGCCCGGCTACGGGCAGATACTCGGCATGCTGGGCCTGATCGCCCAGCGACACCTACGCCACGGCGCCCACGTCTACGACCTGGGCTGTTCGCTGGGCGCTTCAGGGCTGGCCCTTGCCGGCGCCCTGCCCGCGGATGCGTTTCGCTACACGGGGGTCGATCTTTCCCCTGCCATGGTGACTCAGGCACGGCAAACCTTTGCCGACGAGTGTGCCGACTATGCCATGCAGGTGGAGGAAGCTGATATTCGTACGCTTGAGTATGCACCTTCGGGGATGATCATTCTCAACTTTACACTGCAGTTTTTGCCCCCCGCCGACCGCGATGCCCTCTTGAAGCGCCTGTACGATGCGCTCGAGCCCGGAGGCGTGCTGATTTTATCGGAAAAAACCGTCGACGCCGACGAGCGGGACAACGCCTGGCGGGTCGAGCGCTACCATGACTTCAAGCGCGCCAATGGCTACAGCGAGTTGGAAATCAGCCAAAAGCGTACCGCGCTCGAGAATGTGCTGGTGCCGGACACGCTCGAAGCCCTTCACGAACGCCTGAGGCAAGCCGGCTTCCCGCGCTCGATGACCTGGTTCCAATACCTCAACTTCGCCTCCTTGATCGCCTTCAAGCCATGACTACCTGGGTCGTCCTGACCGGGGGCGCACTGGCGCTCTACGTCGCCACCCTTTGGTGGCACTCGCGCAAGCCCTTGCCATCCGGTCTTAACACCGAGGGCAAGTGGCGGGCACCTGTCGCGCCGCGGCTGCTGATCGACGAGACCTTTGTCGGTGCCGACAGCCAACGCCACTGCCGACAGCAGATTTTCGACGAGATGTTGCGCCTGATTGGCCAGGCAGAAAAGCTGGTGGTATTGGATATGTTCCAGTTCAACGACCCCGCCGACGACCGCCACGACTGCCATCGCCAGATTTCGGTGGCACTGCGTGACGCCCTGCTGAACCGCAAGCACCAGCGCCCTGATATCGAGATAGTGGTGATCACCGATCCTATCAACGCCGTCTACGGCGGGCTCGAGCTTAGCCATCATCAAGCACTTGAAGCGGCTGGCATCCGGGTCGCCACCACCGACCTAACGATCGGGCGTGACCCGAACCCAAGCTGGACCGCGCTTTGGCGGCTGAGCTTCCGCTGGCTGCGCCACTCGCCCCGCGGCGGCTGGCTACCCAACCCTATCGGTCCGGGCAAGGTCGGTCTTCGCAGCTATCTGACCCTGCTTAACCTCAATGCCAACCACCGTAAGACCCTGGTAGTGGACGAAGATGATCGCTGGACCGCCGTGGTCAGCTCAGCCAACGCCGATGACGGCAGCAGCGACTACCGGGACGTGGCGCTGCGAGTCGCCGGTGATACCGCCCTCGACCTGCTCGCTTCCGAACGCGAAATTGCCGCCCACAGTGGCGTGCCCATCGCCCACGTCCAGCCGACGGCAGCCGCTAGCGACACAAGTGGCGACACTCCGCGCCTGCGCCTGCTTAGCGAAGGCGCCATCAAAAGAGCCCTACTGGCAATCATTGATGACGCTCGCGCCGATGAACGTCTCGATATCGAGATGCTCTACCTCTCTCACCGCGGCGTGATCGCTGCACTGGTCAGAGCCGCGGCAAGGGGCGTTAAGGTACGCGTGCTGCTCGACCCCAACCACCATGCCTTTGGCGTCTCCGGCAGCGGTATTCCCAACCGCCAGGCGGCCAACGACCTGATCAACGCCGACATCCAGCTACGCTGGAGTGATACCCACGGCGAGCAGGCCCATAGCAAAGTATTACTGCGCCATGCTGGCAAGCGCCCCGCCCACCTACTGCTGGGATCGGCCAACTATACCCGGCGTAGCCTTAACGACCTCAACTTCGAAGCCAATCTCGAGTGGGTCGCCGACAGCGATGATGTGATTATCCACGAGGCCCGCGCAGCCTTCGAACGCCACTGGCATAATACCGACACCGAGCATTACAGCACCGGCCCCGAGGTTTACCTGGACGCCTCTCGTTGCCGCTACTGGCAGTATCGACTGATGGAAGCCAGCGGCTGGTGCACTTTTTAAGACAGCGAGACACCCATGCCCCATCCCCACCGCGAGCTCTACTACGCCTTTATTGACCAGGGTCTGGACACCTGGCTGGCACGTCTGCCCGAACAACTGGCGCGCGGCCTCGACCGCAACCGCCACGGCGACTTGCCCGCCTGGGAAAAAGCCGTGGCCAAACTGCCCGCGCTGCCAAACGAGCGACGCGTCGACCTGAACAGCGACACCGTGACCGTCGACATTGCCCTCACCGATAGCCAGCAGCGCCAGTGTTTCAACCTGCTGAGAAAGCTTGCACCCTGGCGGAAGGGCCCTTTTCAACTGGGTGGCATCCATATCGACACCGAATGGCGCTCCGACTGGAAGTGGCAGCGCGTGGCCCCCCACCTGGCACCGCTCGAGTACCGCAAAGTGCTTGATGTCGGCGGCGGCAGCGGTTACCACGCCTGGCGGATGGCCGGGGCAGGTGCAGCTTTCGTGCTGGTCATTGACCCTTCACCGCGCTTTTACTGGCAGTTCCAGGCGGTACGCCATTTCGTGGGTGATGCGGACGGCGGCAGAACGCAGTTCTTACCGGTGGGCATCGAAGACGTACCGGAAAACCTGGGCTTTTTTGATACGGTCTTTTCCATGGGCGTGCTCTACCACCGCCCCGCGCCGCTGGAGCACCTTCAGCAGCTAAAGGCCGCCTTGGCGCCTGGCGGCGAGTTGGTGCTGGAGACCCTGGTGGTGGAAGGCGATGAGCAGACGGTGTTTATGCCCGGCGAACGCTACGCCGCCATGCCCAACGTTTACTTCCTGCCCTCCTCCATGGCGCTATGCCACTGGCTTTCGCGCTGCGGCTTTACCAACGTGCGCGTCGTGGATGAAGCGGTCACCACCCTTGACGAGCAGCGCTCCACCGACTGGATGACGTACCAGTCGCTGGCCGATTTCCTCGATCCAGACGACCGTACCCGGACTATCGAAGGCTACCCTGCTCCGCGCCGGGTGGTGATTCTGGCGAACAAGCCAGAGTAACACCACTTACCTGCGCAAAATCACCAGCCAGCGGCCCAGGTTCATCACGCTGGCAAGCGACGCTGCCACATAGGTGAAGGCGCAGGCCGTCAGCACATGCCGGGCACCGTGCATATCGTTGGGGGGCACATATTCCTTCAGTAGCGGCAGGGCCCGGTTGAAGCTGGCATCAAACTCGACGGGCAATGTGACCAGATGCACCAGTGCCGCGGTGCCGAAGCTGATCACGGCCATGACGATGATCACCGCCAGCCCGCCCGGCAACCGAGTGAGTAGAAACAGAAACGGCGCCGCCATCATCAATATCGCGCCCAGTTTTTCAGCTTTTTGCGCCACCTTCACCAGACGACTGCGCGCCAATAGCGGCGCGTAACCTTGGTGATGCTGAATGGCGTGTCCAACTTCATGGGCGGCCACCGTGACGGCGGTCAGTGAACGTCCATCGTAATTATCCGGAGAAAGACGGACGCAGCGTGTTTCAGGGTCATAATGGTCACCGAATTCAGTGCGCTCGACACTCGCTCCCTCTATGCCCAGTCGGCGCAGCAAATGATCGGCAAGCTCGGCGCCGGTACCAGGATAGTCGTCACGTCCCCGAGTGTGGCGCTTGAGTACCCATTTGGCCCACAGGTTAGGCAGCACGAAAATCGCCAGGGCGAAGATAATCAGCACAACGAACATCATGGCTCCCAGACCTCCAAACGGATTGACAGGACCTATTAGACACCTTTTCTACAGGACGTGACGACTGGGGAAGATGAAAGTGCCTATTTTATTCGCTGGCAGCCTCCTGGTAGCTTTTGTAAACGTCACGCTTGACCGCCTGAAGCCCTCGTGCCGAGATATAATCTTCCGCATGGGCGTGCTCGGCGATCAGCACGCTATCGGCGGCCAGTACCAGTTGGCAGTCGGTGTCGGCCAGTTCGTTGCGTAAATGCTGGATAGCCTCTTCTCGAGCGGGATCTTGATCAACACGGCGAATGTAAATGGCCTTGATACGCCCAGGGTAATCGCGGACCACCTCGCTATACACCTCGGGGTCATGCTGACCGCTATCGCCTATCAAAATACACGGCAAGTCATCGAAGAGGGCCAACATATGATCGATCAGATCCCGCTTGTGTGCCTCTGCCCGCCTCGGCCAGGGATGGCGCCACGAGATACCCCACTCCCTTAGAAACAGGATGGGACCTACCGGAATTCGGTTGAGTTGAAAAAATGCTTCCAGCATTTCATAGATGGCCCAGGGCCCCCGGGAAACATACAGAATGGGCCGTTCGGCTTTATCGCTGGCACCGCGATGCAGCGCCTGATAGAGGGAAGCAACGCCAGGAAATGCGGTACGGCGGTGCGGCTTGCGCACAAACAGGCGGTAGAGCATCTTGAGCTTTTCAGCCACGCCGGTGAACATCACGGTGTCATCAATATCGCTGATCACCACCAGGTCTGCCTCGGGTGGGGGGACGTAAATTTCTACCTGGGTGTTAACCGGCCGCTGGCCTTCAGCCTGCACCCTGATGTCAGCGACATGCCAAGACACATCGATGGGCAGCGGGTGACTGATCGGCAGGTGGACGTTGAAGTAGCCATCGCGGTCGGTGATAACGCACAGCTGATTGCCACCCAGAGTAAGCTCGACTCCCGCACCGGACAATCCGCGACGAAAAATCCGCCGAGCGACATCAGCTGTATCGCGAAGCATGCCGCGCCTGGGAATGGCGCGGCCCAGGGCGGCCTGACGGAACACCCTGCCCATGACGAAGATTTCTCGTTGAGACCCGTAGCCACGATAGGGGTGAACCATCATGCCGCCGCGGCCAAGATCGCGTTTCATGGGCTTGGCCATCACATGGGTAAGCCGCTTAACGAAGCTTGACCACTGGCGAAACACCTTCATCAAGCGTGCTGGCCTGAATGACGTCCTTCTTGCAGCTCTTCCAGAAGCTTGGCATTAAAGTCATCAAGGTCTTTGGGCGTGCGGCTGGTGACCAGTCCGCTATCGACCACGACAGACTCATCTACCCAGTTGGCACCCGCATTACGCAGATCCTGGGCGACGCTCGCCACCGACGTCATGCGACGCCCTTCCACGACCCCCGCATTAATCAGAATCCAGGGGGCATGACAAATAGCCGCTACCGGTTTACCTGCCTGAAAGAACGCTTTCGCAAAATCCAGCGCATCATCATTGAGGCGGAGCGCATCGGGATTAAACAGACCGCCCGGCAGGACCAGTGCGTGATAGTCAGATTCGTTGACATCAGCTAGGGGCGCATCGGCATCGTAGGTTTCGCCCCAGTCAGTTTCGGCCCAGGCACGAATACCTTTCCCTTCTGGCGTTACGACATGCACCTCAACACCATTTTTCTGAAGCGCCGCACGGGGAACGCTTAATTCGGATTCTTCAAAGCCATCGGTCGCCAGAATAGCAACGCGTTTTCCAGTTAGTGCTTGATTCATCATGCTCTCCTTTTCGTGATGATTAGACATTAACAACACCTAACCAGTGTGGCACCTGCTGTATAATCGTCAAGCCTAACTCCCAGTGCGTGCGGCGCTAGGCGTTGTACAGCACCTCGCCCATCTGACGAATATCATAGCCACCCAGTGCCTCAGCACGCTGAGCAAACCGGGGCTGACGGGTAAACGCCAATAGCGCCTGCATGCTCGGCTCGAAGTAGCTGCGACGATGCATCATTAAATCGAACTGCTCATCGTAAAGCGGGATAAAGCCCAGTTGCTGACGCCGCGCCGCAGCTTCAACGCCGAGTCCGACGTCCGCCTCGCCTTGCAGCACGCTCAGCGCCAAATCGTCTTCGTTCAGGCTCGGGTGAGCCGCCCAATCAATCGACGCGGGCTTGATGCCCGCTTTGCTGAGCAGGTGCGTTAACAACCGAGCAGCGCCAGCCCCGGGTTGGCGGTGAGCAACGCGTATCTTGGGGTGAGCCAGATCGGCAAGACCGGTAATCCCCAATGGATTATCAACGGGAATCAATAACCCCTGACGCCGGATTGCCCAGCGCAGCACGACCAAATCTTTTACGCCGCCCAACCCCAATAAATTCGGCTGGTTGTATTGACCGCTGTCAGGATCGAGCAAATGCACGCCGGCAACCATGGCGCGCCCTTCCAGCAGGCGGCTAACGCCGTCGCCGCTGCCGTGAAACAAGCTGGCCAAGTCAGAGCGACTTTCGCGAATGGCCCATTCCAGTAACGGATCCTGGCTACCGGCCACCACCGCAGGCGGCGGCTGGCGTTGAGCCTGATCACCTTCCAGGTGGTTGAGCACCCATAAATCAATCTGTTGACGAGGAAAGAGCAATTTCCCCGTCACACGGCTACAAGGTATTTGCCCCTGGCGCACCAGGTCGTAGACCTTGCGCTCCTTGAGCCGTAAATAGTCGGCCACCTCGCTGGTGGTTAAATAATTGACGCTCAACGACAGGTCCTCGGTGTTTTTATGTTGCATATGGCTGCACGAATTTCAGCATAGGGTGCATCTTTGCATATTAACGATCATGCTGCCTACCTACACCACATCACGCTGACTATTTGACCATGCCCGCTAGCGATAATGCCTTTTTAACCGCGCTGCAGCTTATTCTGCACATGGATAGCGACCTGTTCGCGATCGTGTCGTTGTCGTTGCAGGTATCGCTCGTGGCCGTTGCGCTCGCCGCGCTTGTGGGGTTACCGCTGGGTGCCGCCCTGGCGCTTTGGCGCTTTCCCGGTCGCAACGGTGTGATTATCATGCTGAATGCCCTGATGGGCTTACCCCCCGTTGTTGCGGGGCTGTGTGTTTATCTGCTGCTCTCACGCGCCGGACCACTGGGTGAATGGGGGCTACTGTTCAGCCCCACCGCCATGGTGGTGGCCCAGTGGGTGTTGGTGTTACCGATTATTGCTTCGCTGACGCGCCAGCAAGTCGAGGCCCTGCACGGCGAATACGCCGAACAGCTTCAATCACTGGGCTTATCCACCGCCCGAATGATGCCCACCCTGCTTTGGGACGCCCGCGTTGGGCTGGTCACCGTCATGCTGGCGGGGTTTGGGCGTGCCAGCGCTGAAGTCGGTGCGGTGATGATTGTAGGCGGCAATATCGAGGGTGTGACGCGGGTCATGACCACCAGTATCGTGCTGGAAACCAGCAAGGGCAACCTGCCGCTGGCATTAGGACTGGGCATCATTCTACTGGCATTAGTGACGCTGATTAATGCGATGGCCCACCTGATGGGCGAGTCGGCCAAGAGGCGCTTGGGATGAATGCACCGACAACTATCCATGCGCCTATTGCAGACCTGCAGTTTGATAGCGTCAGCTTTGAGCACCGCGGCCAATCGCTTCTAGCCCCCACCTCGCTGACACTGTCAGGGTGTCGTCGTACAGTCATCATGGGCCCAAACGGCGCGGGCAAAAGTCTGCTGATGCGCCTGGCACACGGGCTACTAACCCCTACTAGCGGGGAGGTCCGCTGGCTGGGCCCTACCCCGGTACAGGCGATGGTATTCCAACGTCCAGTACTACTTCGCCGCTCGGCGCTCGATAACCTCAACTACGTGCTGGGTATCCACAAAGTGCCCCGCACCCAGCGTAAAGCACGTGCCTATCAAGCCCTGGAAACTTTCGGTTTAACCGCCCTCGCTCACCGTCCGGCCCGGGTACTCTCGGGTGGCGAGCAGCAGCGGCTTGCCCTGGCCCGCGCCTGGCTGCTCAACCCCGATGTGCTGTTTCTGGATGAAGCCACCTCGGCCCTGGACCCGGCAGCAATCAAAGCCGTGGAAGATGCTGTTATGGCTTTTCACGCAAGCGGCACCCGCATTGTGATGACGACTCATGACTTGCATCAGGCCCAACGCCTGGCCGACGACGTGGTGTTTTTGCATAACGGCCAATTACGAGAACACAGCCCCGCCGACACATTTTTTTCCGCGCCTCGCTCGTCAGAGGGTCGCGCGTTTATACAGGGTGAGCTGATTTGGTAGCCCTGAGACTCCTCACCATAAGAAGGAATCGTGACATGAAAAAGACCGCAATCGTCATCACTACGAGCCTGTTAAGCCTGACATGGGGCAGCCTTGTGCTGGCCGATGACGACTACATCACGCTGGCCTCTACGACCTCGACGGAAAACTCGGGGTTATTTGATGCCATCATTCCAAAGTTTACCGACAAGACCGACATCGATGTACGGGTCGTGGCGGTAGGCACCGGCCAGGCGTTTGAAACCGCTCGGCGCGGCGACGCCGACAGCCTGCTGGTTCACGACACGGCAGGCGAGGAGCAGTTTGTGGCAGAGGGTTATGCCACCGAGCGTTTGGATGTCATGTACAACGACTTCGTGATCGTCGGCCCCAGCGATGATCCCGCTGATATTCAAAGCAGCGAGACGGTGAGCGAGGCCATGCAGCAGATCGCTGAAAGCGAGTCGGCCTTTGCCTCGCGGGGTGATGACAGTGGCACCAACCGTGCCGAGCTGCGTTTATGGGAGGACGCCGACGTTAACCCGCAAGGCGAGTGGTACCGCGAGCTGGGCAGCGGTATGGGGCCGACACTCAATACGGCAGCGGGCATGAACGCCTACACCCTCACCGACCGCGCCACCTGGGTGTCTTTTGAAAACCCGCAGGACTTGACCTTGCTGTTTGAAGGCGATGAGGCGCTTTTCAATCAGTACGGTAGCCTGCTGATCTCGGAAGAGCGCCACCCTCACTTGAAGCATGACCTTGCCGCCCAGTGGCATGAATGGCTGGTTTCAGAAGAGGGCCAAGCCGCCATTGCTGATTACGAGGTCGATGGCCAGCAGCTGTTTTTCCCCAACGCAGAATAACCTACCGACAAGCCATCTATCAAAAAGCCCCTCAGGCATGCTGCCAGAGGGGCTTCTATATAACCACATTGCTTATCTTACCCAGTCGATGCCAGGTAAAAATCTACAGCAGCTGGCGAATATCCTTGGCTTCCCAATGCGGAAAATGCTTACGCACCAGGGCGTTGAGATCGCGCTCGAACGCCGCCCAGTCGGTTTTTGCCGGGCCACTCTCTGACGCATTCGCCACGCCACGGATCATGCCTGCGCCGACGGTTACATTGGTCAGCCGATCGATAATGATAAAGCTGCCGGTACCGGGGCTGCTGCGATAATTGTCAACCGGAATCGCCGCCGTTAACTCTACCTCGCAGCGGGCGATGGCATTCAGGCTCAGCGAATCCGCAGCGTGCTTTTCAAGGGTGTTCACATCGATCTGGTAGTCAATCGCGCTGACTTGCCCTGAGAGATCCCGCGTGGCGAGCTTGAAGTCGTACAATTTACCCGGCGCCAGCGCATCTTCGTGCATCCAGACGATATCCGCTTCAAAGGCGTTCGACAGCGGCAATGCCTCCTCGGCGCTGACGAGCCAGTCGCCCCGGGAAATATCGATTTCATCGTCCAGCGTAACGGTAATGGCCTGCCCCGGATACGCCGCCGTCAAGTCACCCTCAAAGGTCACGATCCGCTCGACGCGCGAGGTTTTACCCGACGGCAGCACCTTCACGGCTTGACCTGGGCGCAGTACGCCCGCCGCGAGCGTGCCGCAATAGCCGCGAAAATCCAGGTTGGGCCGATTGACATACTGCACCGGCAAACGCAGATCGGTAAGGTTCTGGTCATACGTGACCTCGACGCTTTCCAGCAGCTCAATCAGCGTTTTGCCTTCGTAGCCCGCCGTGTAATACCAGGGTGTCTGCTCGCTGGGATTGACGACGTTGTCGCCGTTGAGCGCCGACATCGGCACAAAGCGGATATCAGGAGCGTTCAGATTGGTGGCGAAAGCACGATATTCTTCGACGATCTCGTTAAAGCGCTGCTCGGAGAAGTCGACCAGGTCCATCTTGTTGACCGCAATGACCAGATGCTGGATACCCAGCAAATCGGCAATGAAGCTATGGCGGCGGGTTTGCGTCTGCACGCCGTAGCGAGCGTCTATCAGGATCACCGCCAGGCTTGCGGTAGACGCTCCCGTGGCCATGTTGCGGGTGTACTGCTCGTGCCCCGGGGTATCGGCGATAATGAACTTGCGCTTATCGGTAGAGAAAAAACGATACGCCACGTCGATGGTGATGCCCTGCTCGCGTTCCGACTGCAGGCCATCGACCAGCAGCGCCAGGTCAACGGTATCGCCGGTGGTACCGCTGGTTTTGGATGCCTGGGTGATCGCCGCCAGTTGATCCTCAAAAATCATCTTGGAATCGTGCAGCATCCGGCCAATCAGCGTGGACTTGCCGTCATCGACGCTGCCGCAGGTGATAAAGCGCAGCAGGTCCTTGTTTTCGTGTTCGTGCAAATATTGCTCGATGTTGTCGGCAATCAAATTGGATTGGTGTGACATTAAAAATACCCCTCACGCTTTTTCTTTTCCATCGAGCCGGCCTGGTCGTGGTCGATGGCGCGGCCGCTGCGTTCGCTGGTTTTGGTCAGCAGCATTTCCTGGATCACTTCGGGCAAGGTGGCGGCCTTGGATTCCACCGCGCCGGTGAGCGGGTAGCAGCCCAGGGTTCTGAAACGCACCCATTTTTCTTCCGGTACTTCGCCCGGTTCCAGCGGCATGCGGTCGTCGTCGACCATGATCTGCATGCCGTCACGCTCGACAACCGGGCGTGGGGCTGACAGGTACAGCGGTACAATGGGGATCGATTCCAGATAGATGTACTGCCAGATATCCAGCTCGGTCCAGTTGGAAAGCGGGAACACGCGGATCGATTCGCCCTTGTCGACCTTGGCGTTGTAGATATTCCACAGCTCCGGGCGCTGTTTTTTCGGGTCCCAGCGGTGGTATTTATCGCGGAAGGAGTAGACACGCTCCTTGGCACGGGACGCTTCCTCGTCGCGCCGGGCACCGCCGAACGCGGCGTCAAAGCCATGCTTGTCCAGCGCCTGCTTGAGCGCCTGGGTTTTCATGATGTCGGTGTACTTGGCGCTGCCGTGATCAAACGGGTTGATGTTCGCCGCCCGGCCTTCCTCGTTGGTGTGGACGATAAGCTCCATGCCCGCCTCTGCCGCCATGCGATTACGGAACTCGATCATCTCGCGGAATTTCCAGGTGGTGTCGATGTGCATCAGCGGGAATGGCGGCGTACCGGGATAAAACGCCTTGCGCGCCAGGTGCAGCATCACCGAAGAGTCTTTACCGATGGAGTACATCATCACCGGGTTGGAAAACTCGGCGGCAACTTCGCGAATGATATGGATCGATTCCGCTTCGAGCTGCTTTAAGTGCGTCATGCGCGCAGCACTTGGCGCACCGGGCATTTCAGGCCGCAACGCGGCTGAAGGATTGGAAAACTGGGACATGGCCGACTACCTCACAAAAACAAACCTGTGGCACTGCGCAAAAGCTGAGCGCTAAGATGTGGGTAGGGTAACGTCTCGGCAATAATAACCCAAAAGAATTAATAACTATCTTTTTATTCTTTTACTGCCTATAAGATCAAAAAGCCGTCTTGACGGCTAAACCGTGACACGCTCGACCCGGGTTTCCCACTGCTGGTCGTGGAAATCAAGGATGCGATAACCGGGGCGCGATGCCTCATCGACCATGAAGTGCTCTGCTCCGGGCATGAATTGATCGGAAATCGCCGGGCAGCCATAAACGGCAACCTCATGGGTACCGACTAGATGACGCTGGGCATAGGTCTGGTGGGCATGACCAAACAGAATGATCTTGACCTGGGGAAACGCGCTGATGACCTCCCAGAACGCCTCGCGATCCTGCAACCCAATGGCATCCATCCAGGTCGCCCCTACGTCAACGGGAGGATGATGCATCGCGATCAAGGTCGGTCGGTGATCGCCCTCAAGCTTCGCCGACAGCCCCGCCAAGGCATCACGGCCCAGCTCACCGTAGGGCTCGCCCTCAACCTGGGTATGCAGCAGCAGCAGGCGCCAGGGCGGCAGCGACACCTCATCGGCCAACGGATGCTCTGCTTGCATCAGCGCGGGTTGGTCGTGATTGCCCGCCATCCAGGCCCACGGACAGGGCAGCTGCGACATCGCCTCAGCGGCCAGCTGATAAGAGGCTGCCGTTTCGTCCTGACTGACATCACCGGTCAACACCACAAAGTCGGGCCGCTCAGCGATGGCTGCCTGCAGCACCCGCTGCATGTGGTGCCAGGGCACACCCGCGCGGGATCGCGCTTGTTTTTCCGCGTACAGGTGGGCATCGGTGATTTGCACCAAACGCATCAGGGCAACTCCGGTACGTCAACAGTGTGTCCATGCGCCAGTGCATGGGCCAGCCATTCGCCGAGAAAGCGATTCAACTGCAGCTTTTCATCCGGCTGGTGCATGCGGGCATTAGGGTAGCGGTAGCGCCCTCTGAAATGGCGCTCGCGCTGAAAGTCGGTAACTTCCGCCATGCGAACGTCGTGGTAAAGATGCACACGCATTGTGGGACCTTCCCACAACGTATCCATGGGGCTGCTTTGGGACACTTCCAGCATGGTGGTGTAAGGGGCGTTTTGCAAAATCTTGAGTTGCAAATCACCGAAATCCTGGTCATCGCCGCGCAAGGCAATGTTGCGTTGCTGGTCGCCTTCCAGATCACCCACCAGGCGAACCAGGCGCAAATAGTTGGCGCTGCACTCGGCTTGGAGCGTCTTCAAATCGGTGACATAAGCCATTTTCGCCATGATCACTCCTCGTCGGTTTCGCCCTGCGGGGGGATTGGGCGGGAAGCGGCGCGTAAAGACGCCCGCTGACCTGCCAGCCAATGCAGTGCAATCAAGCACATGGCGTTGTCGAGTCTTCCCTGGCCCATGAGTTCCCATACAGTGGGAAAAGACACCACATGGACGCGAATATCTTCGTGTTCTTCAGCCAGGCCATGAACCCCGCCCAGCCCTTGCGTATTGATCAAGCCGCAGAACAGCGTCACGCGCTCGTTACAGGCACCCGGGCTGGGATAGTAGGTATGCAGCTTGGTCAATTGGCCCACGTGACAACCAGCCTCTTCCAGGGCTTCACGGCGAGCAACCTCTTCCAGTGACTCGCCCTGCTCGACGAGACCCGCCACGAGTTCCAGCTTCCATGGCGTGTGCGGGTCGTCAACGGCACCGGCACGAAACTGCTCAACCAGCACCAGGCTATCGCGCTCGGGGTCGTAAAGCAGCACCCCCACGGCATCAAAGCGATGGTGGACCTCGCGACGCATGACGTCGCTCCACCCGCCTTCAAACAGGCGATGGCGAAGCTCTAACGCTTCCAGGCGAAAAAAGCCCTGATGCAGCGTTTCGCGTTTGTGCAGTTCAACATCGTCGCGGCCTAGCGGCGTATTGAGCAAAGACGTGCTGGCGCTGGATGCCATAAGGCGCTCCCGGTGATAACAATTGTCCTATTATCAATGCTTGCCACCGGGAATGCCAATTTGTGGAAGATGTTATAGCTCGCCGAGCAGCGCCTCAGCGTCACGGCGCAACGCTTCATCGGATTGTTGGCGACCCTCGCGAGCGGTGCCGTCCACGGCGCGCTGAGCATGCTCCCGAGCCGCCTGGATATTGCCTTCTTCCTGCAGGAAGGTCGCATAGTAATAGTTGACATCGATGCCGTCAGGACGAATCTGCAAGGCACGTTGAAACATCTCGTCTGCCGTATCACTATCGCCAAAACCAATCAGCCCGCCGGGTACGCGGTCGTATAGCGCCCCCAAGGTCACATAGGCAGAGCCGTTATTGCCTTGTGGGTCGATCTCGACGGCACGTTCGAGGGTATCCCGGGCGTCTTTGGCAACGCCCAACGCACCAAGGCCACCACGTTCACGGGCATAAGCGGCCAATACCACCCCTTTCCAGACCAGCACCTCGGCTTCGTCGCTATGCTGCTCGGCAAGCCGGGTCACTTCTTCAGCAAGACCACTGAGCGCAGCCTCCCGCTCACTTTCAGGCATCTCCGTTACCGTATACTCCCAGCGGTTCTTCAGCGAGAACAGCTCGCTTTCATAGGCCACCGCATTAAACGACGCGAGTGCCAGCGAACTGCTGAGGGCGGTCATTGCAAAATAGCGCATCAGGTTTGAGTGAGCCATTATCAACTCCTTAGCTTGTTGTTGTATCACTGTTTTGTTGTATCACTGTCATCAGGCAAAATAAGCCACCCAGACAATGTAACGAACGTTTGAATTAATCGCCAGTCGCAAATCATTGCCGCGACTCTTCGCCGTACCCTGGCAAATCGCGTTAAAGTGGGGATCGCCTAACCAGAAGGGAGTTGGCAATGAAAGGCCGCAACATGACACGTTGGCGCGACCCGGCAAAAGACCCGCGCCAGGAACCAAAAAGCAACCTGATTACCGCTGAGGGTGCAGCCCGCCTGAGAGGCATTCTGGACCATCTCTCGCGGGTAAAACGCCCGCAAATTTCGGCGAAAGTGGGCGAAGCGGCTGCCCAGGGTGACCGCAGTGAAAACGCCGATTACACCTACAACAAGAAGGAACTCAATCGCGTCATCGCCCGCATTCGTTACCTCACCAAGCGCCTGGATGAGCTCCAGGTGGTGGACCGCCTGCCCGCCAATACGCAAAAAATATTCTTCGGCGCCTTTGTCAGCCTGGAAGACGAAGAAGGTGAAACGCTGTCTCTACGTATTGTTGGCCACGATGAAACCGATACGCAAAAACGCTGGATCAGTATCGATGCCCCCATGGCCAAGGCCTTGCTGGGCAAGGAAGTGGGCGAAGATATAACGGTGCTCACGCCCAACGGCGAGACGTTCTATACCGTGACGGCCATTGACTATGCCCCCAAGCAGTAATTAAGCGCGATAGACCCTGAACCGGCGATTATCCGCCAGGGTCTGGAACTGCTCAAACGCGCTCTGGAGCAGGTCCGGATACGGCAGGAACGCATTGGCAACCAGCATCAATTGGCCCGCTGACGTCAAGTGGGTCGGCGCCTGGCGGATCAGGCGCTGACTGGGTCCATAGCTGACATCACGCTCCTGATGGAAGGGCGGATTGCTGACGATGAGATCAAAGTGTTCGCCCTGCAAGGCGCTGAATACATCACTCTGCAATACACGGCCTTCGAGCCCGTTAACCCTCAGCGTTCGCAGAGTCGACTCAACCGCAAAGGCGCTGACATCCACCGCGGTGACCTGATGCCCGCGATGGGCCAGCCAGGCGCTGATAATTCCGTCTCCGCAGCCCATATCCAGCACGCGCAGAGGGGTGCTGAGTGGTGTGCTGGGAAGCTCGCCATCCAGAACGTCCAGGAGCAGCCGGGTGCCTTCGTCGACCTTGCCATGGCCAAACACGCCGGGGTGGCTGATCAGTGTCAGACCCTGTGCGTCGAAGCGCGTCCACACATCGTCCCCGGAAGCGCGTTTTACCGTGCGAGTCGCAAATAGGGAACAGCGTCGGGCGTTATCCAGCTTGTCGCACTCCATGCCCCGTTCGGCGAGCACCTTGGGGACGCGCTTGATACCACCATTGTGTTCGCCGACGACCTCTATCGGCGTGTCGGCTGGCAAACCCTCACATAGCCACTCCAGCCACCAGATACCCAACTGATGGGCCTTGGGCCAGAACAGCACCACCTCGCTTGCCAGAGACTCAACGCTCTCCTCCTCAAATGGGCTAAACGCTGACTTACCCTTGGCGCGCCACGCATCAAGCACGGCCAAGTCAGCGCTGATGACACCCGCTGACTGCTCGATCAGCCAGGGGGCCAGCGGCGGACCGACCACCCAGAGTGGCCCATGGCGGACTGGCTGTCGTTCAAGCAGTTGGCAGGCAGGCGTTTGGGCACTCATTCGCTGGTCTCCGGTTTGCTGAGGGTATAAAGCAGGTAGCGACCCAGACGCCAGTGGGGGTCCTGTCGGCAGTAGCATTTTTCCAGCGCCAGCAGCGTGTCGCGCTCGCGTGGCGCTAACGCGGGCTGGCGTAAATAGTCCTGAAAGACTCGAATACCGGCTACCGACTCAACAACCAAGCCATTTTCCCCGCTCCACTGCACAACCTGGTCGTGGGTGATGGGCGAAATGGGCGTCAGTCGCTGGCCCCTGCCCTGACCCTCAAGCTGGTCGCTTAAGGCTTTTTGTAAGTTACCTTTCATGGCATTGGAAAAACGCAGCGCATCACGGTTAAACACCATGAGACTCAGTTGACCGCCTGGGGCGAGCAGGCTCGCCAGCGTTTGCATGGCCAAACGCGGCTCGCCGAGCCATTCCAGTACCGCGTGGCAGGCAATGAGTGGCCAGGGACCTGGGGCGTGCTGCCGAATCGTTTGCAGAGGCGCCTGCAGGTACTCAATCGCATCGCTGGGCAGCTCATTGGCATCACGATGCCAGTTTTTTGCATGGTCCAGCATTTCGCCAGAGGGCTCTGCCATCGTGACCTTATGCCCTCGCTCTGCAAACCACGCAGTTTGCTGGCCCAGGCCACCGCCGATATCCAATACTGCCTGCTGCTGTAAATTCAGCATCTGCGGTAATAAATAGTCGAGCATAGCCAGACGCAACTCGCCTCTGGGCGCCTGGTAGAGCGAGCGGGAAAACTTGTCGACCAGGCCGTCGAAGTAACGATCGCCCGCTTGGGTCAATTCATAATGTGGATGCATTCAATGGGCCGAGCGTTGTCTCAAAGCCGTGTAGTTTAACTTGCTTGAACGCGGAACGCTTGCCAGCCTTGGCAAAAGAGAACGCTATCCAGCGGCAGACTTTAGGGCCTGTTGATGTTTCATCGCGAACCGCGTTGCACCACAAAGCGCGTCAGACAAGGCGCAAAACGCAGGGAAGGGTGGTTCCCTTTTCAAGTTTTGCAACGCCGTATGGCGCGCTTTGTGGTGCAACCCGAAGGGCTGGGCCCGTTTTTACCCGCGGCGGCGTTAGTCGTCGTTCATTTGGAATAACCAAACATCTCTCCTCCTGCCTTGCCGCGAATAAAAACGGACTCCAGCGCGGCCGTGAATGAAACGTCAACAGGCCCTAACACTTGCTAAAAAAGCATAGGCATAAATGCTATTGTTGCCTTGGCTCGGCGATAAACAATATAAAGGAATAATTTACCATGCCTCATTCCACCTCTACCCCACCAGAAGTTCTTACCTTTGGCGAAGCCATGGCCATGTTTGTGGCGGATTCGCCGGGGGATTTATCCGGCATTGAGGGATTCCACCGCCGCTTGGCCGGTGCCGACAACAATGTTGCCATCGGCCTCTCAAGGTTAGGCTTTCACGTAGGCTGGCTTAGCCGGGTGGGGAGCGATAGCTTCGGCAAGTTTATTCAGGCGGCGTTAACCGCGGAAGGAATCGATGGCCGCTATATTCACGCCGATGCACAGCACCCCACCGGACTGCTCTTTAAAGAGCGCGCCCAGGACGGCGCCGACCCGCGAGTCGAATATTTCAGACGTGGCAGTGCTGCCAGTCACCTGACGGTTGACGACGCCCAGCATGTCGACTTTCAAGCACTTAACCACCTTCACGCAACGGGCATTACACCGGCGTTATCTGAAAGCGCCTGCCAGCTTAGCCATCATTTGATGGAACAGGCCCGCGCCCATGGTGCCAGTGTTTCCTTTGACCCTAATTTGCGACCGTCACTTTGGCCCAACGAAAACGTTATGCGATCGACCCTCAACGAACTCGCCGGCCGTGCCGACTGGGTACTACCAGGGCTTTCCGAGGGCCAGCTACTCACAGGGCAAAAGACGCCTTACGACATAGCAGGCTACTATCTGGATCAAGGTGCTTCGGCGGTGGTTATCAAACTGGGGCCGGAAGGCAGCTATTACCGAGGCAGCTTAGATGGGAAAGAGGAGAGCTTTACGGTAAGCGGTTGCCCTGTCGCTGAAGTAGTGGATACCGTAGGTGCAGGCGATGGCTTTGCCGTTGGCGTAATCAGCGCCCTGCTTGATGGCTGCTCAGCACGCCAAGCCGCCCAGCGGGGAAATTTAATTGGTGCTCAGGCCGTTCAAGTCATTGGTGATATGGAAGGCCTGCCTGGTCGCGAGCGTTTACAGGTGCTTGAAGCAGAGCAACCCACCGCCTGACCCGCCTCGCTTTTTTGTAGCCGCTTTTTTACCCTGGAGATAACAATGCAAAAACGGTTAATGGTTCAAGGACGACTCAGCGATGCCCAACTGGGTGAGCTAAGCGATTTATTTAAGGTAGATGTGCTGGCAAAAACCTCCGCGCTTGATGCCCCTGAAAATCGCGCTCTATTAGCAGAGGCGCACGGCATTATCGGTTCCGGCTTGGCAATCACCCCTCAGTTGCTGGACGCAGCCCCCAACTTGGAAGTCATCGCGACCGTTTCTGTTGGCTATGACAACATCCCCGTTGATGAACTGACCAAGCGCGGCATCATGCTGTGCAATACGCCGGATGTGCTTACCGAAACCACCGCCGATACGGGGTTTGCACTGATCATGGCCACCGCGCGTCGGGTAGTGGAATTAGCCGAGTGGGTGAAAGCAGGCGAATGGCAAGCCAGTATTGGCCCCGCTTCGTTTGGTAGCGATGTGCATGGCAAAACCCTGGGCATGGTCGGCTTTGGCCGCATTGGGCAGGCAGTGGCCAGGCGCGGTGCGCTGGGCTTTGGCATGCCGGTGCTCTACTCCAACGCCTCCCCAAAGCCCGCATTAGAACGCGAGCTTGGCGCTAAGCGGTGCGAACTTAACCAACTGCTGGCCGAAGCTGACTTTGTCTGTGTCACAGTACCGCTGACTGCCGAGACCGAACACCTGATCGGCGCCAAAGAATTTGCACAAATGAAACCAACCGGCATTTTCATCAATATTGCCCGCGGCAAAGTCGTCGATGAAGCGGCATTGATACACGCTCTGGAGAGTGGCGCTATACAAGCAGCCGGGCTGGATGTCTTCGAGCAGGAGCCGCTCGCCACCTCGTCACCGCTACCGACGATGGCCAATGTGGTCGCCCTGCCCCATATCGGCTCCGCCACCCATGAAACCCGCGACGCCATGGCCCAGCGGGCGGTGGATAATATTCGCATGGCGCTTCAGGGTGAACGACCCATTAGCCTGGTCAATCAGGAAGCCTATCAATGAATTCTTCGCCGAACACGACCACACCGCTCTGCCTGCTGTTTGACTGCGATGGCACCCTGGTGGACAGCGAGATACTGCTTGCCGAGGTGATGGGCGAGATTCTTCCTGAATTCGGCCTACCCTTTTCAGCTCGGCAGTATATGGATGAATTTCGCGGGGTACGTTTCCAGACCATCGTTCAAACACTGGAAAAGCGTTTTCAGGCGCTGGAAGAAGGCGCCTTCTCCCAGCTTGAAGCAGGCATGCGGGCACGCATGGAAGCCCGCATGCGTGCCGAACTGGTAGCGATCACTGGCATACCCACCGCGCTAGAACAGCTAAGCAAACATCCCATGGCCGTGGTATCCAATGGCCCCGAACGCAAGATCCGTTGCGCGCTGGAAAGCACCGCGTTAGGCCACCATTTTGAAGGCAGGCTGTTCAGCGCCTACACCCTCAACGTATGGAAGCCAGATCCCGAGCTGTATCGCAAGGCGGGCGCCGCCATGGGCTATACTCCCCAGCAGTGCGTGGTGATCGATGATGCGGCGGTGGGTGTCGAGGCAGGCCTAGCGGCAGGCATGCACGTGATTCATCTCAACCACTTTCCTGGAGAGGAAATCACTCCCGACGGTGCGATCGGCATTCTGCATGCCAGTGAATTACCCAACGCGATTGCCAAGCTATCCACCAACGTGCCTGCCGACGTTTAATACTTGGAGTTGACACATATTGGTGAAAATCGGCTCAGGAGGATTCAATGAGGTTATTTTCATTGCAAGATCAAGTGGCGATGGTTACCGGCTGCAACAAAGGCTTAGGCCAAGGCATGGCCGTGGCCCTGGCCGAAGCGGGTGCTGATATTGTCGGTGTCAGCCGCCGCCCTGCCGAGGAAACCCGCCAGCAGGTTGAAGCCTTAGGCAAGCGCTTTTACGCTGTTGAAGCAGAGTTAGGCAATGATTCGCCTAACGACATTGTTCATCAAGCGGTCACTCAGGCGGGTAAGCTGGACATCTTGGTCAATAATGCGGGAACGATTCGCCGGGCACCGGCTATCGAGTTCACCGAAGAAGACTGGGACGAGGTGATAGACATCAATTTGAAGGCAGCGTTCTTTCTCTCCCAGCAGGTGGCTAAACACCTCATTGAGCGCGAGGCGCCGGGCAAGATCGTCAATATTGCCTCCCTGCTGTCGTTCCAAGGCGGTATTCGCGTGCCCTCCTACACCGCCAGCAAAAGCGGCATCCTCGGCCTAACCCGCCTGATGGCCAACGAATGGGCTGCACACGATATAAACGTCAATGCCATCGCCCCAGGGTACATGGCGACCGATAATACCCAGGCGCTGCGCGATGACCCCAAGCGCCACGATGAAATACTCGGACGCATTCCAGCGGGCCGCTGGGGCACGCCCGAAGATCTAGCGGGTGCCGTGATCTTTTTATGCTCCGACGCTGCCCGCTACGTTCATGGTCATACCCTGGCAGTAGACGGTGGCTGGCTCGCCCGCTAAACAATATCAAGCGGTTAACTGTCGTGACTAGCCAGCCGTCGACTGCTGCAACACGAACTCTACGCCACGCAATTCAGCCAAGCCGCGCATGCGCCCGTAAAGCGGGTAACCCGGTGCCGTATGGCGCTGTTGATCATCAAGAAGCTGGTGACCGTGATCCGGGCGCATCGGTAAACGTGCCCCACCCTCGCGTTCGCGGCGCCGCTCTTCTTTCACCAGCGCATGAATGACCCCCACCATGTCCACATCACCGGCTAGGTGCGGGGCCTCGTGAAAAGACAGGTTATCCGCTTCGCGCTGCGTGGCACGCAGATGGATAAAATGAATATGTGGGGCGAAGTGGCGGGTCATGGCCACCAAGTCATTATCTTCACGGACGCCATAAGACCCTGTGCAAAGCGTCAAACCATTGGCGGGGCTGGGCACACGATCGATAATCCACTGGGCATCCTCGCGCGTCGATACCACCCGGGGCAATCCCAGCAACGGCCGGGGCGGGTCATCCGGGTGGATGGCCATACGAATGCCCACCTCTTCCGCCACTGGAATAACCGCCTGCAGAAAGTAACCCAGGTTTTCTCGCAGCCGGGCGGCGTCGACATCGGCATACTCTTGCAACACAGCACGAAACTGCTCAAGGGTGTAATGCTCTTCGGCGCCGGGCAGCCCGGCGATCAGCGTATTGACTAATTGGTCACGGCCAGCGCTATCCAAGCCTTCCAGATAACGACTTGCCTGAGCTTTATCCTCAGCGCTGTAGTCTTGATCAGCCCCTGGTCGCCGCAGCAGATAAAGATCGAAGGCCGCAAAAGCCACCTGATCAAAGCGCAGCGCCAAGGCGCCATCAGCTAATTCATAGGTCAGGTCAGTACGTGTCCAATCGAGTACCGGCATGAAGTTATAGCAAACGGTGTCGATACCGCAGGCCGCTAGATGACGCAGCGTCTGGCAATACGTTTCGATCAGCGCGTCACGTTCTGGCAGTCCTTTCTTGATCGACTCATGGACCGGGACGCTCTCCACCACCGACCATGTCAAACCAGCGGCTTCGATCATCTGCTGACGCTCGCGAATCGCCTCAACCGGCCATACCTGATCATTAGGCACCTCATGCAGGGCGGTAACGATACCGGTTGCGCCTGTCTGGCGAATCTCGTCCAGTCGAATCGCATCATTCGGGCCAAACCAGCGCCAGGTGTGTTCCATGGTGATCTCCTTTTTTTGTTAGCCCCTAACCATGCTTCAGCGCTGCGAGCGCCTCCTCCAGGCCTTCCTGGGTCAACGTCTAGTACGTCGCCACCAGTGCGTCAGCATCACGACCATGCGCTTGCGGCTACTGAACCAAGCCGACCGCTCACAAAGCCTTGACTCAACTCAAGGGCTCATATAAACGTGTAATATGGTGGCATGACAGCTATACCATCACACCAAGGATAGCCCTGAGCCCGACGGTATGCGAACTGCCTGTCACGATTTGGAGAAAACGATGGAACTTATCAATGATTACCCGATGGTGATCAGCCTGGACCCTGATGACAATGTGGGCGTTGCCACCCGGAATATCGCCGAAGGGCTTTCGCTCAGTCAGGCATTAGGGGCTGCACGAGAAAACATCATGGCCGGCCACAAGGTGGCGCTGGTCGATATCGAGGCGAACACCCCCGTCGTAAAATATGGGCAGACGATAGGCCTGGCCAGCCAGCCGATCCGTGCGGGTGACCATGTCCACACACATAATCTGGCCATGCTGGAGCGTGATACGTCGCTTGAAAACTTCACTCCCGCCGCACCGACACCCATCGTGGAGAGTGACCTGACCTTCAATGGCTTTCACCGCAGTGATAGCCGCGTCGGTACCCGTAACTACATTGGCATCGTGGCCACGGTCAATTGCTCGGCGACCGTGGTCAAGGCCACCGCGGATCAACTTAACGCGTCGGCAGGGCTTGAAAAACTCGGCTTCGATGGTGTGGTTCCCGTCACGCATGGGTCAGGCTGCGCCATGAACACCGAGTCGGAGGGATTTGCCTTTCTGGAAAGAGTCGTCACCGGCTATGCGGTGAACCCGAATTTCGCGTTTGTGATCGTGATCGGCCTGGGCTGCGAGAGCAACCAGGTAAAGGCGCTGGTCGACAAGTACGGAATGACGGATAGCCAACGGCTCGACTACTTCAACATTCAGGGGGCGGGTGGAACACGTGCCAGTATTAAACTGGCCAGCGACAAGGTACTCGCCATGGCCAATACCCATGCGCATACCGCACGCCAACCATCGCCACTCAAACACCTTACCGTTGCCCTGCAGTGTGGCGGTTCCGATGGCTATTCGGGCATTACCGCCAACCCGGCGCTGGGTTATGCGGCCGACCTCATTGTTCAGCATGGAGGCAGTGTCATTCTGGCCGAGACCCCAGAGATCTACGGCGCCGAACACCTGCTGCTCAACCGGGCCGTCGATATAAACGTTGCTCGCAAGCTACTTGAGCGTATCGCCTGGTGGAAGCACTACACCTGGATCAATGGCGCTGAGCTGAACAACAACCCCTCGCCGGGTAATAAAGCCGGTGGCCTGTCCACGATACTCGAGAAGTCACTGGGTGCCGTTTCCAAGAGTGGCTCCTCAAGCCTCAGTGATGTGCTCGAGTATGCCGAACCCATCAAAAAGCCCGGTTTCAACTTCATGGACAGCCCTGGCTACGACCCGGTCTCCGTGACGGGACAGATTGCCTCCGGGTCGACGATCGTGTGCTTTACCACCGGCCGGGGCTCCGTGTCGGGCTTCAAGCCTGCACCCTGCATCAAGCTTGCCACCAACACCGCCATGTTTGATGCCATGTCGGAGGATATGGATATCAATTGTGGCGGCATCATCGACGGGGATGACACCGTCAGGAGCTGTGGCGAAGCGATATTCCAGAAGATCATTGCCATCGCCTCCGGTGAAGAAACGGCCAGCGAATCGCTGGGCTATGGCAGTAACGAGTTCGTCCCCTGGATGGTGGGCGCCGTCACCTGACCAACAAACGTCATCAGCGATATCTACCAGCTGTCGGCGACCATTTGGCAAAGGCAGTCGATTGGGCCATACTCAAACGAAGATATCGTACTGTCATCCTGTCATACAGCTTATTCATCATAAAACAACAACAGACCAATAGGTCTCAACAAACACGATCACGGAACCTGCCATGCGATTGAATAACAAGACGGCCCTGATCACCGCAGCGGGCCAGGGCATCGGCCGAGCCACTGCGCTGCGATTCGCTGCTGAAGGCGCGCGGGTCATCGCCACGGATATCAATGACGCTACCCTGGCCGAGTTGGCCGGTACGCCCGGCATCGAGACTTGTCAACTGGACGTACTCGATGCAGACGCCATCAAGGCCCTGGCCGATGAACTCGGCCCTGTCGACATTCTTTTCAATTGCGCAGGCTATGTGGCCAACGGCTCCTTGCTGGAAGGTACCGACGATGATTGGGAGCTGTCTTTCTCGCTCAACGTCATGGCCATGATGCGCATGATCCGCGCCATGCTGCCCGCCATGCTCGACAACGGCGGTGGCAGCATCATCAACATGGCCTCGGTAGCGTCGAGCCTCAAGGGCGTGCCCAACCGCTGCGCCTACGGTACCACCAAGGCCGCGGTTCTGGGGCTGACCAAATCGGTAGCTGCCGACTACATCGGCCAGGGCATCCGCTGCAACGCCATCTGCCCAGGCACCGTGGACTCACCGTCGCTGCGCCAGCGCATACGCGCCCAGGCCGAAAAGCAGGGCCGCGATGAGGATGACGTCTACGCCGAATTCAACGCCCGACAGCCCTTGGGCCGTCTGGGCAGCGCCGACGAGATCGCGGCACTTGCCACCTATCTGGCTGCCGACGAATCCGCCTATACCACCGGCACCACTCAGATCATCGATGGCGGCTGGTTAAACTGATAATGCCATGTCAGATGATGGCTAATGCACGACATCAATGCCCACATTTATAAGGAGCACACATGAAATTACTGCGCTTCGGCCCTCCGGGCCACGAAAAGCCCGGCCTGTTGGATACCCAAGGGGTCATTCGCGACCTGTCGGCCCACCTGCCCGATCTCGATGGCCCCCACCTCAGCCGTGACCACCTGTCCGTATTGGCTGAGCTGGATACCGACAAACTGCCGGAAGTGCCTAAAGACACACGCCTCGGCCCCTGCGTCAGCGGTGTCGGCAAGTTCCTGTGCATCGGCCTCAACTACTCCGACCATGCCGCCGAAACCGGTGCCCAGGTGCCCCCCGAGCCGGTGGTGTTCAACAAATGGACAAGCGCCATCTGCGGCCCCGATGACAATGTCATCATCCCGCGTGATTCGCAGAAAACCGATTGGGAAGTCGAACTGGGTGTAGTGATCGGTGAAGGCGGCAAGTACATCGCCGAAGCCGATGCCATGAAACACGTGGCGGGTTATTGCGTGATCAACGATGTTTCCGAGCGCGAGTTTCAGCTCGAACGCAGCGGCACCTGGGACAAGGGCAAGGGCTGCGACACTTTCGGCCCGATGGGCCCCTGGCTGGTCACCCCCGACGAGGTGGCCGACCCGCACGAGCTGGACATGTGGCTCGAGGTGGATGGCAAGCGTTACCAGGACGGCAGCACGCGCACCATGGTGTACCAGATTCCTTTCCTGATCAGCTACCTGAGCCGTTTCATGAGCCTGCAGCCGGGGGATGTGATCTCGACCGGTACCCCGCCAGGCGTCGGCATGGGTCAGAAACCATCGGTCTACCTCCGCCCTGGCCAGCGCATGCGCTTGGGTATCGAGGGGCTGGGCGAACAGAACCAGCAAGTGGTTGCCGATGAACCGAGCTGAAACGAAAGCATCACAACCCACCTCACCGTGAACTGGGAAAGCCCGCTATCTGAACTGCCCCCCCAATCGCCTGTTCGTGCTCAGTTTGACGCTGACAGGCGTTTCTTGAGCTGCATGTAGGTGCCATAGTGGCGGTCCAGGTGGCGGCGCATGGCTGCCTCGGCGGCATCGGGGTCCCGCGATTCGATGGCCTCGATGATTTCGGTATGCGCTGCTGTCGCGGCCTTATCCTCGCCTTCTTGCTGCAGCACTTGTGCACGACGGTCATCAAGCCACTCTGAGAGTGCCACATGAATAGCGTCGAAAATCGGGTTACGCCCGATACTGGCCAGTACCCCATGAAATTCGTTATCTGAACGCTTGAAACGCGCCTCGTCGCCGATGGCATCGCGATTGTCCTGCAGGGCATCGCGCAGGCGCTGGAAGTCTTCTTCACTGGCATTGACGGCGGCGTAACGGGCCAGCGATATCTCGAACATGGCGCGGGCCTCCTGGAAATACTGCTGCCCGTCAGGCTTGGATAGCAGTTGCCGGGTCACCCCCGAAAGGCGTGACATCACCGCCTCGGCCGTAGGCCGAATAACCCGCGCACGCGTCCCGCTATTGATGGCGATCAAGCCCAGCCGCTGAAGGTAGAACAACGCTTCGCGCACCGCCGGACGACCTACCCCAAACTGCTCCATCAGTTCTCGCTCTGAAGGCAATTGCGCATTTTCGCTCAAACGTCCCTCGAGTATCTCGGCCTCCAGTTGCTCGGCTACCTGCTCGGATAGTGTCTTGCGCTCTACCTGATATCGACTCATGCACGCCTTCTCCTGACTGTCCTCGATAAAGAAAACAAACCTTTCTTTATCCTTATGGCCATATTTTACCGCATTTCGCCGTCATTTCGGGGCAGGAAAGGCGTCTTTTTCAGCGCACAGGCGTCAGCGGCTCAACGTCGAACTGCTCGGCCAGCGCGGCATAAGCGGCCTGATTAGCCCTGTCCAGGGGGATGCCATTAGCATCCCGCATGTCAAGGCATCGCCACTCCCGGTCCCCAGGTGCCAGTGCCTCAGCCCCCTCGTTGGCGGGCTGAGCACGCAGGTCCTCGAGGTATTCACGCAGACAGGTTTCAAAGGATGCATTTTCATTAAAGGCATCAGGGTTCATCGCCAGAAAAAAGTGCCCTACTCCCCGCGGTGTCGCCATGTCGGGCCCGCCCATTGGCAAAAGGCGGAAACCGTTAAGCATGCCTGAAAGCGTTGAACTCAATATTTCGACCATGCCACCGAGTCCTGCCCCCTTGAAGCCGAAATCACTTCCGCCGAGCGGTAACAACGCTGACACCTCGGCTGGAGTGCGGGTCACGCGACCCTTGGCATCCGCCGCGACCTGGTCCGGAAGTTCACGACCGATGGCGCCGTACTGCTGAACGCGATTCCAGGGCACCGAGCTGGTCGCCATATCCAGCAGGTAGGGAGCTTGGCCATTGACCGGTGCCGCAAAGGCAATCGGATTGGTGCCATGAAACGGCGACCGTCCCTCGTGCAGCAAGACGAAAGGGTCGGAGTTGCAGAAGGCCATACCGATCAAACCCCGTTCAGCGGCCGCCAGCGCGTAGCAACCTGCAGCGCCAAAGTGGGATGAATTACCCACCGCCACCGCGCCCAGCCCCACTTTTTCGGCCATGTCAGCAGCATGCCCCATGGCCGTGTAGCCCGCCAAATGCCCTAGGCCGTCATCGGCATCCAGATATCCAGTGGCTGGCAGGGGTTGGGTAAACTGCATCTCGGGTCGGCCATTGATACGCCCGCCTTGCAATGCCTGGATATAGTGCGGCAGTAGCCGCAACCCATGGCTGTCCGTCCCCATGCGCGAAGCCGTGACCAGCGCGCGGGTCACGGCCTGGGCGGAGGCCACATCTGCTCCCGCGCGATGCAGAATACGATCGATGAAACGTTCCAGATCAGTAACGGCAACGCGAAAATCAGGCGAATCGGGTGTCATCGACAAACAGCTCCTTAAGTCAAACTCAACGGTAGACCAGGGTTGGCAGCCACAGTGAAATCGCTGGAATGAAGGTCACCAGCAACAGCGAGATCACCAGCGGAATGAGAAACGGCAGCGTGCCGCGCATGCAACTCTCGAAGGAAATGTTCGAGACCCGCGATAGGACATAAAGCACCATACCCACCGGCGGCGTCAGCAGGCCAATCATCAGGTTGAGCACCATGATCACGCCAAAGTGCACCGGATCTACACCCGCGGATACGGCCACCGGCAGCAGCACGGGCACCAGAATGGTGATAGCCGCAATGGTCTCCATGAAGCAGCCAACCAGGATCAGCACAAGATTGATGATAATCAGCAGAGCGATGGGATTATCGGCAAAGGGGCCCAAAAGTCCCATGACATGCTGCGTTACCTGGTTGCTGCTCATGATCCAGGCAAAGATCGAAGCACCCGCGACAATCAGCAGAATGACGGCTGTCGTCTCGATGGTTTCCATGCTGACCTTCATCAGGCGACGCCAGGTGAGGATTCGATACACCACCCCGCCCAGGAAAAGCGCATAGACCACCGCTGCGATGGCGGCCTCGGTGGGGGTAAAGACACCAGAGATGATGCCACCGACGATGATCACCGGTGTCAAAAGGGACAGGAAAGCACGGCGGAACGTCGTCCATAGGTGCGAAATCGAGAATGCCGAATCCCGGGGATAACCGCGACGTTTGGCCATGATCGTGATCATCACCATCAGTGCCACGCCCATCAGCAGACCTGGAATAAGCCCGGCGGCGAACAGCTGACCCACGGAGACCGACGCCATGACGCCGTAGATGACCATGGGCAAGCTGGGCGGGATAATCGGCCCGATTGTTGAAGAGGCGGCCGTGATACCCACCGAGAACTCCTTATCGTAGCCTGCATCGCGCATGGCCTTGATCTCGATAGTCCCGAGGCCACCGGCATCAGCCACCGCCGCACCGGACATGCCGGAAAAGACGATGCTGGCGCCGACATTGACATGGCCCAAACCACCGCGCATCCAACCCATCAACGCCTTGGCAAAATCGAAAATGCGTTTGGTGATACCTCCATTGTTCATCAGGTTGCCCGCCAGGATGAAGAACGGGATCGCCAACAACGGAAAGCTGTCAACGCCGTTGACCATTCGATGCACGACCACCACATCGGGCACGCGCCCGGTGAGATAGACATACAGCAGGCAGGAACCCGCCAGGCTGATGGCAATCGGCACACCCAGCAGCAACATGGTGAACAGCGCGGCAAACAGGAACAGTAGATACTCGCCGAAGAAAGCCAGGGTCAAGCAACCCGATACCGCAAGGGCGGCGACCAGGGGTGAAACCAACGCCCCTCGAGGGCGCATAGCCAGGAAATGGGACATGGGGAAAGCTCCGGCCAAAGTGGTCGTTATGGGGCGTCAGGATGCGAGGGGCTGCGGTTGCGCCAGCGAAGTACCGCTATCTGGATCGCCCGGCCCAACATCAAGAGGAAACCCAATAACACCAGGTAGTAGAGAAAACTCTTGGGGATATCGACGGATGCCATCAACGCCGTGGTCCGGTCGGCGAGTTTCCAGGTGATCCAGGCACCTATGGCGAAGAAGCCAATGCTGACGATATCCACCAGGGTCATGAGCAGCCGACTCATCCAGCCGGGCATATAGCGATAGAAGAATTCGACGGAAATATGCGTACCTGTGCGGACGGCCATGGAGCCTCCCATGAACCCCACGGTCACTAACAGGTAGCGAGCCATCTCTTCCGTCCAGGCAATCGAGTTTCCCAGCACATAGCGGCTGAAGAACTGCATGAACACATCCAGCGCCAGCAGCCAGAACACCACCAGGGTGGCGTAATCCTCGACCCCATAGTCGCGCCATTCAAAGGTATCGTCTTCCTCCATCTGAAAGTCGGATGTTTCGGCAGGCCATTTATCGATTGTCATTTGCAAGCTCCGCAGAAGACGCCACCCCCTTCAGGGGATGGCGTGTCGGCTATGAGAAGAGGCTTACTGACCGATCGCCTGAAGGCGGTCGTAGGCTTCCTGATCCCAGGTCGCATCTTCACCGGTATGGTACGGCACGGTGGCTTCGCGGAATGGCGTGATGTCGACTTCATTGACGGTCACCCCTTGATCCTCGAACCAGGCAACGAGATCTTCTTCGGACTGGAGGATGTCTTCGGTGATTTTCTCACCGGCTTCCATGTAGACCTCGCGGAAAATCTCGCGGTCCTCTTCGGAAAGGCGGTTCCACAGTGGCCCACCGGCAATGGTGATCAGCGAGTCGGTGATGTGCCCGGTCAGGTTGATGTAGTCCTGCACCTCGTAGAAGGCTTTGGCGCGAATGGTCGGCAGTGGGTTCTCCTGGGCATCCACGACCCCTTGTTGAAGCGCGAGATAGACCTCAGCGAAGGCAATAGGCGTCGGATTGGCTCCCACGGCCTCGGGGAACATCATGTACATTGGCGCATTAGGCGTGCGGATCTTGAGGCCTTCCATATCCGCCGGCTCGTTAATGGGTTCATTGGAGGTCACATGACGACGCCCATAGTAGTTCATCGCCAGCGGCACGTTGCCGGTCTCATCTTGGTAGCCCTGGGCGATCTCGTCGAAAAGATCGCTGTCGGCATAGGCACGCCAGTGATCGAAATCGCGGAACATGTAGGGCGCTCCCGCTATACCGATGGGTCCGTAAAAACGCCCGGCGAACTGGTTGCCGGTGTAGATCAGATCCACGGTACCCAGTTGGAGGCCCTCGTTGATATCGGCCTCTTTACCTAGCGACGAGGCGGGATGAACCTCGATCTCGTAGCGGCCGTCGGTGCGCTCCTCGATCTCATCGGCCGCCCACAGCGCCCACTCATGGTAGGGCTCGGATGTCTCGTAGACGTGGGCAAAATTGAGCGTTTCGGCGAAGGCATAGCCGCTTGCCGTCATGCCCGCCAGCAGGAGGGTGCCGGTGGCGAGACGATGGAAGGTTTTGAGTCGGAAGTTGGCGTTACCCATTTTATTGTGCTCCATAGCGTGATGATTGGGGAGTTGGATTGTTGGGTGATTTGAAAGTGAAGGTGATGGACTTTTTGTATACGTGTCATACCATCATAATCCAATCTAGTCGCCAATTCTGGGCAATGCAACCTCTGGATTGGCGTTCAATCCAGGGATCTTAGCAAGCGCACCAGCAACGCCTCGTCGCCGAAGCCACCTGCCTTGGTCAGCAAGGGCCACTTCCGGTTGCCCTGCGGATAGCCCAGTACCATGCCTGCTTCCCACTCGCCCGCCACCTCGATATAGCAAGCATCCAGCCTTTTCATCAGCGCACTGGCACAATCACCACCGGTCACCAGGTAGAGGCGCTGCCTGGCCGCCAGCATGCCCACGGCAAGTGCATCGGCAAGCGTTGCCGCCACCTCGTTGGCATCCCGCGGCGGCGCTTCTGGATAAGGTGTCAGCAACAGGCAAGGTGACTCGACCGTCACGTCAGCGATATCCGTCACCACCGGTAAATCAGGGGTGTATCGACGCAGCGCGGCCACCTGCTGCGCGGCTCGCTCGCTGCGTGACCCAACGGCCATCCAGAGTCCGGTAAAAGGCATATGGTCAAGCGACACCGCCTCACCGAACATGACTTGAGCCAGGGCGCGACTCAACCCCGCAGCCCCTACCGCCAGCCACTTACCCGGCTCGTCGCCGACCTCACCGGCCAGGGCCTCAAGGTCGGCATCTGTTTCGGCATCGGCCACGCTGTCCGCCATCGGCAATCGTTGCCCTGGAACATGGCGCGCCAGGGGTAATCCGGCGGCGGCGAACAGGGCATCCAGCTCACCACTTGGCGGTAGGGAACGTGCGTCGCGGGCAAAGTCGGTTGCTTCGAGGGGTTGGCCGTACACGAGGATTCGGGCATCACAGGTCGTGCGGCCCTGAGAAGGAACGGCTGGGGCGAGCAACAGCCGTCGACAACAAGCCCGGTGCATCGCCAGGCTCTCAGCCACTACCTGGCCGCGCAGTGTCGAGTCAATTTTTTTGAACCACACAGCGGGAGCCAGACGAGCGAGTATCCGGGTCGCCTGGGTCACGCGCTCTGCCGACGCCGATGCCGTCAAGTGGCGTGATTCGGTCGTCACCGCGATCACGTCAGAGAGCGCCCCTTGCCACGCGTCCAGGGAAGCTTCCAGCCCCTCCAGCGCGATGACCACGCGCGTCGTCGCGCCGCGTTGGGCGAAAGGCGCCGCGGCGTCCAGCGCACCGGTCAGGTCGTCGGCGACAATGGCGACGCGGCACTCACTCACGCCCATTGGGGTTAGCTCTCATTCCAGCCACCAATCGATGCGCGTACGCAATCGCCGCTCCCATGTTGGTCGCATCCGCCCTGCCCTGCCAGGCAATGTCAAAGGCGGTACCATGATCCACAGACGTGCGCCGTATCGGCAAACCAAGACTGACGTTCACCGTGGTGTCGAAGGCAATCAGCTTGACCGGGATATGCCCCTGGTCGTGATACTGGGCAACCACCAGGTCGAACTCGCCCTTTGAGGCGCGATAAAAGACGGTATCGGCGGAGATCGGGCCCCTGACTTCAAATCCACGCGCCTTGAGGGTCTCGACAGCCGGTGCAATACAGCGGGTATCTTCGTCGCCGAAAATACCGCCCTCACCGCAGTGCGGATTAAGTCCGGCCACCGCGATGCGCGGATTGGCCATTCCCAGCGACCTGAGATGCTCGTCACCGGCCTCGACGGTGGCAATGATCCGTTCAGGCGTTACCCGATCAATGGCCTCACGTAACGATACATGGGTCGACACATGCAGGGTCGACAAGTGCTCGGAGGCCAGCAGCATGAACGATGAGGGCGCACCGGTTAGCGCCGCCAGCATGCCGGTGTGGCCATCGTAATAATGACCGGCCGCATGCAGTGCTGCCTTGTTCAACGGCGCCGTGACAATCACCCCGGCCTGACCGCTCTGCACCAGCTCCACGGCCCTGGCGATGCAGCGAAAGGCCATGTCACCGGCACCGGCACTGATCTCGCCGTCGGGAATGTCGGCATCGGCGGGCGCCTCCACCACCGCGACTGCCACACGATCTATATCGGCGTCGACCATATCCAAAGGCGCGAAATCCAGGTCGCTGCCGATGGTTTGCGCGGCACGTCGAAAGATCGCCGGATCGCCGACCAACAGCGTGCCCGTCCGCGCCGATGGCGACATGTCAGCGACGGCCCGGCAGATGATCTCGGGGCCGATACCCGCCGGGTCCCCCATGGTAATGGCGATGTCGTACTGCCTATTGCGACTCATGGCATCAACTGCCCGCCGTTGACTTCAATAATCTGCCCGGTGATGTAGCCGCTGAGGGCGTCCGTCGCCAGGAACAGATAGGCGCCAACACAATCCTCGGCGCTGCCGAGACGCCCCTGAGGGATCGTAGCCCGCGCGGCTTCCATCTGGGCATCGTTGGAGTGGCGCGCGTGGAAATCCGTAGTAATCACGCCAGGAGCCACGGCATTGACACGAATATTGTCGCTGGCGAGTTCCTTGGCCATGTTGCGGGTCAAGGTAGTGACGAAGCCCTTGGCCGAGGCGTAGAGACCCGCGCCAGTGCCACCGCCATTGCGCGCAGCAATCGAGCCGGTATGAATGATATTGCCAGCCCCCGCCTGGCGCAGATGAGGCAGCGCCGCCCGACTGGCCATGACAACCGAGCGGGCGTTGAGGTCCATGACGCGGTCGTAATAGTCATCATCCATCTCGTCCAGGCTGACGCGTCCCTGCATATCGCCAGCATTGTTGATCAACAGGTCGAGCCCACCCAGTTGCTCCGCCGCCTGATCGACGATCGCGGTGGCTTCTTTCGTGCGGCTGATATCACCTTGAATCAGAAAGGCCTCACCGCCCGCCTGGCGGATATCGTCGCAGACCGCCTGGGCCGGTCCTTCACTGCGGTGGTAATGCACCGCCACGCGCGCCCCCAGTCCACCGAGCCGCCTGGCAACTGCCGCGCCGATCCCCCGACTCGAACCGGTCACCAGTATTCGTTTGCCTTTCATTTCATCGAACATGCTGCACTCCTGATTGGTTATCGTGTGGCAATCGCCATTAGGTTGCGTTAGGGTTTATGGCATACCTTTCATACATCATGACATTGCTTGCATCATAGGTGAAAGTTGGCCAGATGCCAGTTCACCTTCTTAGCCATTCGCATTACCCACCAACGCCAACGACCATGAGGACGCCACCATGACCACCATTTCTCGCGTTGAGGTCCAGGACATACGCTTTCCGACTTCCCGTTCGCTGGACGGCTCAGACGCCATGAACGCCGCACCTGATTACTCGGCCACCTATGTGATCCTGCACACCGATGACGAAAGCGGCCCCCAGGGCCATGGCCTGACCTTTACCATCGGCCGCGGCAACGAGATCGTGGTCACCGCCGTTCGCTCACTCACTCCGCTCCTCGAGGGCCGCTCGCTGAAGACGATCACCGCCAACATGGGTGCTTTCTGGCGTGAGATCACCGGCGACAGCCAACTGCGCTGGATCGGCCCCGACAAGGGCGCGATCCATCTGGCCACCGCCGCCATGGTCAACGCCGTCTGGGACCTGTGGGCCAAGCGCGAAGGCAAGCCGGTGTGGAAGCTGCTCGCCGACATGAGCCCTGAAGAGCTGGTACGCTGCCTCGACTTCCGCTTCGTCACCGATGCCTTGACGCCGGAAGAAGCCATCGCCCTGCTGCGCAAGCAGGCCCCCGGCAAGGCCGAGCGGGAAGCCGAAATGCGTCGTGACGGCTTTCCCGGCTACACCACTTCGGCAGGCTGGCTCGGCTACACCGACGACAAGGTCCGCCAACTGGCTCGCGAGGCCCTGGCCGAGGGCTGGACGCACTTCAAGCAGAAGATCGGCGGCGATCTCGACGAAGATGCCCGACGCGCCGCCTTGTTGCGCGAGGAAATCGGCTGGGACAACGTGCTGATGATGGATGCCAACCAGGTCTGGGAAGTCGATGAGACAGTGGCCAAGATGCGCCGCCTGGCGGAGTTCGACCCGCTGTGGATCGAAGAGCCCACCAGCCCGGATGACATCCTCGGCCATGCCGAGATACGCCACCGTGTCGCGCCGATCGGCGTGGCCACCGGTGAGCATTGTCATAACAAGGTGATGTTCAAGCAGTTCCTGCAGGCCGACGCCATCGACTATTGCCAGATCGATGCTGCGCGACTGGGCGGGCTCAACGAGGTCATCCTGGTGGTGCTGATGGCCGCCAAGTTCGGCGTGCCGATCTGCCCACACGCTGGCGGCGTTGGGCTTTGCGAATACGTCCAGCACATCTCGATGTTCGACTACATCGCTGTGTCGGGTAGCCTAGAGGGCCGGGTACTTGAGTACGTCGACCATCTGCACGAGCACTTCGTCGACCCGGTCGTCGTTCGCCAAGGCCGTTACCAGGTGCCGACTGCCGCCGGTTATAGCATCACCATGCATGCCGACTCGCTGGCCAGGCACCGTTTCCCGGATGGCGCTGCCTGGCAGGAAGAAAGCTGAATAGTGCGGGGCCGTTTTTGTCGATCAACCTAACGCCTAGGCATTCACAAGGCGGGCGACAAAACGCGCCAAGCGTTTTAGGCAGGTTATGTATAGTGAATGACGCTTCAGGACAACTCTTTTTTATCCACCGCGACACACTAGTCAGCGAATAAACCGCTGATTAGAGAGCGCGCCATGAATCGCAATGTCATCCTCACCTGCGCCGTTACCGGCGCGGGTGATACCACGACTAAAAACCCCAATGTACCCATTACGCCCAAGGCCATCGCGGCGTCCTGCATCGAGGCTGCCCGCGCCGGGGCCAGCATCGCGCATATCCACGTGCGCGACCCTGAAACCGGTGGCATCAGCCATTCCACCGAGCAATTCCGTGAGGTGATGGAGCGTGTGCGAGAGGCGGATGTCGATATCGTCATGAACATCACCGCCGGTGGCGGCGGCGACTGGATACCAGATGTAAGCGATCCCACCCGCGGCGGCCCAGGCACCGATATACAGACGCCCGCTGAACGTCATGCACCGGTGGGTGAGCTGCTCCCCGAGCTGTGCACCCTGGACTGCGGCAGCCTCAACTTTGCCGACATGGTCTACGTGAACCCCGCCGACTGGCTGCGCGAACATGCTCGTTTGGTGCAAGCCGCCGGTGTCAAACCAGAGCTTGAGTGCTTTGACCTGGGCCATGTCTGGTTTGCCCGTCAGCTTCAGCAAGAGGGGTTGATCGACGGTGACCCTCTCTATCAACTCTGCCTGGGCATCCCCTGGGGCGCCGAAGCCGACACCGAAACCATGCTGGCCATGCGCAACAAGCTGCCGGATAACGCCAACTGGGCCGCCTTCGGTATTGGTCGCCATCAGATGCCCATGGTCGCTCAGGCGGTGCTGCTGGGTGGCCACGCCCGGGTTGGGTTGGAAGACAATCTGTTTCTGGAGAAAGGCGTGCTGGCTAACAACGGCCAACTGGTCGAGAAAGCCTCGACCATTATTGAGAACCTGGGCGCCCGGGTGATGACGCCTGCAGAAACCCGCGCGCATCTCAAACTACGCGACCCGATGACCGGAAATGTCATGGGCACCCCATCAGGAGGTGATGCATGAGCCGTTTAGCCGCGATTGGCACCGGCGTGATTGGCAACGGCTGGATTGCCCGTGCCCTCGCCCAGGGCTGGGACGTCGTCGCTTTCGATCCAGACCCCAAAGCACCGGAACGTACCCGTTCATTTATCGACAACGCCTGGCCGTCGTTAACCCAGCTCGGCCTGGCACCAGATGCCAACCCTGAGCGGCTGACGTTTGTGGCAACGATTGAGGAGGCCATAAGCGGTGCTGATCTGATTCAGGAGAACGTGCCCGAACGTCTACCGCTCAAGCAAGAAATTCTAGCGGCCATTGACGCTGCGGCCGCACCGGACACCATCATCGGCTCGTCCACCTCCGGCTTCAAGCCCACCGATCTGCAGCAGCAGTGCCAACAGGCACCCGGTCGCGTGATCGTCGCCCACCCCTTCAACCCGGTATATTTACTGCCGCTGGTGGAGCTTGTTGGCGGTGAGGCCACCCAGCCCGAGCAGATGGCCGCCGCCCAGGAACGTTATCAGTCGCTCGCCATGCGTCCGCTGGTGGTTCGCCGAGAAATAGAAGGCCATATCGCCGACCGCTTGATGGAATCGCTGTGGCGGGAAGCCTTGCACCTGGTCAACGATGGCGTGGCGACCACCGAAGAAATCGATGCGGCCGTGGTTTACGGCTGTGGGCTTCGTTGGCCGTTGATGGGCACCTTTTTAACCTTTCATCTTGCGGGCGGTGAATCAGGCATGCGCCATATGCTGGAACAGTTCGGCCCGGCGTTAAAACTACCCTGGACCAAACTGGAAGCCCCGGAACTTACCGACGAATTGATTGATAAAGTGGTAGAAGGCTGTGAACATCAGGCCGCGGGGCGCTCGGTGGCGACACTGGACAAGCGTCGCGATGACTTTCTGGTCGAGCTGCTTGAGGTCGTCCACAAGTACTGGCCGGAAGCCGAGGGCTTAAAAGGACGCATTTAATGATCATCCATGAAACCCAAGTCGCCCCTGAGTGGGTCGACTACAATGGGCATATGAACGACGCGGCATACGCCCGCGTCTTCTCCCAGGCCTGTGAAGCGCTGATCGACCAGATAGGGCTCGACGAAGCGGGCCGGGCGCACTACGGCTATACGATCTACACGCTGGAAACCCACCTGTGCTATCGCCGCGAGGCACACCAGGACCAACCGTTAAGCGTCGACCTGACGCTACTGGATAGCGATGCTAAACGCCTGCATGTGTTTTTCGCCATGTTCGATGATGAAGACAACGTGCTGGCGAGCAGCGAACAGATGCTGATGGGCATGGAACAGGGATCAGGCCGCCCCAGCGCGTTTCCTGAGCCGGTAGCAAGCTCCGTGGCGAAGCTTCCTCAAGCCAACAAAGACCTGTGGCCGGAGCTTGCAGGACGCACTATCGGCATACGGCGCTAGGTTATACAAAACAGGTTGTCCAGGACAGGTGATGCGAAAAGGCAAACGCGATGCACATTGATGCCTTTATTCAACGCTTCAGTGCACAACTGGCGGAAATGGAAAAAATGCCATTACCCCAGGCGCGGCGCGCCTATGACATTCTTTGCCGAACATTCGCCCCTTCTGATCCGACCGGTATGCAGATTAAAAACGGCACTATGGATGGCGTCGATGTACGCCATTTTATCCCCGAGCAACGCCTAACGGGATGTGTGCTGTTTATACACGGTGGCGGCTTTACCATCGGCTCGACCGAAAGCCACCATGGCCCCGCCGCCAGCCTGGCCCATGCGCTGGGTCGTGAAGTGGTAAGCGTCAACTACCGGCTTGCGCCCGAGGTCGCTTACCCCGATATGCTGGCAGACTGTCAAACGGTGCTGGAAGCGATACAGCCCATTGCGCTGGTAGGTGACAGCGCAGGCGGGCGGCTGGCGATCGATCTTGCCCACCCTTTGATCGAGGCACCGCCGCTTGGGTTGATCTATCCAACGGTTGGCGAGCTATCACCTGGGTGTCTCGGGGAGGATGCCCCACTACTCTCACGCGACGATATACTGGGCGTTCGCCAACGCTGCCCAGAGATCAGCGCCGCCAAGCGCGATCTTGCGCCACCTGCGACGGGCATCGAAATACTGACGGTGGAGCGCGACCCGCTGACTCGGCCCATCGAAACCGCAGTCGGTAACTGGCAGGAAGCGGGCGCCTCAGTGGGCTATCGTTGCGCACCGCAGATGGTGCACGGTGTGCTACACGCTCATGCGCTGCTGCCTTCAATGAAAAGCGCCTGGCAGGATTTCTGCCAGGCGCTTTGCAGACGCCTTGTCGATCAAGCCAACAGGCCCTAAGCGAGCTAGAGTTTATTGATAGACTGCTCGCACCTGCTCAATAGCGGATTCACCATCGCGGGTCTCAACGCCTTCCAGCCACTCGGCTACAGTATCCAGGTTGTTGCCGATCCACTCATGCGCGACCTCATCCGCCGGGCGCTCTTCGTAGCTGTACTCATGCACCCACTCGTTCTGGTCTTCGATATCGATCACGTACTGCGAGAGGAAACGGTGGGCCTCCGGTGCTTCGTCCGCCAGGCTGGCAGGCGTAATCGTCCATACGGTGCTTTCAATAGCGGCCACCCCCGCGTCGTCGCTATCGGCCAAGTAGGCCAAATCGAAGCTCACGTTCATCCAGTGAGGCTCCCAGCCAACAAAGGTCACCCACTCTTCATCGGCCATTTTTTGCTCAGCCTGGGCAAGCATGGCCGAAGTCGAGCTTTCGCGGAGCTGCCAATCGCCCAACCCGGCAAGGTCGTTATCAATGGCGTTGAGAATCGCCTCGTTGATACCAGTTCCGGCTTCAATGCCCTGGATTTCACCGTCGAACCGGTCGTGATGCTCTGCCAGCTCAGCGACCGTCGTCACGCCAGCGTCGTAAACGTACTGGGGAACTACCAGCCCGGAATTGGCACCGCTGATGTTCGAAACCACTTTCTCTACTTTGCCGTCCGCCACCAACGGCTCGACCATATCGGTCTGCACGGGGTACCAGCCGCCTAAATAGACCTCAAGATCGTTATTCGACAAGCCTTCAAGAATGACACTCACGGCTAGATCCTGCTGCCGCGTCTGGTAACCCATGGTTTCGAGCAGCTGGGCCGCCACTTCGGATTTCACGGTGACACCTGGCCACGGCGGTACCCCAAAGCGCAGCTCGTCGAGCTCTGCCATAGCAGGTGTAGCGGTCAACGCAGTAAGTAAAAAACCCGCTTTTAACGACATCGATTTGATAGTGGTCGGCATCTGGCTAAACCCTCTTGTTGATTAGGTTCTGCCAGTATGCGCGGCTTCCATCCCACTACTAATCGCCAAGCGACAATTATTACTCATTAGGCGACCAACAGGATACAAATGGCTTATTCCGCTGATGTATAGCGTATCTGCCGTGGCGAGACGCCGTAATAGGCGCGAAACGCTCGCGCAAAACTCGACGACGAACTAAACCCGCAGGCCACGGCTACTGCCAAGATCGCCAGATCGGTCTCGGCAAGCAGGCGCCGGGCGCGTTTAATGCGCAGCTGCAGGTACCATTGACGCGGGGTGGCATTCAATTCCTGTTCAAACAGCCGCTGTAGCTGCCGCACCGACACCTCTACCCTGCTCGCCACTTCTTCAAGGGTGAGCGGCTCTTCAAGGTTCTGCTCCATGAGCGCCACCGCCTCGACCACGCGCCGGTTGTGGGTACCCAGGCGTTTTACCAGGGCCATGCGCTGCTGGTCGCTGCGGGTGCGGATACGATCATGGATGAGCTGCTCGGAAACATCGATGGCCAACTTCGCGCCATGGCGCCGCGCAATCACCTCCAACGCCATATCCATCGCGGCGGCTCCTCCAGCGCAGGAAAAACGCCGCTCGCCCAACTCATAAAGTTCATCGGTCGTATCGATACCCGGAAAGCGTTCGCGAAAAGCAGGCAGGCTTTCCCAGTGCAGCGCCACCCGTTCACGTTTTAACAGCCCGGTGGCGGCGAGCAGAAACGCGCCGGTATCAATGCCGCCCAAACAGCAGCCCGCCTGGTCCAACTGGTGAAGCCACGCCATTAACGGCCGAGTGAGATGCGCCTCAGGGGTAAAGCCACTGCATACTGCCAAGGATGGCAAGTGATGCACCTCTCGGGTGGCTTGATCTGCCATGAGCGTCATGCCGTTGGACGCCGTTACCGGCCCGCCATCGGCACTAATCAAGGTCCAATCAAACAACGGGCGGCTGGCAATGCGATTGGCGATACGCAGCGGCTCAACGGCCGCAAAAAAAGCCATCATGGAAAACTGCGGCAACAATAAAAAGCCGACCATTTCTGGTGACGGGCCATGGTAACTAAGACGCATAAAAGTGCTCACTTTCAGTACATTTAAACGCTGGAGAGAAAAAGCAGCTTATCAGCCATTTGAAGCGTCTTCGCAGCAATTAGCAAACTATCGAATACCCCCGGCATGCTGGCTTTCGCGCATATCCGATCATCGGCTATTGGCGTATACTTTATGTACTAAAGACAATAGCTCTTTAAAATAATCACAGGAATCTCAATTGACTCAACAGCGCCTGTACGTGCGCCTCTTGATGGCCGTAACCTTACCGTTGATTCTGGTCACCGCTACGCTATGGCCGGTACTTCATGTGCACCTGGAAACCCGCCAGGAAAGCATCCGTGCAGAAACTCGCGCCATCATGCAGGTGGGCAAAGATACCCTGTTACGCGATATCAAGGAGACGCTCAGTTACGCGCTCGCGGTGGCCGAAATGCCGCTCATCAAGTCTCACATGACAGGCGAGAATGGCGCAGGCGTCGACAGCTCAATGTCGGCACAGTTGACCGGTTTTTTAGCCACGCTGATCGAACACTACCCACGCTACACCAAGCTTATACTGATCGATAATCAGGGCAACGAAGTCCTGCGTGCCCCGGTCGGGATTACCTCCGACCCTCGCTTTGATGACCATAGCCATGCCAGTACCGATTATTTCAAAGCCGCCAGCAAGCTATCTGCCCGTGATCTTTACATCTCCCCACCCGGCCGCAATCTCCAATACGAGCTATTCAGTGGCGAAGTGGTCCCGGTCGTCAATGTCGCCACCCCGATTTTTGATCAAGGCGAACGCCAGGGGATGGTCCTGTTGAGCCTTAACTGGCAGCATCTGACAGAAGCCGTCCAACAGGCCATGTTCATAGACCCGGACGCAGGCGTTCTATTGGCGGATGCCCAGGGCGGTTGGCTTCTCACGGAGGGCAGTCAACGGCTGCCGATGATCAGGTTTGGTGACAATTACGCCCGACTGGCTGCCGAACCATGGCAACCCGTGACCGAGCAAGATGAAGGGGCGTTCACCCTTGGCAACCATTTATTACGTTTCCAACGTTTGGATATACGCAGTGAAGCCTACGAGGGGCTAACAGGACGCATCTTCAGCCAGGACGACACGCTCCCCTGGGTATTAGGGGTTAGCCTACCCACCCCCACCTGGAAGTCGCTGCTACAAGATGAAGCCATCGTTGTCTGGTTCTTATTGCTCACCTACTCCACGGCGGTGGCGCTGGGCATCTATTGGTCAATTAGCCGCCACCAACAACGCAAGCTGCGTCGAGAGGCACAGCAGCAAGCCACCGAAGTCAGCAACCTGTATGAAAACGCTCCCTGTGGTTACCATTCACTGAACGCCGATGGCGTAATCCTTAAAATGAACCAGACCGAACTTGACTGGCTAGGTTTAACCCGCGACGTTGTCGGAAAACGCTGCTATCGGGATTTTATTTCACCGGATTCACTGCCCGATTTTGATGCCGCCTTTCAGGACGTACAAGCAGGCCGACAGGGCGAGGCAGAATGCACGCTGATAGCCAACGATGGCCACGAGCGCCAAGTGGTCATTCAGGGTGTCGGATATCTGGAAAACGATCGTTTTAAGTACTCGAACGCCACCGTCTTTGACATTACCGAGCGCAAGCAACTGGAAGAAAAGCTGCGCGCCCAGGCCATGACCGATCCTTTAACCAACGTCTACAATCGGCGCTATTTGCAAGCGCAGGCCAGCGTCGAGATGTCACGTGCCTCAAGGCACCAAACGCCTATCTCTCTCATCGCTATCGATATTGATCATTTCAAGCGCATCAACGATGAATATGGTCACGACGTCGGCGATGAGGTACTTAAATGCTTTACCGACTTGATTAAAGGATTGCTACGCCAGGAGGATCTGTTGTGCCGTGTCGGCGGCGAAGAGTTCGCCATCCTGCTGCCCGACACCCCACCGGAGAAAGCACGGCAAGTGGCAGAACGCATTCGAGTCGCCGTGGAACAGACCCAAGTGCCCATTGAACATGATGGCGTACCGATGACCATTGCCATCACCGCCTCCTTCGGCGTGACGCACATCGCCGACGGCGAAAAGACCTTAAAAGCCGCTATCAAGCGTGCCGACAACGGTCTCTACGAAGCTAAATCCGCGGGCCGGAATCGTATTGTCCTTCAAGAGACGTAACGACTGTAGCTTGAAGGATTCGCCCTCCTGTCCGCGATCAATTCTTCCCCATGACGTTTTGCCCATGCTAGCGAAAGCTTAATGGCTTTCTCGATAGATCAACTTGCATGCGGGACGAGGGAATTCTTCGGTCAGTGAAGCGGTCCCAGCGTCTTGTACACTTTGTCTTACACACTTTTAGTCACCAGAAGCAGCGCATCAAGCGCTGGACTTCCACATGGAAACCTTCGATGAGCCAGCCGCTGCAGAGCCTTGAACAACTGCTCGACCGAGTTAGTCAATTGACCCACGACAACGATCAGGTCTCAGTCGGGATGGTCGTCGAGTCGACTGGCAGTCGTTCTTTTGGTCCGCTGCTGATGCTGATCGGTATTACGCTGTTTTCACCGCTAAGCGGTTTACCCGGCATGTCCGTCTTCATGGGGTCGTTCGTCTTGCTGATCGCCGTACAGATGCTCATCGGTCGAAAACAGTTCTGGTTGCCCCGCTATATCCTCAACCGCTCCATCGAGCGCCGCAAGCTTCAAAAGGCACTCCAATGGCTCAACAAGCCGGCACGAGGTATAGATCGCGTTCTCAAACCGAGGTTAACATTTCTCGTTCGCAACGGTGCTAGCTATGGAATTGCCTCGCTATGCATCATCGTCGGATTTTGCATGCCCTTCATGGAGCTGGTGCCATTTTCATCGTCAGCGGCTGGTCTGGCGTTATTAGCGCTAGGCCTGGCACTCGTCGTGCATGACGGCTTGTTGGTGCTGCTGGCACTGGGGTCATTCAGCGCGACCTTCATCCTTATCGTTGCCAGCCTTCTGTGACGGCTCTTCGTCATGAGCGTAGCGTCGTCGTATATTCAAAATCGCCATTGTAGGCTGGAATGATTCAGGTGTTATCAGCGAGGCGGCAGTTGATGCCCGCTGGGTATCTTCCATCGGGATTATCCAGGCGGAGACGAATACCAAAGGTTCTGCTGGAGGGGTCGATAACACTGTCAATACGTTCTATCTCGGCACTGACCGTTTTTTCGACGGGCGCCGTCAAGTAAATATCGAGGGTGTCACCGATCGAATATTGATCAAAGGCTTCGAGCGGCATGACCAAGTCGATACGTAGTGGATCGAGTTGAACAAGCTCGAGAATAGGCGTGTTGTCGATGAATTCACCTTCTTCGCTTTCCACACTGGCAATCACGCCATCGAAGGGCGCTTCTCCCACCATTTCATTGAGTCGTGCCTGGGCCTGATTGGCTTGCAGGCGAGCAAGAGAAAGTTCCGTGCTAATCTGATCCTGCTCGCTTTCACTGAGTATGCCTTGATCAATCAGCCGCTGGTTGCGTTGCAGCGTACGTAACGCATATTGCGCACGTGCGTTTTCGAGCTCAAGACTGGCTTCTTCCACATCGCGCTTTAGCGTGTAGAGTGTATCGCCTTCCTCAACCCTATCGCCGCTGTCAATCCGGATTTCATCAATCATGCCTGGGACTTCACTCGACATGGTGGAACTCCGTCCAGGATCGACCAGACAACTGGTCGCTTCAATCTGGCGGCTATCTTGCGCCAAACCAAGGCTTGGCAAGCCAACAAGAGTCAGAATAAGCATATGGTTTGCACGATGAAACATGGCTAATGCCCTTTTGACGATGGTGAGTTGACCGCTGTCGTAAATTGATCCTGTCCGCCCCTATTCACTTCGCCCACTGAAACCGAGCTGATCCGCTTCACGCCAATCGGCTTCGAGCAGTCGCGCGCGTTCGCGAGCATGCCGTCTTTCGCGTTGGTTTTGGGCAAGTTTCAGTCGTTTGTGCAGAGGTCCTAAATGACGCTGCCAACCCTGAATCTCATTGAGTAATGTGCTCTGATCAAACAGAACCCATTCCACACTGCCTGGGTCACCCTGGCGGGCACAACGACCGGCTATCTGCCGGTCGATGCGCGAAGCGTCATGCAGTCCGGCAATGATGATGTGTAGACCACCTGCCTCGCGGGCGGCAGGTTCCAAGGCGATATCAGTGCCACGGCCAGCCATGCTGGTCGCAACGGTAATGGCCTCGCATTGGCCAGCAGCAGCGATTACATCAGCTTCTTCCTCATTCTGCCTAGCATTGAGCACAGAGTGATCAAGTCCAAGCTGAGCAAGCACAGACGATAACACTTCAGAGTCTGCCAAGCTGACGGTAGCGATCAATACCGGGCGACCACTGGCTGTCAACTCACGCGCCCGTCGAGCGACATAATGCCAGCGATGACCATCGTCGGCTTTAAAGGTAGTCACACCCAGATCGACACGCTGCGAAGGCTTGTGAGGGGGAATACTCACCACACGCAGGCGGTAGGTTCGCCAAAGTTCGCTACGTACTTCGTGGGCGGTGCCGGTCATCCCTGCCAGATGCTGATAACGCCGAAAGAAGCGTTGATAGGTGAGCCGCGCCAGGGTTCGGTTGGGGTCGCTGGGCTCGCATCCTTCAAGACGCTCGATCATCTGCTGTAGGCCCCGCTCCCATCGGCGGTCAGCCAAAACGCGGCCGCTATGTTCATCAATAATCTGCACCTGACCGTCGCGCACCAGGTAGTGACGGTCGCGCTGGATTTGGTGGCGCGCCACCAAGGCTTGGTGGAGCAACCATTCGCGTCGCGCCCGGCCCAGCCAGCCATTCTGTATTCCCTGTTCTTCAAGACGCTGTTCAGCCTGCTCGGCGAGGGCCTTTTTGCCTTTTTCGGTCAAATGGAGCTGGTTTTTCTCCCTAACGAAGTGTTCATCTTCCTGAAATTTTCCTGCCAGTTCCAGCACCTCGTCAATCAAAGCGATATCGACTGGATCCGTGGTGTCCTGGCCAGAAAGCACTAACGGGGTTCGAGCTTCATCAAGCATGACACTGTCTGCCTCATCGACAATGGCAAAATGAAGTCCTTTTAGTAACAGCCGCTGGTCATCCAGTGCGCCCTTGAGTCTTGCTGCGTGAGCGAGTAGTGGGGTGCGATCCTGCTTAAGCTCTCGGCCATCGCGCAGGTAATCGAATACCAGTTCCTTGTTAGTGCAGTATGTAATATCAGCGCTATAGGCTGATCGCCGATGCATCGGCTCCATTTCGTGTACGATTGCCCCGACTCTCAGCCCCAGTCGGTCATAGACAGGTCCCATGCTCTCGGCATCACGGCTAGCCAGATAATCGTTGACGGTGATGATGTGAACCGGCACCCCTGCGAGTGCTGCAGTGGCAGCGGGTAACGTAGCGGTTAGCGTCTTGCCTTCACCGGTTGGCATTTCGGCGATGCATCCTTCCAACAGCGCCAGTCCGCCTATCAATTGTACATCGTGGTGCGCCATGCCCAACTCCCGCCAGGCAACTTCCCGAACCGTGGCAAATGTCTCGCGGATAAGACGGGTGGTCAGCCCGTGGGCCAGCAGTCGTCGACGCAGCGAGAGGATATGGTCGTTCAGGGACAGCTCATCGAGCGTTGCCAACCGTTCGCCATGGCGGTGTATCGTCGGCAGTGCGGCACGCAGCCTCCAGCGTTGACAGCGATCAGGCAGATGCAATGGGGCACGGACCCAGCGCCATAACCGCTCCAGTGGTGTCGGCGGTTCAACATGGCGTTCGGGGCGGTCGAGGACATCGACTGGCTTGCGAGGAAGCGAGGAAACAGCCATGACTATCTGTCGAACAACGAAAGGAAATTACGTCGGATAGCCCGCCACCAGCGATAGCCGATAGGCTCCGGCGGATGCTCGATACGCACATGCACACGACCATCCAGCAACAGTGGCAGGCTGCTCTCGATCAAACCTTTGGCATCGAAATCGGCCAGGTAATGTCGGCGAAAGGCGGTCAACGGCTCCTCGGCTTCCGGATCGAGCGCGATATCGCCTCCTCCCTGCTGAGTCAGGGTTGCACTGGGAATATCGTGAGTCGCTCGAGGTGAAATCCATTCCACAGATGAGTCGACACTGGTGTCGTGGCCCGGGAGGCGCAGACTGACGTCCCGTACCTTCCGGCTGACTTCGTCACGTCGATAAGCCGGTAGCATGGCGCGTATACGTAGATCGTCATTGCGTACAACGACCGCAACGGGTTCCCCACGCTGCAAATGCTGCCCCAGTGGTGGCCGACCTTCCGGCATCATCAGCCACCCATCGCGGGGACTGGTCACCAAGGTCGCGGCAGCACGCAGACGCGCATCAGCCAGGCGCTGCTCCACCAGTTCGAGATTTTCGCGTTCCATGGCGATATCCTGCGCTTCGCGAACACTGGCTTGCAAGCGCAGTTCGGCTTCGCGGCGATGTGCTTCAAGACGGCTGACTTCAGCCAACAGTTCCGGGGCATTGAGTCGCATGAGCACTTCTCCCTGGGAGACCTTTTCGCCATCCTCGACGAGGATCTCACTGAGTTCTCCTGCTGCACCGAGACGCACGTGGGTCGGTTCACCGCTGTCGACGATGCCCTGCACCACAGTGGCATAGGGCACGGGTACCACGAACAGCAGCACACCGAGCGTGCCAAGCACACCCAGCAGCCAGGTCCAGGCACGATGGCGTGAGCCTTCCAGACGGGATTCGACGGTCATGGTCTTGAGCAGTTTCAGAGTGGGCATGATAAGTGTCATGAAGATGGACCAGCACGCCAGCAATACACCGACGAACAGATATTGGGTGGCAACGAAGGTCGCAATGGCCACCATCAGCACCAGCCGATATGCAAACGATACGACCGAGTAGCTCACCAGCCAGAGGGCTTCGCGCCGCGAACCAGCTTGGCCCGTGACGTCGCGACGCTTGAGCAGATATCGCTTGATTGCATAGCCAAGTTGCTGATTGGCGCGTGAGCCAAGGTTGGGAATCTCCAGCCAGTCAGCCAGCACGTAATAGGCATCAAAACGCAGCAATGGGTTGCCGTTGAACAGCAGCGTCGAGACCCCGGCCAGTAGCATTACATTGAACATCAGCGAACGTAGAACGCCCGGTTCGGCCATTGCCCATACCAGCATCGCCAGCGCCGCCAGGAAGAGTTCGATCAGGATACCGGCGGCACCGACCAACATCCGACGGCTCTTGTCCGGGCAGGCCGCAGCGGCACTGGCGTCGACATAGGGAACGGGAAAGAATACCAGCAGCATGATCCCGATTTCATGGACTTCGCCGCCGGCGTCCTTGGTTGTCCAGGCGTGGCCGAGTTCGTGCAACGATTTGATCAACGGATAGACCAGCGCCATCAGCAACAGGTTGTCGATACCCAGCACCCTGTCTGCCAGATTGTGGGTCAATCCTTGCCAATGCATGCCTGCCACGACCAGCGCCAACCCCACCGTCGCCAACCAGATAGCCGCCCCCAGGGCACCGATGAACGGTCTGACCAGCGGATACGTCGCCGCCACGAAACGTTCGGGGTCAAACAGCGGAATGCGAATACCCAACGGCGAGCGGATCAATTGCTGCCATTTGCTGCGCTGGTGTTTCCGCTGGCGACGTGACAGTTCATCGATGTCGATATCGCCATGGCCGGCCAGCACATTGGCGTTGTGGAGTCGCCCGATCAGGCCGATCAGTTCCTGCTGGGTGGGCATGGCATCGCCCAAGGTGCGGCTGACCTGCTCCCATACCTCACCCAGCGTCCGTCGACCGTCCAGTCGCCCGATGATCTGATAGGCCTCGGGGGTGAAGCGATGTACCTGACCGGTGAGCGTATCGTGCAACACGTACCAGGGCTCGCCACGATATTCATGGCGATGCAGGCTGGCATGGCGTCGCAGCCGCAACCGCAGGTCGGCCACCCGATGCCAGTGCTGGCTATACAGAGCGCCAGCCATGGTTCAGCCCCACCATCGCCAGACATTGAGACGCAGCCAGTCGACGAGTTCGCGGGTCCAGATGCTGATCAATCGATCTTCCCCCAGTTCGATCTTGCCAACCCCTTCCATGCCGGGGCGTAGTCCGGCCGGCGCCTCCTTGAGTTCCGCTTCGACGATGAAACGGTTGCTACCTTCCTGACTGCGGGTTTCCGGCGTAAGACGAGTCACCTCGAAGTCGAGCGGCGTATCGGTCATGGCGGATAGTATCAGCTCGCCCTGCTGTCCCGGAGAGACATCATTGATGCGCGCTTCATCCACCGCCAGTTCCAGGCGGTAGTCATCCTCCGGCGCCACCCGAAACAACTCTTCGCCCCCTTCCACGGCACTGCCCAGGCGTTGGGTCAAATCACCGCTGACCACGACACCATCATAGGGAGCCCGTAGATTGGCACGATCCAGTCGTGACTGGACCAATTGCAACTCTGCCTCGGCCTGGTCACGCTGTGCATCGACGACATTGAGCGAGGCGCGCTCGCCTTCGGCACGCAGCTCCTGGGCCTCGCTGGACAGCTTGGCCAGCTCACTCTGCGATTGAAGTTGCTGGAGACGAAGGTCACGGGTATCCATGGTGGCGAGAACATCACCCTTTTCCACCCGATCACCGGCACGCACCCGAGCATCGTCGATATACCCCTGAAAGGGCGCAGCGATCACCCGCTGCACATCGCTTCTGAGCGTCGCATCGGCTGACTGATGATCGGTACCGGTGGCGGAGTACGCAAATGCCGCCACTGCCAACAGCACGATCGCGGTCAATTTGTAACCGAGATGCCCCGCCCCCAGCAGTCGGGCGCTCTGCTCCCCCACCGCCGCTATCGCCTTGATCGGCAGCGGGCGGTCATTACGTCGCTTCTCTTCCAGGGCGCGGGTGCAGAGCGCCATGAGGCTCTGCAATGCCCCGATGTCCTCATCATCGAAGGGCTGCTCGCGCTCAATGGTCACCGCCCCCCGGGGCTTGCCGTCATCCAGACACGGCACTGTCAGGGCACATGGCACGTCGGTCATTTCGCAGAGCACGCCGTGGCAGCGATTGACCGGCGCGCCCGCTTCCTGCTCGACGCCTTCCTGGAGAGGCCAGACCACCGCCCGGCGCTGATCGAGCGCTTCATCCATGGCCGCTTCGGTCGCGCGGATGCGATTCATCTTGCGATTGAAGCGGGCACTGTGGGAGATCTGGCACATCCGGGTACGACTGCCCCGCCGCCATCCCAGACTGACACGCTCGGCATCCAGCGCCGCCGCCAGCCGGGTAGTGAGTTGCATCGCAGCGGCATCGAAACTGGACTGTTCGAGCACCGCTGCCAGCAAGGTGAGATGGTCACCGAGTTGCGACTGCCGACGCCGCGTGATGGCATGGTGGCGAGCCAGGATGTCGCGCTCGAGGCCGGCAACGGCGTCCTCGAGGCGCTGCATCAAGGGAACCAGATCGTCCTCTCGAGGCGACTCGGCGGGCGCACCTGAATGCGTGACACGCAGCGCCACGACCCCGATTAATGAGGCTCCTGCATTGTCTGAAAGGTCCCGCACAGGGTAGCCAATGGCCAGTCCGCCCTGGTCCAGAGCACTGACCAGACCGCGCTGCGCCTCACGCACCTGGTCGGCGAGATCCAGCAGTGCCACGCCATCGGCATTGGCCGGCCATAGCGCGACCGGCAGCCAGCTCGGCGACTGGCGCCATAGCACGATACCCTCGGCGACTTCGACACCGGGATACGACGCGGCCAGACGCTCGCCGTGGCGCGTCAGCCACGCCTGGGTATCGACGATGTCCGCCGAGGTGGCAGCAGCCTGAGTCTCGACGTCACCGGTCGTTGACGTCATTCATCCTCCTCATCACCTCCTTGACAGAGCCGTTGCCAATCGCGTGCGGCACATTCGCGGCGCAGCGCCTCCAGCCGGGTTTGAGACGCCCCCTGCGACTTGGCACCGGCCTTGGCGATCCCCCACCCTGTCGAGGCGGTAAGCGCCGTCAGGAATTCCTCGGGAATCGCCAGACCACTCTGTTCGATCAGCGCCTGAGCGGCGTCATCGCTCTCTGGCTCTTGCTCTTGCGTTTGTGCCTCCGGATTATCGGCGGATGGCTGAGCGGCTTCCTGGCCGTCACCTTGCATCGCCGTATTGGCATCCCCCATGGCGGGAGGATTGTCTTGTATCTGACGTTCCGCTTCCGCGCCGCTGGAGACATTGGCAGCGACTTGCGAGGCAATGCTGCCACGCAGCGAACTGCCTTCGCGCTGTTGCCACTCGGAGATCAACCGCTTCATACGTTCGATGGCGCTGTTGGCGGTGGTCGTATTGCCGCCATCGCCGCTGCGGGCATTCACGCCAGCGGTATTTCCCCCTCCCAGCAGCAGCCAGGTGCCGCCGTCACTGTCGCTATCGCCGTCTTCACCTTCACTCTCCCCGTCATTGCTGTAGAGGTCCTGTTGCGAGGAACGCAGCAGGTCCAGGCGGCCTTGTGCCAAGGTAACGAGCGAAATGACCTGTTCACTCTCGTCCGGCTCGGAAAGCGCGATACGGAAGCGGCCATAGTCACCAACCACCGAATCCTCTTCAAACGAAGCGGAGAAGCCGTCGCCACCGGCGCCACCAATGGCGATATCGCCGTCCGGGCCGGTGTAGATTTCATCATTACCTCCTTCAAAGAGGCTGATCGCTTCCACCGTGAGCAGCGCGGGATCACGGGTGACGCGGCCGAAGTCGCCGAACAGGATATCCTCGCCAGCGTTGCCTTCCAGTCGATCGCCGCCGGCACCGCCGAACAGGATGTCGCGATCGCTGCCACCGATCAGTCGGTCGGATTCGCCATAGGCCGGATTACCGGTTTCGGCCATGACGTAGCGGCCCTCGGCGTTGCTTTCGATGCGACCGTCATCGCCGATAGCGATGGACTCGCCCCCGGCGTTGCGGGTCTCGTCGCTGCCCATGCCGGCAATCACCTGGTCATCGCCTTGGCCGGTAACGATGACATCGCCGGCCCCGGTGGCGGCCGAGGTATCGAGACTCTTGACCTGGGAACGAATTCCGTAGAGCGCCTCGATACGACCGTTATCACCGAGCACGGTATTATCGCCACCGGCCAGGCTAATGGCATCGCTGCCGACACCGCCGATCACCCAGTCGTCGCCACGGCCTCCGTCGATGGCGTCATCGCCGCCGATTGCGAAGGTGTGCGATGCGAGACTGGCGATCCGGCCCTGCCCATCGAAGATCGCGTCGGCATGATCCCCGGCGATCAGGTCACGGCCATTGCCGGTGTCAATCCGATCGCTGCCATCGCTGGCGATGACCAGATTGTCACCATTTCCAAGACTGATGTGGTCATCACCGCCAAGCCCCGGATTCGTGGAAATGGCCTGATCAAGAACCCCGTTGTCATGCCAACTGATACGCCCAAGATCGGCCAGAACCAGGCTATTCTCATTACCGGTTCGAACTATATCGCCGCCGGTGCCAGCGACAACGGCTGCCTCACCCGTACTGACAGTTATCCTGTCGTCGCCGCCAACCGTCGGTGCAATACTTCGCATGGAAATCAAGACACCATGAGCATTCCAGCGCAGTTCGCCGTGATCGCCCAATACGATGCTATCAATAGCCCCGGGGCCGGACGTCATTTGATCAGCGCCTTCACCGCCCACGATCACGTTGGCACCATCACCACCATGCAGCTCATCATCCCCGCCAGCCGTGGTTGGCAGTGACTCAAGCGTGTGAAGGCCGCCAGCGGTATAGCGCAACTCGGCGTAGTCACCGACCAGCGTATCGTTGCCGCTCTGCGCGATGGCAATCTGTGTTCCGCCGCGCAGCAGATCACTGCCGCCACCGCCCAGCAGCACGTCGTCACCCTGACCGCCAGCCAGCGTGTCCTCGCCATCGTGGCCTTCGTCACGAACGATAATGCGATCCAGGACATCAAAGGCGTTGGGGCTGGCGAACTGAACACCGCCCTGATCGCCGATCAGCACATCATTACCCAGGCCACCTTCAAGTGCATCCGAAGCCGAGCCGCCAATCAGAATGTTGCGGCCATCCGTCACCGACAGGTGGTTCTCGCCGAGCGATGCCGGGTCGGTGGAGTGCACGGCGATGACCCGCTGGGAATTCATCAGGCGCTGACCGTCGACGCCGTCGCGCGAAGCCAGCTCGATCACGCCGTGATCGCCAAGCAGGATATCGTTGCCGCTGCCACCGATCAGCCGGTCGTCGCCGGTTTCCAGCCGATCGCCGGTGGATTCGTCGGCATCGCCGGTGGCACCATAGACGGTAAGCAGGCTGACTGTTTCGTCGATGCGGACATCCATGGCGAGATCGAGGCTGCCGTCACCGTAGAGATGGTTGTTGCCACCGGCACTGGCATCCAGCCGGTCATCGCCACCGCCGCCGAACAACTGATTGTCGCCTGTACCGCCGATGAGTTCGTCGTCACCCTGACCGCCAACCAGCACCACACCGCCGATGGCATCACTGGCGTCCAGCAGGTTATCACCATGCTCGGTGAAACGTTGGGCGTCGTCGGTCACACTGCCGCCATCGGCGAGGTAGGGGCCACCATTGCGGGCCGTATCACCGAAGACGACCAATGGCATCTGAGCCTCATAGCCGCCTTCAACGGTGATCGTGTCGCCACCACGCTCACCATCCTCGATGCGATTGCCGCCACCATGAATGGCGGTCAACGGTATCTCGCGGATGATGCCGACCTCACCGTCACTCAGCGAAAGCTCATCAAGCGTCATCGCCAGCAGCAGGCCCGTGCCTTCCTGGGTAAAGTCCTGGATGACATGACGCTCACCGTCGATGCGGATCGTATCGCCACGTCGGAAGCCGTCTTCATACCAGGTGCCGCCATCCTGACGTTCGAGAATACTGCTTTCGCCGTCTTCGCTGGCTTGCAGCACGATCTCGCCGTTAAAGTCGATCGGATCGGCGTCAACGCTCATCTCGTCGTTGCCGCTGCCTAGCCGCACTTCGACCGTTTCGAAACCGTGATACTCGACGCCGCGCGGTGTCTCGACCGTACCGCCTTTGCCATCGTCCTGCTCAAGGATGCCTTCGCCCATGCCCAGGCCGGTGATTCTTTCAGCGCTCATTTCGCCTTGCAGGTCTGCAACACTGGCATCGGCAGCGAGGATGACGTCGTCGGTATCGGTCATCTCGACATCGCCGGAGACCACGCCGACCCGGTCCTCGTCCGGCTCACCCGGCTCTTCGTAGGGCAGCATGATGGCATCTTCAAGCGAACGATCGGTATCGCTGGTGCCGCCTTCCAACATCAGCGGCCCCTGAATGCGGTCCAGCACATGGGGCTGTGGCGAGAAGACCTTGTCATTCTCGCTGCCTTCGGCGGCGACATAATCCGGATCGAAAGCCACCTTGACGTTGACTTGGTCGGCCCAGTTCTCGGCCGTGAAGGTGACCGACGGCACAGCGACCTCAGTCAGGGTCAGCGACTCGCCATCAAGGTTATCGTGGTCGGCCGTCAGATGGAGTTCGCTGCCTTCATCCGAGAGATGATTGACCTTGACCCGGCCATCGATACCATCCAATGACAGCTGCATGCCAACTCTCACGCCCAGGTCATTCCAATTCTCATCACCATCAAGAATCAGACGGGCGCCCGCTTCCTCGGGATCAAGCACGCTGACACCCCAGTTGCCGTCGGCCACGTTGCGCAAATCGATGCGATCGGCCTCCAGGTCAAAGTCGCTGAAGCCGTCGCTGTTGAGATCAATGGTGACGTCATCCTCCGGCGCCTGGGTCAAGCGCAAGGTGTATTCGTCAAAGCCGCCGTCGGCGCCCACCTGGGTGCGATCGCCGGTTTCCTGGACGACCACATCGGCACTGTCGTTGTCATAAGCGCTGACACGTACATTGCCTGGTTCGCTGTCGGTATAGACCGAACCGTCACGGTCCGAACTGATATCGAAGCCGATGCGATCATCCAGACGGTTTTCCGGGTCATCGTCATTGACGGCGCTGACCTCGATAGTCTGCAGCTCGTCCCAGTTATCGGCATCGAAGCTCAGCGTCTCCTGGCTGACCTCGAACTGCTCGTCGTCGTAGTCGAGCATCACCGTCACCGTTTCATCGTCTTCCGGGGGCGTGGTGAGCGATAGCTCGAAGCTGTCGGTCTGTCCGGTTTCGCTGTCGCCTTCGATGACGGTGAGATTATCGCCCTCATGATTGATGAAGAGGTCGCCCTGATCGCTGTCATAGACGGTGATCATGGCATTGGCGATGGGTTGCTCCTCGAGTTCCGCCAGTGGCTCTGGGATATTCTCGCCATCAGGCATGGTGACGTTGGTCATATGACTGATAGTCACGTCTCGGGTGCCTTCGACCACACCGTCCTCCGGGGCCTGAACGAAGATCTCCTGCTCACTGGTCCAGCCATTGACCTCGTCAAAGGTAAAATCGATCGTCTGGGCGCGGCGGTAGTCACCGTTCTCGCTGGTGGCGATATTGACCGTCTCAGGCTCGTTGCCATTCTTGGCCCGAGATCGATCCTGGCTCGACGACAGCGCCGCCGAGACGGTCAGGCTCACCATGGCGCCATCGGCGATATTCATATCGTCAGATAGCGCCAGATCGATCAGGTAGCTTCCCGGCCCATCGCCTTCGAGCAAACGTGTGCCGCCTTTCTGGTCGATCGATACAGAACCGCTCGATCCGTCGGCCACCGTGACCGGCGTGCCATCCGCCAACAGGTCGTCGTAGTCCTCATCGTCACTGTCGACACCGTGGGTAATCAAGCTGCTGCGCCCTTCGGCGTCGGCAGCGACCACGCGGCCTGTGACATCGCCACCGAGGCGGAAGCTGTCACTGCCCAGACCACCGACCAGTTCCGTGGTCACGTCGAAGGCCGTGGAGAGCACATAGAAGGTGTCGTCGCCTTCCAGGGCATCGACGTTGACTTCCTGGATACTGTCATAGCCAATATTGAGACCAGCGCCGAAGACACCGTCCTCGGTCACGACAAAATTGTCGTCTGCCTCGGTGCCCAATACGGTCAGGGTGTTGTAGCCGCTGCCGCCATCGATATCCACCGGGGCGTTGATGTTGTATTCGATGTGGTCGTCATCACCACCGCCACGGACTTCGATATCGTCCTCGATAAGGAAGGCGCGTACCACGAAGTCGTCATTGCCGGCCTCGCCCTCCATGCGCAGCAGACCCTTGTTGCTGTAGACCGTAAACTCGTCCTGGCCGTCGCCGCCATAGATGACCATCGACTCGCGGTTCCCCGGGCTGAGGAAGCCCTGGGTGGTTTCGGTGGTCACGATTTCGTCGCCTTCGCGAACGCCGGAGTTCTCGTACACGCCGTCGACGAGTTCATCCGGGTCGCTGGGGTCCTCGGCGAAGACCTGACCGATCTGGAAACGATCGTTGCCAGCGCCGCCGTCGAGCGTCATCAGCGTCGAGGTATCATCGACGATGAAGGCATCGTCCCCGGCGTAGCCGTTGATGCGCACCCGGCCGTTGAGGCTGTCGTCGTAGTCGATACGCTCGACATTCTCCCCTTCGACACCGGCTTCGGCATTGCCGCCCATGCGCGCGATGAAGTTCTGGCGGATAAGGAACAGATCGGCCAGATCGCCGCCGTTATCGCCCTCATGGCCACGGCCTTCGATGATCAGCTCGTCGACGCCGTCGTTGACGGCACCACTGTCACTGACGGTGATGCGATAATCGCCGTTGTCGCCCTTGCCGTCCTGATCACGGGTCACGATGCGCACCCGATCCGTGTCGCCCCCGCCGTCGAGCATGAGTCGCTCGTCGCGGTCGTTGAGTTCGGCGACACCCAGACGGTCCTCGCCAGCATTGCCGTCGACGGTCATTTCGCCGAGCAGTCGATCATCGCCGGTGGGATTGAAGACCAGCGTGTCGTCACCCGCGTTGCCCGCGACCGCGATCATGTCGGCATCAAGGGTACCTGTCGCCAGAAGGACGTCATCGCCAGTGCCCAGGCCGATATCGATGGTCGCCTCGGCATCAAAGCCGCCACTGATATCCAGCTCATCCGCACCGCGGCCCATCTGCCACGTGATATCGTCAGCGTCGAGCGAGCCGGAAATATCAACGTCATCGTCGCCATCGCCCAGTTCGCCGGTGATCGAGCGATTGGCGGACAACGTGCCCTGGACGGCCAGCGTATCCTCGCCCTGACCGGTCACCAGCTCGATGTCTCCTTCCTCGGCAACGTAGCTGCCATCCAACGTCAACTGATTGTCGCCATCGCCGGCATCGAGGAGGATATCGTCAGCGGTGATTTGCGTGCCGTCGCGCACCTCGAACTCATGGCGCTTGTCGCTCATCGCGATCATGACATTGTTACCCGCCATCAGCGTACCGCGCAGCGTGCTCTCGGCAATGGCATCATCCAGGTTCGACTCGTCGTCAACCGAGGAGGCGAGCTCGATTTCCATGAGGATGTCATGGTCGGCCTCGAGAGAAACGCCGTGGTCATCGACGATCACTCCGTCGGCCGCTTCGATGATCAAATCATCGGCGGCTGAGACGCTGACACCATCGGTGAAGGTGACCGTATCGCCGTTGTCACTACTGTCATCAGGATTTTCCATGGCTGTCAGTACGACGGTACCGTCGGCATTGATATCGCTGTCGACGACCAGCGGGCTGTTGGTAGTGAGCTCGATCTCACCTCCGGCGGTAAGACCGCTTTCGCTGACGTGCATCTCGCCAGTGTTGTCGAGGAACACACTACCCTGGGTCGATGCTCCTTCCAACTGGCCGATCCGCGAGGTGATGACGTTACCCCGCTCACCAATATTGTGCTGGGCGATCAGGTGAACATTGGCCGAGAGCAGATTGAACTCTTCGTCGGCATCCAGCGCATTTCGCATGGCCCCCAATGCCGTGATGAAGGCCAGGTTGTTGCCACTTGCCGTTCCACCGCCGGCCGATACGATGCCAAGCCCCAACGAATCACTCTTGTCGGTCAGATAGAGCGAGTCGAAGCTCTCGATATCCACCCGACCGAGAGTGTCAGTAATCAGGTCTTGGTCGACACTGCCTACCCCGCCAGCAACGGTCGCCAATGTCAGGTCGTGTGCAGTGACATTGGTGTCGAGTGACCCCGACTCGGCATTGGTGCTGAGTATCGACAGCAGCGCCGACAGATGGACATCGTCATCGGTCTCAATGTGTCCCACCCGTAGATCGGCATCGGGTGATGCCAGAGCGATGTCACCACCAGCTGCCGCGCTGACCTGCTCTCTGGCTTCGACCTCCAGCGAATCTCCCGCTGATAGATCACCAACCTGTCCCTCTGCCGTCAGCGTGATGTTATCGGCGAGCACCTTGAGCAGATCGTGGTTCAGACCGTCCAGGATATCGCCATCGGCGTCCAGTACGACATCGCCACGCTCGGAATAGAGTGACGCAATGTTGATGTCGCGGCCCTGCGTGGTTTCCAGGAAGATATCCTCTTGCGCACGCGCCGTGATCAGGCCATTGGCGTCCAGACGCAACTCGAGCGGCGTGTCGGCGGAGCCGATGCGCCCCGTCGCGGCCTCAAGGATGGCATCCGACGCCTCGATGACGGCACCATCATTGATGAGACTGCCGCCGACCTTGATGCGCAGATCGTCCGCCGCCGAGATATGGCTCAGCGCCAGGTCATTTTCCGATCCCAGATAAAGCGCGCCGGCGCTATCGACGCTGATTCCGGCACTGATATCGCGCTGTTCGACGTTCACGTCCTCCCGCTGATCGATGACGATATGGCTGAGATTGACATCGTCACCGGCGGACAGCGGATCCAGCAGCACCTGACCAAGTTCGATGGTCTGCCCCGTCTCGGACTGGACATCAGCACGTGTGGACATGACCAGCTCTCCAGAGGAGAGGCTCTCGACGGTGAGGTATTGGCCGTTTTCAGTGTAGTTGACCGTTTCCTCGCCATTCAGATACAGCTCGTCGCCCACCGACAGATCATAATTCGTCCAGTTGCCGCCGTCGGTGAAGGTGGCTGTCAATTGATTTCGCTCGCCCGAGGTATCGACCGCGAAGTCGACTTCCAGCCCCGAAATGAGACCATCGCGAATGTAGGTGATGTCATTGCGTTCGGCGGCGGACAGCAGTACGCGTTCGTCATCGGTGAGCGAACTGAACGCATCGCCCTCCTCGCCGACCAGCGAGATCGTTTCGTAGTCATCCACGGAGCCGACACTGCCGGCGTTCGTGACGATAGAGATCGAGCCACCGGCATTGATATTCGGTTCCTCGATATCCACCTGGGTATCGGTGGTTTCCTTGAGCAGCCCTTCACTGACAAGGCTGAGGAGTTGCGTTTCGGTCCAGACCTTGATGTTGGAGCGCAGCTCTTCTTTCTCGGCTTCACTGACGTCAACGGTGTGGTCCAGACGGTAAACGTCGGTTTCCCCACTATAATTCTCATGGAGATCATGGAACCGTTCGGTACGCGTCGTCTCGATCGTTTCGATCTCTTCCTCGCTGGCGCCTTGATCGAGCATGGCTTGGCGCTTGTCCTCACTGAAGCGGATGTCGGCATCGGGATCGTAGGCAACCCAGCGACGGTAGGTGACATCGGTCGCTCCGGCCATTGCCAGTGCCGAGCCCTTGATGACATAACCTCCGTCCTCAGAGAGGCTGGACAGCACCTTGGCAAGTGTTTCATCGACGCCTTCGAGATCCAGCGAATCGACATTTTCGAGATCGTCGCGTGTGAGCGTCTCGTAATCGGTCTCGCTGGTATAGAGGCGATGTTCGGAGCCCTCGTCTCCTTCTGGCGTCAGATCGACGGCGCGAACCGGATCGTCGTCCTCATCCACCACGACGAGTACGGAATAGTCACCGACATTACGCAGTCGATAACTCTCACCATGGTCGAGCTCGCCCAACTGGTCGTCGGAGAGACCAAGCCGCTCCTGCCAGTAGTTCTGGTATTCCCCAGTGCGACGATTTTCCAGATTCTCGATGGCGTCGTCCTGACGGCTGTCGTCGGTCAGTGAAAGTGCCGCCCAGACACCGTTCTTGAGCTCTTCGTAAGTACGTTCATCGCGCTCGGCCTCGGCATTGACGTCCAGCAGATCGCCCTGGTTGACATGAACCGTGACATCGCCGGCGGTCTGGATCGAATCGACACGCAGGTCGCCGGATGTCTCTTCGATAAAGACATTGCCGCCGCCATCGCCGTTGTCGATGATCAGCACGTCATTGGCACGCTGGAGAGCCGTGGCGCTGTCGCTGCGGAAGCTGGTGTCGATGCGAACCTGGTTATCGCTACTGCCGATGTCGCCGCCAGCTTCCAGCGTAATCATCTGGCCCGCAATCAGAGACGCGTCGCCCGCGGCAATGAGTGACGTTCGGGTGGAGAGTTCCACATCACCGGACTCGGCAGTGATACGATCCATCCGCAGTGACTCATTGCTGTGCAACAGGATATCGCCATGGGCACTGGACGCATTCAGTGCGCCTGACGGTTGGCCGTCACCCCCGACGAGTTCGACCACAACGGGAGAAGCTTCGTCGGTCGGCACTTCGCCGATGCCTTCCGCCGCGTCGAGGTCGATATCGCCGCCGCTGACCGACGGTGTCTCGTCACTGCCATTGACGATGCGACCTTCACTACTCTTCATCGTCACACTGCCGTTTTCACCTGCCATGACATCACCGTCGAGGACGATATCGCCGACTGAATCGACATTGATGCTGCCCTGCTCGCGGCCGAAGAAATCGATCGCGACGTCCTTGTCGGCTGCGATGTCATGGGTATGGCGGGTCGACTCAATGGTCTGGTTGGTCAGTTCGAGCTCATAGGTTTTCTTGCCATACCAGGTCGAGTCGACTTCCTCCAGTCCAGCGGTGTAGTAGTAGCCCTCATCCACGTAGGTATCGTCACTGAGCTTGATGGCATCGTCGCTGTCTTCGTCACCGACATAGCGCACGCCATCGCCACCGGAACTGGGATAGTTATCTTCGTTGGTGGTTACGTTGCTGTAGTCATATTCATTCTCATCACCATCCCCCTGATAGATATACCCCTTATCGCTGTCCCCTTCAGGGAGTAACTGTTTGGATAGCGTCTCCACGTCCGAGTCGTAGTCATCAGGTGGATCGGCCGCCAGAGCATCAAGTCCCGCCCATTCAGACGTGGTCAGGGTATAGGTTTTTTCGGTTTTCTCGGTCTGTAGCACCTCAAAGGCATAACGGGTGTTTTCCTTGGGTGTGAAGGTCAGATCCTCTTCAGCGAGCAGTTCCTGCCGTGTGAGGGTTCGGTCATCCTCGCCGGTTTCCGTCACCAGGAAACGACCGTCGTCCTGCTGGGCAACGGTCAGCTCGCTGATCACTTCATCAGTGTCCCGATTCCGGTCGATCATGGTCAGCTTGCCATCGCCGGGATTCTCGACATCCAGGTCAGCCAGAGAAATCGCATAGCTGGTCTGGTTATCGACATTGATATCGCCATAACCCGCCATGACGTCGATCTCACCGGTACCGGTATTGATCAGGCGACCATCGACCGTGACGTTGCCACCGCCGACCATGGCATCGGTCAATTCGATCTGCATGGTTTCGGGGTTGAAACCGATATCGATGGCCTTTCCACTCCGGCCTGAGGCGTCCGTCAGGCGGAACGCACTGGTTTCACCACGTGCCAGCTTGCGGCGGATGATATCAGCGTCCGATTCGTCGATCGTCACGTCGATCTCGTCGACACCGCTCTCGATGCGGCCGTTGAGGTTGATCAGATCGGCTTCAATATTGACCGTTCGGGCAATGGTCGGATCGCCACGCGACATATCGTTCAATGCGTCGATCATGTCATCGGTACGATCCTCGTCTTCGCGCTGCTCGTTGAGGTCATCGAAGAAGTCGGCGAGCCAGTCCGGCATGCCGGAAGTATCGATCTGCCCCGGCGCGGCACTGGCGGTCCAGCCTTCGGTGAAAGCCTTCATGGTCCTGTAGGGCAGTTCGCCCAGAGAGTAACGACTGACACCGCCGATGTTGATGGTCTCTTCCGCCGTCAGATCCAAGCTGCCGACAACCAGCGAGGCACCGTCACCGTTGATCAGATCCTCAGCATCGCTGCTGAGATCGAAATCCTTCCCGGCCAGGATCGTGGCATCGGCCAACGGTGCATAGATATCGCCGCGGACCTTCACGCTGGGCATGACGGCATCGCGGTCGAACTCATCGATGACCAGCGAGAAGTCTTCGTCGACATCCAGTGCCTCCCGGATCGACGCCATTTCATCGTCGGCGGGCACATTGGCATAGGTGTTGACGATCATCACCGTCGGCGTCGGATTTGAATCCGGATCGGCGGAATAGCCAAAATCAGCGGACTGCCCCACTGGAGCATTCAGGTTGGTATCGGCGATATCGGCATCATCCGCCATCTCCACGCCGTTGAAGTAAAGCCCACCCAAGGTTTCGGAAATCGTGATGTCATTGACCACGATCCAGGCCGGGGTCTTGTTGACCACAGTGACATTGGAGCCCTTGGGTGAAACGAAATCGCCATCGCCAACCAGGTGATCGGCACGCACATCGATGCGACCCGCGGTGGCGTCGATATCGTCGAGCACGATCTCGACAATATCGGGGTTGAGCAGTACGGTTTCCCCGTCGACCTCCTCGGCCAGCCCCTGATCGATCAGTTTCTGCTCCAGCCGTTCGACCTCGGCGCGGAACTCATCGATCACCCGATCGGAGCCGACCGACCGGTAGTCATCGAGTCGTTGGCGCGCCTTCTGCAGTGATTCGAACAGGTCCGTCTCGACGCCCCCGATGCGCAGGCTATAACCGATGTCAGAAAAGCCATCCAAGCTGGTGAACAACTCGTCGAGCGCCATCTCGCCCTCGTCGATGTCACCGAGCGAAACGCCCTCGGCCAGGTCGATCACCAATCGCTGATTGCGGTCGATCCCGGTTTCCAGGCGGCCGTCGATCGTGACGCTACCGGTGGATTCGGCAATCGCGGTCCCGCCGGTGTTTTCGGTGCCGCCACCGCCCAGCGCCGCATCCAGCGCCCCGGCAGCGGCATTGACCCAGTTGACGGCCTTGGCACGCGCCAGCATGGCGGCACCATCGTAATCCTCGGCCAGCAGGTTGATATCCCCACGGGTCAGGACTTGCGAATCGGCATCGACCGTCAGTTGGTTGTCACGCTGCAGTGTCGCGGTCGCTTCCACTACATCGATCGGCAAGGCACTCGCCGAGAAAGTATCCACCGACGACACGACACGGTATTCGTCGCTGACATACTCACTGTTACGCCCCGCCATCAGCCAGGCCGCGCCGAGTGCCGTGACATCGGCGCCATTCAGTGACACCTCGTTGACCGGCGTGAGCGTCACGTCGGCGATGCCGACGCTCACCGACACCCCGGCATAAGAATCGATGTAGATGACCGCGGCCAGATTGGCCTGCGTATTGGCAGCCAGGTATAGATCGTGCTGCGCCGTCACCTGACTGCCGTCTCCCAGCAGCACGCCGGTGGCGACATGATCGGCATCGATTTCGGTATTCATGCCGCCGCCACTGAGCAAACCGCCCGCAATCAGGCTGCCCTGGTCACGTACATCGATGTCGTTGAACGCGCGCAGGTTGATATCGCCGCTACCGGCTATGTCGTCACCGTTGCCGCGCGCTATCAAGCTGGCGTTGTCATCGACCTCGACGAAGGTGTCTATCTCCAGTGTCATGAGGACACCGGCACCGCCGCCTGCGGCCAGCCCGTACACTTCACCGTCGCTGTTGTAGTCACCGGCATCGGCCACGGCACGCTTGTAGACTTCGGAAGTGGCCTTGGCGCTGATGGCGCCGGCGTCCAATGAGGCCCCCTGACCGATCGTCACTCGTGTATCGGGTGACATCAGGTAATCGCCGTTGGCCCCGGCACCTGAAATCAAACCTCCCGCGACCGCCCGCATGGTGCCATCCACGTCGAGCGTTTGTGTCGCTGACAGCGTCAGAGTCGCATCACTGTCGAACACTCCGATGTCAACGCCGTTTTCCACCGCCGTGAGGACCGAGGAATCGGCATCCAGATCAACTTCGACACCGGCCCCGGCCCCGAGTCCGCCCCCGATGGCCTGAGTATCAAGGCGAGTTATCTGCTCGGTCGTCGAGACGATGGCCACGGGGTTGGAATCACCATCAGGGGATGCGGCACCGAAGACCTCGATGTCGGCCTTTTGATCGAGCCGAGCTTCGGTGGTCGTCCGCTGGTCGAGGCTGGCCAGCGACATGCCGACCGCAACGCCGCCACCGGCATAGCTCTCCAGATCTCCGCTCAAGCGGCTGAACTGACGAGCCTCGACATCCAGATGGATATTCTGCGGTGGCAGGTCATCAAACGTCAGAGAATCGGCCGGATCGTCGGGGACATCCCAGTCATCCCACAGGTCGCCGTCGTAGGTATCGTCGCTCGCCTGCTCGCGCAACGTCTGCAGGCGCTGCTGTTGATAGGCGGGAAGCGCCATTAGGGCGACCGTCGCCGATCCACCGATGCCCGCGATGGCCTCGGTCGTGTCCGAGAATTGCAGCACCGAAGCGTCCACGCCGACCGCCGCACCACTGACCCCCGTTGCCGTTACGTTGACGGTATCCCCATCACCATCGTCCGGGGTCTCCGGGCGCAACAGGGCCGCCTGGACATCCAGCGATTCAGCGATCAGATCAAGACCATTGGCATTCTCTCCATAGGTGCCCAGCCACGCCTGAATATTGCCGCCAAGCGTGATATAGGAGGTAGAGGCACTGACGGCTTGTCCTCCTGCACTGACCCCGATCACCTCGGAGGTGATCGCCGGTGTCTGCTCCGCGATGATACTGACCGAGCCAGCCAGTACATCGGAGCCGGCTCCCAGATACGCGATGACATCGTTGGTCAACGAGACCTCCATGTCGATGCCAGCACCAGCGGCTAAACCGGCACCCACGGCAACCGCATTGACATCAATCGTGTCATTGGACGTCGACGAGACGGTCACCTCCTCGATGATGGAGGTAAGCTCACCAGGCGTACCGATCTCTCCCACATCCTCGATATCGCCGATGGTCGCGCCTTCGCCAATATAAGCCTCGGTGCCACCCGTTACCTCGACGATGGCGACCGAAACCCCGGCGGCTATGGAGCCGACGGCCCCGCCAGCCACCTCAAGGTTGTAATGGCGGTCGGCATGGGCTTCGACAGACAGACTGTCCGCTTCGGAGACGATAACACCGCTCTCCAGATAGGCGAGCTGCTCGGTGTCATCGAACAGCGTTGCGTTCTGCCCGGACGCGCTGAGACCGGCGCTGGCAGTACCGCCGTAGGCCCCCTGGTCAATGTTGCCACTGAAGTCACTGTTCACCGACACATCACCGCCAGACATATCGGAATCACTGCCCACCGTGGCCGTTGCGGCCGTGGTGTTGTCGAGCACGGAGATGGAGAGACCCACTGCGGCCACGCCGTATCCGCCTGCACCGGCACCGGTAATGATACCGGTCTCGAGAGTATCGTCGGCGTCGATGTCAATATCGCCCTCAGCCTCAAGTGTGACATCGCGTCCGACGGTCGCGGCGACATCGCCGATCGTCTGGCCGTCCTCGCCATCACCGGCACCCGGTACGGAGGGTGCCACTTCCATGTCACTCAAGGCAGCATTGGAACCGTCGCGGGTTTCCTGAGTGCCGGCATTCGGGTTGTCGATCTTCTCCTCGTCCTCTTCAGCCTCGTCCTCATCAACGTCATTGGACATCTGATAGTCACCGGCATTGCCGAAGGTCTCGCCCATGAGCTTGCCGACGTCCTTGAACTCGTCCCGGCTGCTCTCTCTGAGTCCTTGTCCGAGGCTTACCACCGAGACCGAACCACTGAAGGCCATCGATGCCGTTAATGAGAACGACATCACATGCGAGGTAATATCGCGTTCGAGGTCCGCCTCGACATTGATGTCACCCCCGGCCTCAACGGTAGTATCGTCTCCGACGGTGGCATGCGCCGTTTCACGCAGCACCATGACATCCACCGAGGCCCCGGCCCCAGTCGCGCCGACTGCGACGGAGCCGATGAAATTATCCTCCGGGTTGTCCCAGGGATTCATTTCCGTACGCGTGAGTGCAGTAACATCGACGTCGCCCTCGGCGTCGAGGTGGCTATGCGCAAGCACATTATCGTCGTCATCCACCAGGTCGCCCACGAAGGTATGCGCCTTGGCGTTCGAGGTCATTACGGAAATCGTGCCCGCCAGGGCATTAACTCCCACCGAACCGGTCGCCGCAGTAATCCGGGTGATCGTATGCTGATCGGCATCGATGGCGATGTCACCGGCGGCATCCAGGTCGCTGCCCAGCACATCCGTGGTTGTTACCGGATTGAGCAACCCGACCGCCAAGGACGCCCCGGCGGCAATGCCACCGGCGGTACCCGTGCCGATGATGAAGCGCAGATCCGTCGTATTGGCTGCTTGAATATCAATATCATTCGCTTCGATATACGCCGATTCGATAAGGGTCTGTGTCGTCAGGCCCACATCGACAGCACTGGCCGAGCCCGCCAGAGCGGCCTGACCGACACTGACACCGACGACGGTCGTCTGCATGGTCACATGGCTTTCGACCTCGACATGCAGATCTCCCTCGGCATCGATATCCGGGTCGTCCTCATCACCACTACCCAGCACGGTTGCCGCCGTGGTATGAGACAAGAGCGACGTATCGACCGATGCAACAGCCGCCAGTGCACCGACTGCAGCCGATCCGCCACCGCTGTTCCCCTCGCCCACGTGCAATGCCCGCAGGATGACATCTTGATCGCTACTGATACGGGCATCCCCGATGGTCGCACGGGTGCTGCCACTGACCCCGTCCGTTGTGAGGTTGGCAGCCAGGCCGACACCGCCACCGCCGACGGCCGCGGTGTAACTGGTGAAACGTGCCCGACTGGTAGCCAGCACAGCAACACCGGCGCCAGCTGTCGTCGTGAACTCGTCACCATCCCAACCCTCGATGATGTCACGGGAACCGTTGCCGACGGCATGGATGCGGATATCGCCACCCCTGCCATCACCATCGTGATCGCCGACCCAGGCGCTGGTTTCGGTTGCCATCAGGTCAACCGCGACGGCAGCACCGGCAGACACAAGCCCGGCCGACACCGTGCCGGTCACGACGATATTGCGGTCACTGCTGTCGGCATGAATGATGACATGGCCATCAGCCTGAATATCTCCGGCATTTTCTTCCTGGGACGCTGCCGCACTTGAGCCGTCGGCGAAGTCGTGTCGTCCCTCGGCGAACGCCTTGACGTCATTCTTGATCAGTGCCGTACCGGAATTGCCAGCGCCACTGAAGAAGGTGCCATAGCTGGCACCGGCGACAACGTTCAGGTTGATCGACGATGAGTCGGCATCAATGATGACACTGCCGTTTTCCGCGATCAGTTGGGAGCCGGTCGAGCTTGCCTCGATGGAATTGGCAATATCGTTCAGCGCCACCGTCACACCCACGCTGCCGCCCTTGACGGCAATCGACAGTTGCGCGGAGGCGGAAATGATCGAACTGGTATCCTCGGCATGAATGTCGATATCGCCGTTGGTGGCCTTGAGGAAGGAATCGCTGACCTTCGCATCCACATCCTTGCGGGTGAAGTTGAGCGATGTCGAGCCGACGACGCTAGCAAAGGTGGATACTGACGCCCCGACCGTATAGGCACTGATCGACGAATCGGAATCGGCATTCACGCCGATGGTCTCGGCAATGATGCTGGCGTTGTCCTCGACACGGGCACTGACCCGGTTGGAGGCATCCGGGCCACTGCTGCCGGGGTTGCCGCCAATGTAGTTGTAGGACATGTAACCGGCGGCCGACACTGCACCCGAGGCACCGGCCGCCACGGTGAAGGCATTCATGCCCAGATTGTCCTCGGCGCCTATCTGCACATCGCCCTTCCTGGCTTCGAGTTCGGCCCCCTTGACCACGGCTTCGGCCGTGCTGCGCATCCAGTTCAATGACAGGGCACCAGCCACCGAGACAGTGCCCGAGCCGGCACCGCTGATAGCCGCCGTGAAGATCTGGTCACCCGCCTCGGTGGGTGAGGGCAAGTCCGGTGCATCGCTTGTATCGATATCGTCGTTGTCGAGCGCGTCCCCCGGCGTCTTGTCGGCGCCCTCATCGTCCTCGGGGACGTCCGCGTCTTCGTCGGTTTCGTCGACATCGGCTTGAGATGTATTGTCCGGGTCGAGCCCTTCATACGTGCCCTCGGTCACGCGTCGCAGCAGGGCATCAACGATAATGTCGCCATCCAGAGCGGTCAGCGTGGTGTCGCCGCCCATAATCTGCGCTTGGACCGTCGAATTGTAATCCGTGGTCGCTGACGCACCAGCTAGACCGACGGTACCGGCCCCACTGGCCGCGCCGGCCACATTGACGGAGATGGGCGCCAGGCCGGCTGTCACGATAATGCTGTCACCTTCGACATCGGCACCGTTGCTGACCTCGGCATTGACCTGGTGCTTGATGAAATTGATCCCGATCGAGCCGGACATCGCCACGGTGCCGGCACCGGCGCCGCCGGCCGTGAAATTCATCAGCATGCTCTCGGCCTGGGCATCGACGTATACGTCATTACCGGCATCGAGCGTTGATCCATCGACCACCGCGGCGACTTCCCCGATGGTGAAATCGACCTGGTCCTCCTCCTCGGTGTCGACCATGAACAGGTCTTGAGAGGAGTCTGCACCCTCCTCCTCGGACTGCAGGCTGCGTGAAGGATTACTGGGATCGCCGCCGATGTAGTTGAAGGAGATAGCGGCACCACCGGCGACCGTGCCCGCTCCGGCGATGCCAAATGCAAAGTTGAGCAGTGTCGACTTGTCGTTGGCCACCACGCCGATATCATTTCCGGCGTCGAGCAGGCTGCCCCCGGAGACCTCGGCACGGACCGAGTTGCGCAACCAGTTGAGACCCACGGCTCCCGCACCGGCCGCGGTGCCACCACCGGCACCGGCGAAACTGATGTTGATGACGCCCGCCGACATGTCGATATCATCGGTATCACGCTTGGCCAGTCCTGCCTCGCCCTCATCAGGATCTTCGTCATCGCTACCGTCACTGGTGCCGTATGTGCCCAGATCAACATCGATACCCACGCTGGCCAAGTCGAACTCACCACGTTCATCCTCATCGGCCAGGCCGGCCAGGACGCTGATGTCGTTGTCGGCATTCAGCTCGGCGTCGTTGACGCGTGACAGAATGGCATTATCCAGTTGGGTGGTACTGGCCGAGACACCACCGGCGACGGTGCCACCACCGGCAGCGCCCAGTGCCACCACGACCACCCGGTTGTTGTCCATGGCCTGGACGGTAATATCGTCGCCATAAATGTCGGCACCACCTTTGACGTCCGCCAGGGTCTGGCCGGCGATGGTGTTGACCGTGATCGCCCCGGCAAAACCGGCCGTCCCGGCGCCGGCACCACCGAAGGCGACGGAGACCAGCAGAGTATCGGCGGCGGCGTCGACCAGGACATCGCCCTTGGCATCAATGGTGCCTCCATCGATACGCGCCACCTGATTGTTGGTGACGAAATTGACGCCCACACTACCGGCGACAGCCACCTTGCCAGAGCCGGACACTGCACCGGCGATAGAAATCAGTTGGGTATTGTCATTGGCAATGACGCCGACGTTTCCGGAAATAGCCTCCAGGTCAGTGTCAATGCTATGGGCTTTCAGTTCCTTGTCGATCATGTTCGCCGCTACACTGCCCGCACCGGCGACTTTCTGACTGGCGCCAATGCCAATGGCCAGCGTCCGTATAAGGCCAGTACTGGTCGCGGACACCGTGGCATCATCGGCCTCAGCCAGGCGACTGTCCTGCAGCAGGGCTTCCGTGCGATGATCCCTGTCCGAGACACCGGGCAGGCCGATGGCGTTGACCGCGATACCGGCACCAAACCCTGCGGTACCCCCGACACCGACGGCACCGGACAACGCCCAGATGCTGGCCCGATCGTTTGCCGCGACCGATACATCCCCGTCATTCAATGCCAGATAGGTATCGTCGACCCGCGCTTCGGTCACGTTGGCGACGATATTGACGCCAATGGTGCCGGCCAGCCCGGCTCCCTTGCCGCCATAGGCCACACCAACGGAACCCGCCAGCGAGACCACCAGCGAATCGCTGTCGGCAACAACCTGTAGTGAATCGGCGGTCAGATCGGCACTGGTATTATCATCCCAATCGCTACCGAGCGACTCGGCACTGGCTTTAACATCATGGGCGATGTAGGAAACTGTCGCCGAGCCGCCGACACCTCCTTGACCGGCAACCGAAACCGCGCCGGCCACCAGAATGCTATTGGCGGCATCGCGCGCATTGATACTGACATCGCCCAGGTCGCCTTCATCGATGGTCAGCAGGCGCGCATTGACGCTGCGCATCGACACCAGTGCGCTGGCCGAGCCGGAAACACCGAAACCCTTCTGGCTGGTGGAGACCGCCACGGCCGCGGCTGAGACCACGCTCCAGCCGGCCCGCTCGGCATCAATGGCAAGAGCGTGGCTGTCCAGGGTCGCTACATTATCGACAATGGCCTCGGTACTGCCCTGCTGCACGGCAATGGTGGCTGCCCCGGCGACGGCGACACTTGAGCTGCCATTTCCCATCGAGAGCGCACCACCTCCCGCGAGCAGGCCGAGGTGGGTATCGTCGTTGGCCGCGACCAACACATCACCGTCAACATCAAGTGTTTCGAGGCCACGTATGGTGGCCGACGTATTATCGTCACCAACGTGAACGATAGCCGAGCCGGCCAGGCCGACACCGCTGTTGCTCTGACCTCCCGTGCCACCGCCGCCGCTCTGGCCGAGATTGCCCTGCAATTCCGCGATGACGTTGTCATAGTTGGCCTGATTGTTGGGCCATTTCCCGGGGTCGTCCCCGCTACCGCCACCGGAGCCACTGGAAGACGATTGGGTCGACTTGCCACCGGCACCTGCCCCGGCGATGGCCAGATCGATGACCACGCCACTGTTGTCGGCACCGACCTCGACATCACCACCGACCAGAATGGAACCCAGTGGGGAATCACTATCCTCGGGATCGCCGATCAAGGCATGCGTGTCACGCTCCAGGACCGTCACCCCCACCGAGGCACCGATGCCGACCGAATCACCCTTGGCGATCCCGCCGACCAGGTTGATCAGATAACTGTCATCATTGGCGCTGACGCGCAAGGCAGGATTGTCACTGTCATTGCCGACGCTGCCATCGCCGATGTGCATGGAGACATTGTCGCCAATAGTGGCGTGCGTCTCGTTCTGGACGACGTTGGCCACCGCCGAGGCATTGAAGCCGACTTTCCCGGCTTGACCACCGGACGCCCCGACACCGAGCAACAAGCTGGCGTTATCGGCAGTGACATCGAGACTATCGGCGACCAGTTCGACCCCTGATTCGATTGCCGCCGTCGCCTCGCTGCCCAGGACATTGGCGGTCAGAGCGGCGCCGATGGCGCTGCCCGCGGACTCGCTTCCCAGCCCCGGTTCCTGAGCGATCGCGTCCAGCCACTTGGCGCTGAACTCGCCGGCACCGCCGAGTCCCGGCACCTGCAGATTACCGACGAGCGTAAAGATGTCGTTGGCGTTATTCGCCGTCACGGAGACATCCTGGCCATCCTGTGGCGTGACATCATCCACCGAGCTCTGCCCATCGAGATTGATGGTGGCACCCTCATGAATGCGGGCATCGCTGTCCTGATTGAGTACGAAGACGTTGGCCGCACCGGCGATCGCCAGTTTCTCGCCCGAGGCCGTAGCCTGCGTCCAGCTATCGAAGCTCCCGGTCAGCCCCAGATTGGCGCTGAAATAACCCGAGATGGTCGAGATCAGATCGGGAATCCGCTGTTCCAGCGGGGTGCCCAGCTTGCTCCAGTCGCCGGAACTGAAATCCACCTCGCCGAGCGCCATTTCCGTGGCATCATCGCCGGTGAATTCATAGACGTTACCGGCGTCGCCACCGGCGGTATGATCCTTGTCGACCAGAACGGTGTCACCGTTTTCGAGCATGGTGAAACCATCATCGCCACCATCGGTGCTGACGTGATCGACGTTATCTTCGGGGTCGTCGAAGAAACCCCGAATCTCGTTATAGAGGTTGGCACCGAAGACACTGTCGAGGTCGACTTCGTTGAGACTCTGGGCATCCACCGCAATGGCGCCATCGGCATCGAGGTCGACATTGCCCATGACATCGGCGTTGGCGCTGTTATCGAGGTAGCCCACGCTGACCGCGCCGGATACCGCCACCTTGGCCTTCGTGTCGCCCTTGCTCTGGTTGTCGTTCGCCGACTGCTGATTGGATTTTGTGTCACCGCTGGCCGATGCCTTGGAGTCATTGCCCTCGAGCAACTCGGACTTGAGCTTGTTCTTGAGCGGATTGCCTTCGGTACGTTTACCGGCAGACGAATCTTCGGCGGCCGAGCCGGAGGCGCTGACACTGGGGCGGTGATTGCTCAATGCATTGACGGTGACATCGCCGCCTGCCGATATATCGTGGCGTACGCTATCGTCGAGAGGGTTGCCGTCGCGATCCACGGTCGTGCCCAGGCGGGCGTCGGCGTCGTTGATGTCGACAGACACCGCCACCGCCGCAGCGATATCGAATGCCTCCCCATCGCCACTGGAGAACTTCTGCTTGAGTTGATCGACCTTGAGCTTGTCGCTGAGGGTATCGCTCCAGCTATCAAGCTTCTTCTTGAGCGGATCCATCACCAGTGCCATCGGCGACTTGGCTAGGTCTTTCGAGCTCTTGGACAGCCCGCCGACCACACTGGTCGGATTGCTCGGCGCCGTGCCGGCCACGGCCGAAACGCCGCTGGATGACGTCGGAATGTACTTGAAGTAAGCGCCGGAAATCGCTTGTTTTTCCGTCGTGGCGTCGACGGTGATATTCCCCTCGGCATCGACCTGGCCGGCCAGTTGCGCTTCCGTGGTGCCGGTTTCGACATTGATGGCGGCGGCGATCCCGACCTTACCCTTGCTGGCACCGGACGTAGCGGAGGTACTGTTGCGATCGATCGTCTTGGCATCGACAACGACATCTCCCCCCGCCTTGATGACGGCGTCATCCCAGACCATGGCCCGTGATTCGGTCACCAGCACACTTACCGCAGCCGAACCTGCAAACCCTTTCACACCCTCGGGCATGGCCGTCACCGACTGGGTCGTATCGACACGGGAATGAATGGTGACATTGCCACCTTCGGAATCATCGCCCTGTGCCTTGCCATCGGCGATCAACTCACCGCTAACATTGATATTGGAACGAGCGATAAGGGTACTAACCGATACACCAACCCCCCACGCCTTGGTCGGCAGTACACTTGCCGCAAGCTGGATCTCGCCATCGATATCGATATTGTGCTGAGCATGTAGCATGGCATCACTGCCGATATCGATGGTGGTATCAGCAATCAACGTGGAAATGCTGCCGAACAGCGACAGCCCTTCGACAAAGGCGAGTGGCTCATTGGCGGCCCCATCGATGACGGCATTGCCGGTATCGACGTTATACAGCGAGCGGTCCGGGTCGACGACCCGTGCATCGATGGTGATGTCGTAACCGGCGAGTTCGGCATCGCCGATAGCGACCGACAGATCGAAGACCCCGACATCGACGAAACCGTTCGACGGCGTACCATTGAGAAAGCCCGTGGGTTGGGCGTGGATGGCGAGATCGCCGTCGCCGGCATCGATAACGGCACCTTCATCGATGTTGATCTGGCTCGCCTTGGCGACGAAATCGCCACCGCCGGTCTCGATGACGGTATCCAGCACGTCGATGCGATAGGCATCGAGCGTAATGGCGATCTCACTGCCATCGGTGCTCAACTCGGCACCGTCCAGTTTCAGTGTCCCGGCGGCCTGTAATGTGACATCCTCATCAAGGTCGGTATCCGCGAGTTGCAGCGTCACATCGTCCGACCAGGCATAGATGAGTTCGGCATCCTGGCCGGATAGCGAGACGGCATCGAACGCCGAGAGGTCCGTGACCGGTGTATTACCATTTGCCGGCGTCGTCATCGCCGTCACCCGGCTCTGGTCATTGTTGACCGTGACGTCGATAGCGTTGGCAGACAGACCCTGGACGTCGATGTCGAAATCCGTCACGGCCACACTGGAACCAATCAACTCGCCTTGTGACGACGTTGTCAGGCGCAACGAGTCGCCATCGAAATCGCCGGCGTCCAATGTGGCCTCACCGGCACCGTCACTGACCGTCAATTCCGCGATCTCGATACCGCTATAGCTGGCGATCTGATTGCCGCCATCAGGATCGAATGCCAGCTCGCCATTGCCCAGCGTCATATCACCGGCGTGGGTCACGACCAGAGTGTCGTTGCCGTCTCCTGCGCTGATATCGTGCTCAGCGGCCGCGCCGAGCGCAAAGCGATCGTCGCCGTCACTGCCGGTCAGGGTATAGGTGCCGCTACCCAGCATCTGCATGTCGATGCCACCGGCCTGGAAGCCCTCGCTCTGCCACGTCGAGCCACTCAGCGACATGCCAAGGGCATCGGCGAGCGTCTCCATTGCCGTGCCCGAGGGGACGTCGACACTCAGGTCGCCATCACCGCCGGACGTATCCTCGACGATCCAGCGACCGTCGGCGCGATCGACACGTGATTCGACCCCCTCGATGGCATCGAAGATATCGACCAGGTCACCTAATGTCCGTGCGCTGTCCAGTGCAACCGTCGAGGTTTCACCATTGCCACGCGTGATATCCAGTGACAATGCCCCCTGGATCTCGCCACTTTCCTCGTCGATCGCCTGGCCGTCGTCTTCGGCAGAAAACACCGCCTCGAAATCGTTGGCCGAGATCAAATCGGCCAGGGCCGTCGTGGCATCGATGCCATTGAAGTCACTGGCATCCACCGTGACATCACTGGAACTGTTTTCATCCGCTACCACCGAAACGCTATCGATCGCTTCGTAGGTGGATTCAGTCTCTTCGTCAGCCTCATCGGTCAGCGTGAACGTCTCGCCATCCAGGGTGACCTTGGTGATGTCATCGGCGAGACCCAGGCGCAACTGGTCTTCACCGGCACCGCCAGTGACCATGTTCTTACCGGCTCCAGCGATCAGGATATTGTTCCCGGCAACGCCATTGAACTCGCTCTCGCCCTGACCACCGATCAGGGTGTCGTTACCGCTGCCACCTTCGAGATAGACACTTCCCTGGTAATCGCTGGCATCAAGGGTTGTGTCACCGCCATCGGCCTGCAGAACGGCATCGCTGAATGTGTCGTTGAGGGTATCCGTGCCGATACGGCGTTTCTGGCGGTTATTTTCCTTGACCTGACGGAAGGAATCGGATGTTGTGCCCGCTCCCGCGGCGGCTACGCCCAACAGGGCGAGTTCCGACTCTTCCTCGGCGAACTTACCGACGAACCGTACCGTCCAGTTCACTTCCTCGACATCACCGTTGTTGTCTTTTCCAAACTCTCGGGCAACCTGGACGTTACCGTCACCGATACCGTCGATGCTTTCGATGGCACGCTGAATCTCCAGCGCCTCGGCATTGGCTGCCAGGCTTATCGCACTGACATCGCCATCGAAATGGAACTCAACCTCCTCCTCGGAACCACCATCCCAGGTCAGGCGTTGCTCTTCGAGCTGGTCGGTATGGATGAGTTCGCTGTCGTCGAGGTCCATCCAGCCATCCGAGATGCCCATGACGGTGTCGTCGCCGCCGCCACCGGTGAGTTCGTTATCCCCGGCATTGCCGAACAGGACGTCATTGCCGCCGTTGCCTTCCAGGGTATCGTTGCCTGCGCCACCATCGAGCAGATCGTTGCCACTGCCGCCTGACAGCGTATCGTCACCGCCACGCCCTTCCAGGCGCACGTCGCCAGAGAAGCCGCTGGCATCGAGGGTGTTATTGCTGTCGCCGCCGATCAAAGTAGCCATTTCGATGGCATCACTGAACGTATAAGCGGGTGCTCCCCCCGTGCCGACTGTCAGCCCCTCATCATCGAGAGACATGTCGACATCGGCTTGCAACTCGACCTTATCGCCTTCGTCGCTATTGCCATTGCCTTGAATCTCCCCGCTTCCATCGGGTGAAAGGACGAAAAGATCATCCTGGCTGGAACCGATCGCAGTGACGTTCTCACCGCGTAGCTGGAAGGTAACCCCTCCGAGTCCATAGCCGGAGGCATTGAGTGTCTGCCCGGTACCGGAGGCTCCCAGAATGATTTCGGTCGGATGACCAGTGAACGACATGCTTTCGTTATCGCCAATATCAAGCGTGGCGTCGTCACCATCGCTGCTCAGGATGAGATCGCTGTTCGCCCGATCGATCAGGTAGGTATCGTCAGCGCCTTCCTGACTGTCGAAGGTGTCCTCACCGCCGACAGAAATCAGCAGGTTGGAACCCTGGCCGCCATCGATAGTGTTATCAAGTTCGTTACCGGCCAGGATATCGTCACCGTCGGAGCCGATAAGATCACGAAATCCTGTGATTTCCTCGAATCCACTCGCTTCGTTTTCACCGAGATCGACCGTCACCCCTTCGTTGTACGCTTCATAACTCAGCGTGGCCGTATTTGAACCATAAAGCTTATCGATACCTTCCAGCGTGACGTTTTCGATGGTCACGTTGCGCTCATCATTGGCCTGCCAGGTCGTCTCCAGGCTGCTGTGCAGTTCCTGGTCATCACCGGCCGACACATCGATGTCGGAGATTCCCGAGAAAGTAACGTCACCGTTCTTGCTTTGCCCCTCGCCGTCGCCAGTCACCGTCCAGGCATGGCTCTTCTCATCGCCGACAATGCGGTCCCGATAATCTTCGTCGTCGCCACCGTTGAAATCGACGATCAGCCCCTCACTGTTAGCCGTATTCAAGGTGTCATTGCCGTCACCGGCATCGAAGGTGATCAGCAGTCCGTTCGCTTCCTCCAATACCGATTCATGAAACGACAGACTGTCATCGTCATCGCTGCCAGTGATCTGGACATCTCCCTCGTCGTCACTATCACGATCACGTTCTTTCAAATCATCGAGCTTCGCTTCGCCCATGACCTGATCGCCACCATCTTCGCCCTCACCATTGCGGTTGACGACCTGAACCATCTTCTCGTTGGCTTCTTCGACTATCCGCACCTCCATATCGGCACCGGCATTCGCTGTCACCGCGATGGGATCGGCGGAAAGCAGCATGCGTGGTTCCAGGCCTTCGAAACGGAACACAGAACGTTCCGCCATGGCACGTGCGGATGGTTTATTACGCCGGGATACCTGAGCGATGAGTTTCGAGAGCTGCTTCCGGAGGGGGCGGAATGGGCGACTCATGGTAAACTCCTGATCAATAAAGCAATGGCAAGGGTGGTGTCGTTACAGCGTCAGTGAAGCAATGAGTTGTTATCCTGATCGGCAGAAGAGACGTCGCCTGATGGCGCTGCCTGGTCAGTAGCGGCGTCCTCGTCGGAAGCCGGATCCGGCTTGGCCTGGGTATCCAGCGCCGCACCGCCTTTTGCCAGCCGGGTCAGGCGGTTGAAATTGCGCATCGATTGCAGATGGATATGTATCAATTCCAGCTCGTCGTTCTTCATCAACGTCTGCACTTGCTCGGCAGACAGCTCTTTGAGTTTGTTACGGTTAATCGCCTTGAAACCAGTCAGCGTACGACGCCCTCCTTCGGGCAGGCGAACCTGCGCTTCCACCGATTCGAGTAGATCCAGCTCGACCAGACGACGGCAGAAAGCACGGGTACGTTGGAAATGCGCCTGATAGTCCTGCAGGAAGGAGAGTACACGAGAGAGGTATTGCGTTTGCTCACCATCGGCATCGAACAGACGTTCGCCGCGCCCCTCGCCGTTGATACCTTCGTAATCTTCATCAATGCATAACGTGAAGCTCTTACCATCCGATGAGGAAGCGAACACGAATGGATAGCGACGGAAGAAAGCGGGCACATACTCGCCCTGCCAGCGATTGTCATTGTCGACCATCAGATTGACATCTCGCTCAATACCCAACACGGCAACCGGCAGTACCCCGTCATCCGCATCGGTGAAAACAATCGGCAGATCGCTGGCTGCCGCCGGAAACTCTGCCGCCATGAGAGGCACTGAGTTGACCTCTTTGGCAAACACGAAGTCCTTGCCCGCTTTCAGGTAAAGGTCGCCGTGCTTGTCACGGGTGATAGGCTGCACGTTGCGGTAAATCAATAGTTGAGTTGCCATGGAGATCTCCACGTAGTGATGTGTCAGGCGGTTGAAGTTGATCGCTCCCGAGCGCGTAAGGTGTCACCGGGAAAGCGGTCGCTGTGGTTTCGGGGGTTGGTGTTCATCTTGGGTTGATGACGCGCCGTTCCGTAATAACAGGTAAGGAAAGACTGACCTGCCTCATTACGACCGAACGACAGATTACTCAGCACTTCGTTGCCGTGCTTTGCCATCCAGGTGATCAAGGTGTCACGCGGTGCCGATTGCCATTCGCGGGCAAGTGAAAACATCGTGCCGGCGATGATGCCCAACGGCAGCGAGGCGCGATGCAAATGAAGATTTAAGGAGTCACGGCCAGTGGGGCAACCGTTCTGCATTTCTTCAATGCGCACGGTCAACGGTGGCCATGGAGCTTGCTGCAAGGCGAAACTAACCTGCAGTTGTTCGATCACATCGTGCACTGGGCAAGTTGGCACGAAAGATAGTGCCTGCTCTATGGCAAGACGTGCCTCACGAGCCGTTTTCAGCAGCACATAGTCGGAACGCGCTGCTGATTCGTTAGCCCGCCACTTCCAGGCCCGATAAAGCACGAACCGTGCTTCCTTGGGGACCGAGGCTGGGCGCTTGGTTTCCCAGTAGATTTTGCAGCGGTCGCCTTCAACCCCCAGATGCAGATAATGCGGGCGGGATAGCGTTGGGCCTGACCGCTCTTTCTGGTTGAGCGGCGCCAGGCACTCTTCTACCTCTTGGGCGGACATGCCGAGATCAGCGAGCAGTTGCTCAAGTGCCGGGGACAACACGTCAATCGGCACAGCATTCATGGGAACACTGAATAGACAGCGCTGACTCGACCAGCGTCCTGGGAGACATTTCACTGAACGCTCGCTCAGGTAGGGAACTGCCAGGGTTTCCAGCATTCCCTGAATCACCTCGGAGGCGTGATAACCGGCCTCATGTGTACCGGAATTAGCGTTGGCCAACGGCGAGGACATCGACTTCCTCTCCCATGATTGCATCAATCTGCGATAGATCATCAGCGTTGATGACCCCAGCGGCATGTTTGAGACTGAGAATGCTCATCAGATAATCGTAGCGGGCACTGGCCAACTCGCTGCGGGCATAAAAGAGGTCTCGTTCGGCATCAAGCAGATCGATCACCGGCGTCGTCCCGGCTTCAACACCGACTTCCCGCGACTCGACCACTCGCTTACTGGCCTGCAGCGATTTTTCTAACGCCCGCTCACGGGACATTGCGGTCAGAATCCCCTGATAGCCGCTGCGTATTTCACGATTCAACTCACGATTGACACGTTCCAGCCGCGACTCACTTGCATTGATCAAGCTTTCACTCTCACGCACCTGTGAAGAGGTACGTCCGCCGCTATATACCGGGACGTTCAGGGTTAAAGCGATATCCTGTGACTCAACTTCGCTGCCGCCACCGAAGAGCGAGCCTTCAGTCTCGTCACTTTCGTAATTGACACTAAGGTCGAGCGTGGGGAAATGACCGCCACGGCTTTCGTTTAGCTCCTCGGATGCCACATCCGTAGCTAATAAAGCCGCTTTCAAACGTGGACTCCGTTCTCGAGCCAACTCCTCCCAGGCTTCCACCGAGTCTGGGTCTGGCCGTTCCAGTTGCAGCTCATTGGTCACAGGCTGCAAAGCACGAGGACGATTTCCGGAAATTTCAGCAAGGCCTTCCAGCGCGTCACGCAACTGATTGGTGACCTCTATCTCTCGCGCATCAACCTGCTGAAATCGAGCCTCCGCATCAAGTAGCTCAACTTCACGGACCAGGCCATCGTTATAACGTGCCCTGATGTCTTCAAGATTGGTCTTAACCGCTGTCTTCTCTGATTTCAGATAGGTAAGCGTTTCGTAAAGAGAAAGCGCATTAAAGTAGCGTTCTGCCACCCGTAAGAACAGGTCCTGCCTGGCCACCTCCAGTTCCGAGGCTGCCTGCTTGATTTCCGCCTTGGCTTTGTCGAAGGCTGCCCAGCGGGAATAATCGTAGATCGATTGCTCGATAGAAGCGCCGTAACGGGTACTTGGATATGACGTGCTGCCGCTCGCATACTCTTCATTATCCGAACTGACAATGTCCTGACTGGTTTCTGTTTGGGTTGCCGATAGGCTGATTTGCGGCAAGAGCGCGGCACGCGCCTGATAATAACGTTCATCGGTGGCATTCTTGCCGTAGAACTCTTCCTGATAGCGCGGATCGTTATCCTTCGCCATCTTATAGACATCCAGCAAGCCAGCACTCAAGACCGGCGCGCTGGCCAACGCAAAAAAAGCGCCGGTGCAAGCTGGAAGCACTCTATGAAGCTGCCGGTGGAAGATTCTATCGAGCATTGGTTTTTATCCCGGTTTTGTCGATTCGTCGAATGGCATGGAGAAGTCAACTTCTGGCTGATCACGCATTTCCAGTGTTGCCAGTCATGAGAACAGCGTGGTCGGAGGTATTAACAAACCCAACCCACCCTTACGGAAGCCTGTAAATGAAACGCTAGCAAAAGATACATTTAGAAACAAATACAAACCATCGGATATCATTAGCACCCCGTTGATACGTATTCGCTACATAGTACTGGCAACCTCAGGCATATCTTCATACCTTAGGGTGACATGATGTAACACATCCTATTTTTAGCAGGTGGCGTTGTATCCTCCAACCCATAAGCGTAGGTTTGAGACACATGGGCAATTCAGAAGGGAAAAAAGAGACGTGGGGTCAAATATTCTGCGGGAGGGGAACCGTTTTTAACGTCCGAGCTGACGCAACCAACGGCTCAAATAGGGCGAGTCATCGTCTTGTTGTATGGACAAACGCTGTGCTGCATGACGTACCTCACCAGGGAGTACATTAAAGGTTTTCTTGAACCGTCTGGAAAAATGCGCCTGGCTAGTAAACCCATAATGCTCGGCCAGCTCACCGATTGTACGATGCTCCTTGCTGTCTTCCAGACATCGGCGGATACGCGCCATTCGGCGATACTGAATGTAGCGCACTACACCGCCCTCAATGCTGAATAAACGATATAGGTTGGCACGCGACAAACCCGCCTTGAGGCACAACCAATCCGGTGTCAATTGTGGCGACGCCAGTGAGCTCTCGATAAGTCGCTTGACCCTCTCTCGGGCCAAGACGTCTAGCTCAGAGCCAACAACCTGCTGTGCCTCAGCGTCATGAAAAGCACATGCCAGAATCATGTTACTGGTGATATCGGCTAGATCGGACGACTCACGGCATTCAACCTCCGGTAGGCGTTGGATCAAGGCTTCCAAATAGTCCGCAAGAAACTTTCCTCTGCTTGGCGAGAGAACCATGCCATGGGCCGCATTTAGGAACGCAGGATAGCTGTCGAAATGACTACGCGGCACCATTACATTAATAACATTGATAATGTCAGTCTTATTAGAGCGTGTTTCTAGCGGTCGCGCGAGGTCGACAATGGAAACGCAACCAGGGGATACGCGGACCTCTTCACCATCAAGATTGCCTGTATAGCCTCCGAAACGATGCACCTGCACAAGAATATGATCGACCCGCTCAGAAGGATGCGCCTGTTGGAAGTGCTGAGGACGGGTAAAAACATTACCTACCATAATGTCGCGTAGCTGATACGCGTCAACACGTGACCGAAAGGCTCGTGCATCATCAAGTGGCTCAACATCATATACCGGCGCTATATTCGCCCGCCACGCATCGAAACGATCTTGTGGTTCGAAATGATCGCTATCAAAGCATATCGAAGGTATTTTGTTTCCCGCGCTCATGGGAAAGGCCACCTCTCCACTAAAGGCAATGTCACACGTAATGTCCTCAAGGACCGTAATCAAAAAGTACTACGCGGGCAATCTATAGAGCAACGTTGTTGTTAAACGGTTATGACGATTACTAGGCGTTCATAAGCCCCCCGCCTTATCAATCAGAGAAGTCAGCAGGTAGAGACGGTAATGGTCAATGTAGACACAACGACAAAAAGAAGGCGTATCGACAGATAATAAAATTCAAGGGTTCTAAGACGAAGGGGGCAAGCAATAACCACTTATTATGGCGTCCCAGGCAGGATTCGAACCTGCGACCTGCCGCTTAGGAGGCGGCTGCTCTATCCTGCTGAGCTACAGGGACTTATCGGAGCAAGAGTATACCGTCTCGGCCAACTCAGGCCAAGGTATGGGCTATATCCAGCCGAGCAACCGCAACGCAAAAATCCCGACAGTTACCGTCACGCTGGCCATCAGTGTGGTGATGGCGATGATATTGGCTGCCAAGGCGACGTTACCGCCAATCGCTTTGACCATGACAAAGCTGGCTGCCGCAGTGGGGCTGGCAAAGAACAGGAAAAGCAAGCCCAGCGATTGCCCGGAAAAGCCTATCAGCCAAGCAACCCCGGTCGCTAACACGGGGAGAATGACCATTTTCATCACGCTGGCGCTTAGCGCAACCTGCTGACTATCTCGCAGACTCCTCACCGACAGGGTGGCTCCGATACAAATCAATGCCAACGGCAACGTAAGAGAGGCAAAATAATCACCCGATGTCATCAACCAACGGGGCAACTCAACTGACCAGGCGGTAAATGGCAATGCGGCGACTACGGCGATAATCAGCGGGTTGGTAACGATCTTCCAGAGCAGACTTCGCCAGTCGGTGGCCTGGCCAGGCTGGTACATCGCCAGCACCACGACCGAAAGAACGTTGTATGTAACGATGACAACACCCAGTAATAAACTCCCTGCCGAAAGGCCATAGTTGCCGTACATGCCCGCCGCCAAGGCAAGACCCACCACGCCACAATTACCGCGAAACGCGCCTTGCACATAGACCCCGCGTTCCTCACGTGGGATCCGGAAGCTCGCCCACACCCAACTGAGTGCACATTGGCAAAGCGTCGCCAGGGCGAAAAACACCAATAGCGGTATATCCAGTGCCACCGACAGATCGGCTTTAATCAAACTCAGGAAGATCAGCGTCGGCAAGGTCGCCTTGAAGACCAGTGCAGAGGCAGTGGATACAAATGCCCGGTCAATCCAGCCAAGTCGCTTTAAGCCCAAACCAATAAATACCATGGCAAAGACCGGCAGGGTGACATCAAGGGTCCGGGCAAAAAGTTCAAATAGGCTCACAGGCGACCATCTCTTTTCCTGAGTACAGATAGCAAGAACAGCACCTGCTTATATTCTACGGTTGGCGAAGATTTGTCGATTGTTTAGGGAGATGGAAGGTTTGAGAGGCTGGACACTACTCAAAGAGATGGACAGCGTCAGTGTCTGTTTCGTCGTGCAAATTGATCACCACACCGTTGCGGCCTTTGTCTTTCGCCGCGTAGCTGCCGGCGTCGGCACGCGCCACTGCGTCATCAGTACTACCATCATCCTCATGGAAGGTCGTGACCCCAATACTGAGCGTTACGCTATATTCCTTGCCTTCGTGAACGACCGAAATTTCCCCAACAGACTGACACAGGGATTCCGCTATCTTTCGTGCCTGACTCAAGGTGCAACTGGGCAGCAGAACGCCGAACTCATCACCGCCTTGACGGGCAACATGGTCGCTGCGGCGCACCTCCCAGGCCACCACTTGGGCAATGCGCCTAAGCATTTCATCACCCAGCGCATGACCGCCTTCATCATTAATCGGCTTGAAGTGGTCAAGGTCAAACAACAATAGCGCCGAAGGCGTACTGGTCTTTTGAAACTCAGCGAAGGCATCATCAAGGCGCCTTTCGAAACCTCGCCGATTAAGCAAGCCGGTCAGCGGATCATGCTCGGCCTCCCAGCGTTGAATGGCCTCTTGTTCGCGACGCTCAGTAATGTCCTTGACCACACCTACCAAGCCCAGCGAATGGCCACCCTGGGAGAGCATGACTACCCTAGCGTGAATATCCAGCCACAGCGTTTCTTTATCATTGCGAATAAAACGTAACTGTCGGACGAAATCGCTCCCGGATTTCAAGCTATGTTGCCACATATCCGTGGCGCCACTCAGGTCATCGGCGTGAATTTGACGTAACCAAGCGTTCATCGGCGTATTCGGCTGAATATCGAGCATATCCAGCAACGCAGGGTTCATGTAGGTAATATCGCCGTCAAAATTGGCCACGAACATGCCTTGGGGGGTGGCATTCAGCACGGAGTCAAGGAAAGCTTCACGTTCCTGAAGATTGGTCATTAAGACCTGACGTTCGTCTTCAACGCGGTTGAAGGTACCCGCCACGTGCTGTAACTCTTGCATCCTGGTGCCGAGTTCCACGCGCGCACGCTCACCACGCCCCACTTGACCGATCTGTTTGGCCAAATGTTTTAACGGCGACAGCATGCGGCGCAGGATCAACCAGAGCACCGGCAACATCAACAATGTCAGCGCAAGACCCAGCCACCACAGGCGCTGCAGAAAATCATTCAACGGCGCCAGCGCTTGCTCACTGGGCAAGTAAAGACCGACGACCCAGTTTGCCGGCCAAACCTGACCGTAAGACTGAAAACCCTCCTGGCCGTTAAGTAGCGAGCCGATGGCCTCACCTTCCCAACCATCCAATGCCAGATTGAGCCAGGGATTGAAATCCCTGTCCGGCACATCGGTCATGATCAGGTCTCGGTTAGGGTGATAAAGGATCTTTCCCGACGCCGTCGCCACCCCAACATAGCCTTCTTCCCCCAGCCTGACGCGGGATAGGCGATCAAACAGGCCACCGGAATCAAGACTGACGATGCCACCCACAAAGCCGTTAAACGCGCCGCGATCATCAGTACGCGGTACGCTAATCAAGACCATGGGCATACCGCTGGCACGGCCCACAAAGGGCTCACTGACATAAGGCCTTTGTGCGCCACGCAGCATTTGAAAGTATTCCAGATGAGAGGTGTCCAACCCTTCACGCCCGGCAACATTCGGCCAATCGGCAATCACTTGCCCTTCTTTATTGGCGACGATGACACCTTCGAACCAGGCCATCAGGGCCTCATTGCGTTTCAGGGTGGCGCGCATGGCGTCACGAGTCTCATCGTCCTCAACCTGGCTGTCGAGACGACTTAACGCGTCAATACGGGCTTCTATCTGCTCGGTAACCTCGTCAGCCACCAACGTCGATTCATAGCGCAAGTGCGCCATATTGGTGGCCTTTACCATAGAATTGCCTAACTGCCAGGCCATTCCCAATACCAGTATCACCACCAGTAGCCAGGTAATTGCCAGCCCCATCAGCATTCGGTTCTGAAGCGAGACGATGCAAGTTTTGCGTGTTAACCAGCGAACCAAACCCGCGCACCTCGCTTACTTTGCCGAATATTCAAGGTTGTACATTAATGTCTCATTTTGTGTATCGGCTTATAGTACCGTTGTATGAGCGTTTACCACAAAATAATTATGTCAGCAGAATCGGCAGCATCCCCACAAGATGCTTTAAACAGGAAGGGGAAGAGAATAGATAGCCATATTGGATAAGCTGGCTTCGATAACCGATAAGCAGCAAATACGCTTCGACCCTCAAGCCCCAGCATGACTGGGGCTTCACATGTACCATCAAGACGAAAAACAATCACAATGCGGGTTATTGCATTACCTCAACACGCAGTTGATAAGTGGAATCACGGCCTTGAATAGAGCCGATACGACGCCCTTCGACCCATACCCGATATTCACCTGGTGCCAAGCGCTCGCTGATGGAAAAGTCTCCAGCGACAGCCGATCCTTGATCTTGTGCAACCACGTCACCTTGAGCATCCAATAAGCGGGCCTCTAGACGGTAACTGCCCTCGTTGCCTGGAAAGGTAGAGCTGTCAATCTGGACATCGCTTGGCTCATCCAGCGTAAAGGTCACCACCTCACCCTCGTAAGCAATCCGCACGTCCGCCAGAATGGTATCGGGCGTGCTTGCTCCGGCGCGCTCGGCATCGTCCGCTTCCTCGGTTGAGCTAGTGGTAGACGCATTGTCAGGCGTGGCCTGCGGCTCATCAGGCTGGCGTTCACTATCAAGCGCAATCGATGCAGCACCCGGCCTTACAAATACTGACCCCGAGTCACCTGACTGGCCAAAAATGGCATCATCCCCGTCATCAATGCCGCTTGCGCCTTGCGCTACGCGATTGCCAGAGGCATCAAGCCCTGCCACTTGAATCAGATAGCCGTTCGCACCAGAGTTGGTGGATCCCATTTTCCGGGCTTCGGTCGCAAGCGTGTACTCACCGGGCTCCAGCTCAACGGTCATCTCCAGTCCGCCATTGCGGCCAAAGGCCTCTTCCTGTCGAATCACATTACCCTGCTCATCGGTGAGCGATGCGGAAATACGATAATCGCTGTCCCCGCCTACGGGGCTGCTAACCAATTGATAACGACCGGTGTCGGTTACCGTAAACGTATGGGTTTGCTCGCCACGGAAGGGAAAGGTACGGCTGCGCGCATCCGTTTGTGAAGAAAAGAACTTGGAAACATCCACTTGACCGGCGGCCTCGAGACTACGCTGCTCGGCGGGGCTTTGCGCCCATACAGGCAAGCTGGCAGTTACCAGCAGCACGCCGAGGTTGATCACATACCGCTTGACCATGACGATTCTCCTTTAACACCCGATAAATTCCACATACAAGAAAGCCGGCCCAGAGGGCCGGCTTCGATCATTACAGCTTTGTTCGCAAGGAACAAGAATTAGAAGCTGTAGACAACGCCTGTTGCGACGAAGTCTTTAGCGTCTTCTTCACGGTCATATACGCCGGTTTCGGCCCATACGTACATGTTGTCGCTGATGCCGTAGTTCGCGCCGATCAGGAACTCGTTGAAGCTTTCGTCAGAAGTCGTACCGGTGTAGCCAGAATCAACTACTGATGCAGCATTGTCAGCGTCAACATACTGATAGCCTGCATAGACATCACCGAAGTTGAAACCATGGCGAGCACTCACACCATAACGATCAACTTCGCCATCATCGCTGCCGAGCTCCAGATTGGTACGCTCATATTTAGCAGCCAACGTGGTGGCACCTAGGCCGTATACTGCACTGAGGGCGTAAGCATCAGCTTCGGCTTTCTCACCCGTTGTTGCGTTTTCCAGCGTATAGTTGTCCAGCGAGTCGTAGATTGCGGCTAACTGGAGGTTTTCAATGGTGTAACGCGCACCACCAAAGAAGGCAGCTTCGTTATCTTGGGTTACATAACCGCTGCTGTTTTGATCCTGACCAGACTCAGTTTCAGCTTCGCCTTTGTACTGGAAGCCCAGAGCAAAATCAAAACCATTTAGGCTTGGTGACATGTACTGAACTTTGTCACCTTCACGGTCAATTGCAGAATCATCACCGGTAAGGTTGCTAACGAATCCAGCAACGTCAGTAGACGAGTCGGAAACATCAGCGAATTCGTTGTTGGTGATCTTGTCTTGTGCCCAGTCATCAATTACTGGATCCCAAGAACCAACGCGAAGGTCACCGAAGCTACCTTTAGCACCGACGTAAGCTTGGTCACCGTTTTCGATGCCATCTTCAACTTTAGCTTCGTCAGCATCGTGCTCCCATTCAGCCTTCATGTAGGCAGTCAGGTCACGAGAAATCATGTGCGAGGCATTGATACCAACGGTAGAACCGTTATCAGCCAGTTGGTCTTCACGCTCGCCAGCTCCATCTTCCCGGTCCGAGTAGGCCAGCTGAATGTTGCCGTACAGGTCAACCTTGGTGCCATCTTCGTTGTAGATGGTGGCAGCCTGGGCGCCAGAAGCGGCCATGGTACCAGCGATAGCAGTCGCTAAAAGTGTCTTTTTCATGGTGTAGGTTCCTTAACTAGCTTACTGTTTTGATCGTTTCTGTCCGACCCAAGGTCGGCAGTCGGGCTGCTGGGTGTGCTCTTGTGTCACTGACGGGAGCGTTCCCAATACAATGCGGCACTTCCTCAACAACACCTTGTTATATTCCAATGCTCGCAGGGCAAACTCTATACCGGGATTCAGAGGAACGCAATAGAAAAAAACACTGTTTTTTTATTATTTGTGATTTTTTTTGGAACCAAGCCCACTGGAACGGGGTCCTAGCGCCCTTTGAATTTCTGCTGCAAGCCCAAGAGCTTATCTTCCAGGCTAAGTTGTTTCTGCGGTTCGTCAGCGTCCGGCGGTGTATTTTTTGCGTTGCTACCCGCTTTTTCAGGTGCTTGTTTCTTGGCTTTCTTTGGCTTTGCCGTCTTTACGCGTGATGTAGCGTCCTTGGGCACCTCGGTCGCTTCTCTCGACGAGGAAGGCACCTGTTGAGCGCGTTTTTCTGCCGCATGACGTGCGGCTTCCGCGTCAACCACGCCTGCTTCGTTGCCTTCCAGATCAATCCGCGTGGCCCCTTCACGCACCGACTTTATATAACGCGGCAGATTGACGTAATTTGCCAGCGTGCGGCGAATAAGCTTACCCGACCATGGCTCGCGCTCAGCCAGATCGTGATGTATACCCACTTTCAGCGGCTGGGTATGTCCCTTGAAAAACGCTTTTGGGTAGCGCTTGTACCATTGCGCCAGCAGTGCATGCGGCGATGGGGGCTCGGGCTTGGTTTCTTCTAAAGCGGGTGTATCAACGGGTGATGCTCCCGTTGGCTCTCGCTCGGGCTTGGCTTGCTCATTTGACTCAACAAACTCAAAAGACGGCTGCTGCGCATCAGATGTTTCAGCTTCCGGCGGCGTCGACCCGCGAGCTTCTGCCAACTGCTGCTTTAGCCTGGCGTTTTCTTCACGCAACTTTGCCAGCTCTGCCTGCGTGAGCATCAAACGCCGCTCCAGATCGTCCAATAACGTCATAGGGCTTGATCCAGCGCTTACCGATTTAGTGCTAACCGACATCCTGGGCTCTCCTTCGCGGTGCTTTTAGACACAGCTTGAACACAGCTAGGCTTCTGCCACGATGCGCTCGTAAGTAACAAACGCATAATCAGGCTGCTGTTCGTTAGGCTGCCCGGCCACGCGTTGCGTTTCGCGCCATTCGTTGGGGTCTAACAGGGGGAAGTACGCATCACCTTCTACCTCGATGTCAACTTCTGTGACATAAAGCCGGGTCGCATACGGCAAGGCTTGACGATATATCTCCCCACCCCCCATCACCATGATCTCCTCAGCCGCCTCAATGGTGGCCTGCTGATCAGCCAGCTCAAGCGCCGCGGGCAGGTCATGACAGACCCGAACGCCCTCGTGAACGAATGTTTCCTGACGGGTCACCACTATGTTTAACCGATTAGGCAACGGCTTGCCAATCGAGGCAAAGGTCTTGCGCCCCATTACCAGTGGCTTGGCCTGGGTCATGCGCTTGAAGAACTTCAGATCTTCGGGCAAATACCAGGGTAGCTGCCCTTCCACCCCGATGACGCGATTTTTCGCCATTGCCACAATCATGGCCACGGGCACCAGCGGTTCGAACTGGCTCATACCGCCACCTCGGCTTTGATATGAGGGTGCGGCTGATAGTCAACTATCTCAATGTCGTCGAACTGGAAAGCAAAGAGATCGTTGACCTCAGGGTTCAGGTTCAGCCGCGGCGGTGCATTGGGCGTGCGCCCAAGCTGCTGCTCAGCCTGCGCCAGGTGATTACTGTAAAGGTGGGCATCGCCCAGGGTATGCACAAACTCACCAGGCTTTAACCCGGTCACCTGGGCCACCATGCTCAGCAGCAAGGCATAGCTTGCGATATTGAACGGCACGCCCAGGAAAATATCGGCGCTGCGCTGGTAGAGCTGGCAGGAAAGCCGTCCGTTCGACACGTAAAACTGGAACAGGCAGTGACATGGCGGCAACTGCATATCGTCCACTTGGGCCGGATTCCAGGCAGATACGATCAGGCGGCGCGACTGGGGCGACGTGCGAATCTGCTCCAGTACATTGGCAATTTGATCAACGCTGCCGCCTTTGGGGTCGGGCCAGCTACGCCACTGGTAACCATAAACCGGCCCCAGGTCACCGTTTTCATCCGCCCAGTCATCCCAGATACGCACACCATTGTCTTTCAGGTAGGCGATGTTGGTATCGCCTTTTAAAAACCACAGCAGCTCATGAATAATCGAGCGCAAATGCAGCTTTTTGGTGGTCACCAGCGGAAACCCACGCGACAAGTCAAAGCGCATTTGGTGGCCAAACACCGAGCGGGTACCCACTCCGGTGCGGTCATGGCGATCGGTCCCTTGATTCAATACCAGTCGCATTAAATCCAGATAGGGCTGTTCGAGAGCCTCTTTCATCGGCGTCGTTGCAGTCACAGTAATCCCAGATCAAGTCATCAATTAACGTCTATTCTATACATGTGGACCGTCAGCGAACAGTGAACCACTGACGACTCACTATTCACTACTCATCGCACTGCATCTACCGGCTGTTGGCGCGACCAGGCTATCAACACGATGCCCAGTGCGATCATGGGTAGCGTCAGCAACATGCCCATGGTCACCCAGCCAAAGGCGATAAAACCGATGTGGGCATCGGGCATGCGGAAAAACTCGACCAGGAAGCGGAAAACGCCGTAGCAAAGTAGGAAAAGGCCTGAGATAAAGCCGCGTGCCTTTGGCTTGGCCGATGCCCACCATATGATGCAGAACAGCACGATGCCTTCTAACAGCGCTTCGTAGAGGGACGATGGATGACGCGGTTCCGGGCCCATGCCTGGAAACGGCATTCCCCAGGGTAGCGAGGTGACACGTCCGGGCAGCTCATGGTTTATAAAATTGCCGATACGACCTGCGCCAAGCCCGATGGGCACCAGCGGGGCAATAAAGTCGGTTAACGTGAATATGGCCAATTGCTTACGCCGTGCAAAGAACCAGGCCGCCAGCATTACCCCTATAAGGCCGCCATGGAAACTCATGCCGCCATCCCAGACTTTAAACACCCATAGTGGGTCGTCCGCCCACTGGCCCAGGCCATAGAACAGCGCGTAGCCTAAGCGCCCTCCGGCGACCACCCCGATGGCACAGTAAAACAGCAAATCGCCGATATCGTCTCGGCTCAAGCCAATTCGCGCCGCTCGCCGACAACCCAACCACCAGGCGGCCACAAACCCCACGACGTACATCAGCCCATACCAATGAACTTGCAGCGGCCCTATGGCGATGGCAACCGGGTCGATTGTTGGATAATTAATCATCTAGGCTCTCTAATTAGTGGGTCTATTGATGTGTCTGAATGGATTGACGCGATTGGCTCAACAACCATGTTTTGCTTAATGATGTCTTTCTCAACAATGTCTTTCTCCGCCATGTCTAGCTCAATAAAAACTTGAGCCCCACCACGGTGAGCAGGGCCGCAAACGCCCAACGCAAGATATGGCTGGGCAACCGGTGTGCCAATCGAACGCCCACCCGGGCGAAAGGGATACTTGTCATGACGATGATGATAAAGGCAGGCCACATGACATACCCCGTGGCCCAGGAAGGTAACTGGGAATTGCCCCAGCCCATCCATATGAAAGTGACGGTGCCCAATAGCGCAATAGGCACACCACAAGCGGCTGATGTCGCCACCGCCTGGGTCACACTCGCCCCGCAGCGTGACAGCCAGGGAACCGCCAAGGTGCCACCGCCGATGCCAAACAACGCCGACACGCCACCAATCACACTCCCGGCCAGCACCATCGCATAGCGCGGGGGTTGGGCAGCCTGGCGTGGTGAAGGCGTGAACCCCAGCGCCATTTTAACGGCAACCGACAGGACAAATAGACCAAACAGCGTGCCCAGCAGCGGTCCGGCCAACTGCCCCGCAACCAGCACTCCCAGAATGGCACCGATCATTAACCCCGGCAGCAAGGCGAGAAACCAGGACAGATGGATACTCCCCCTTCGCCAATGGCCCAATGTCGATGACGTGCCTGTCACCACGATGGTAGCCAGCGAGGTGCCGATGGCAAGATGCATCACCACATCAGGCGATAGCCCTTGCAGGGTGAAGGCCGCAGCTAAAGCGGGCACGATGATCAACCCGCCCCCGACGCCAAAAAGGCCCGCCATCGTGCCGGCAACAGCGCCAAGCAGCCAGTAGCCGAGTAACGTCGTCGCCAGGGTGCTCATTCGCCGGACGGTATCCGTTGTTTATCGGGAAACCACTTGGCAATGATGCCAAGCAAGGTGTCGGGCTGATAGGGCTTGGTCAGCAGGTCGTCGAGCCCTGCAGACAAGCATTCGTCCTGCCCCATATTGTCAGCGTTCGCAGTCAGGGCGACGAGAACGCTTTTGCGCCCCCCCTGGGCTGCTTCGACCTCCCGCCAGCGACGGGTCGTTTCCAGCCCACTGAGCGTGGGCATGAAAATATCCATGAAAACAAGATCAAAATCGCTTTGCTGTTGACGCTCGAGCGCCTGTTCTCCGCTGCTCACGCCCTCCACATGCAGGCCGTGGTTTTCGAGCATTTGTCGCGCCAACATAAGATTCACGGGGCCATCATCGACCACCAGCACGCGCAACGACGTTGCCACCGGCGCTGTATCGGAAGCCTCACTCTGGCCGTCACTGTCTTGCACCAGATTCATTAGCAAGGCCCGAATATCGGCGATTCGCTCGCGTACCTCGAGCATGTTGGCCCGACAATCTTCGCTGACTTCACTATTTAATTGCTCACTTAAACGCGCAAACAGTGCATCAGTCTCGCGTTGCAACAAGCCCAGATATTCGGACTTGAGCCGCGACTCTTCTCGCGCACGGTCACGCCCGGCAAGCAAACGTTTTACCTGCTGCTGCTGGTCATGCAGATCATCGAGTAGCACTTGAGCATCCTCGTCAGCGCTGGCCGACTCCCCTGATGTCGATGACGAACAACCCGTCATTGATGTCGACAAGCTAGCCAAGACGCGGCTAACGTTCGCAATGCGTGCGAACGGGGGTGTCGTTGGCAACTCTTCCAGCGCTGGCGCCTGTTGAGCGGACGCTGCCGACGTTTGCTGAGTAATGGCTCGCGTATGCCGCTCAAGCTCAGCCAAATGCTGCATCAGCCGCGCTTCTTTGTGCTTGGCTCGCGATTTCACCAGCATCAAAAACGCTGCCACGTTCAAGCAGCTACCGATCAGCAGCGCTAACATCAACCATAGCGAAATGCTCCATGAGGCATAGCCAGGCGAAACCCAACCCACCAGCCACACCACCAGCACACAAAGCACCACCAGGGTGGCCTGCACGACCAGTAACGGCCAGAGCACTGGCCATATCAAGGTGTTCCAGAAATGCTCCTGCTGACTAGGTTGCATAAAATAGCGCCTTCCTCTCTGGCAAAACGACACAAGCGAATACGTCATCCCGGTAACCTACACATTTGTAAAGCCATTTGCGTTAGTGTAGGAAATGGCTGGCAGCAAGTGTACGTCGAGACGCTTGGAGTGTCATGTGCACACTGCCTGAAGCACTCACCTGGCAAACACTAGCCTGACCTGACAAATGAGCCCTCCATGTGTTTAATCGCTTTCCGCTGGCATCCTGGATCTGCAACGCCTTTGCAACTGATCGGCAACCGCGATGAATTCCACGCACGCCCGACAGCCCCCCTTGCGCCATGGCAGGACGTTCCCAATCTCGTCGGTGGGCGCGACCTGGAGGCAGGTGGAAGCTGGCTTGCAGCCAACCATCAGGGCACGGTCGCGGCGATCACCAATGTTCGTGATCCTGCCCTGATCTCAGCGCCTGGCGCGCCGAGCCGCGGGCACCTGGTCAAGCAGGCCTTGGAATGCGACAACATGATGGACTGGTTAAACAGCCTTGCTGAAGGCGGAGCGGCAGCGTATGCGGGGTTCAACTTGCTGGTTGCCACCCCTACCCGGCTCTGGTGCTTGCATCGCGGCCGCGAGCAGGTGTCGCTCCACGACGTCTCACCGGGTGTTCACGGCCTGTCTAACGCGGCGCTCAACAGCCCCTGGCCGAAACTGCTATCGGCCAGGACCGCGCTTGAACAGGTTGATCCCAGCCACTTCCCGGGGAAGGCGCTAACCGCCTTCCAAAATCCCCACCAAGCGCCCATATCGGCGCTACCGGACACCGGCGTGGGCACCGAGCTTGAACAACAGCTATCAGCGGCGTTTATCGTCGGCGAGCGCTACGGTACCCGCGCCACCAGCTGGTTGACGCTGGCTGACAATGGCGACGTTTCTCTGACCGAGCAACGCTTTGGGCCGTGGGGGGCATTTGAAGGGGAAACGACGCTCAGCGTCCCCTGCGAGCGCTGAGCAAAGTATTGATTAAAGTATTCAGTCACGCGGGGGAAGCAAATGCGAGAGCTGCCAGTCATCCATTCGTTTATCCAGGTGCATATGTACCTGGGCAGGCGTATCCAGCAGCATGACTTCCGACAGCAACTGCTGGGCATCCTTCAAAGAGACACGGCGGATCGCCGCGCGCACCTTGGGCAGGCTGGGAGCGTTCATGGAAAGACTGGTGAATCCCATCGCCATCAGCAACAGTGCCCCCGCCGGATCACCAGCCAGCTCACCGCATAACGAAATGGGCTTTTTGAGCCGACGTGCATCCTGCGACAACTCCTGCAACGCCCCCAGCAGTGCCGGATGCAGTGCATCATAGAGGCTGGAAACGCGCGGGTTGTTCCGGTCTACCGCGAGAAGGTATTGGGTCAGGTCATTACTGCCCACCGAGAAGAAGTCTACCCGCTTGGCCAGTGCATCCATTTGATAGATAGTGGCCGGCACCTCGATCATGACCCCCACCTTGGGGCGCTCTACGTCGATACCCTCCTCGCCCAGCTCCAGGATGGCACGATCCAGCAATCGCAAAGCCTCATCCACTTCCTCGACGTTGGTAATCATCGGGAAAAGCACGTAGAGGTTATCGAGTTCTTTGGACGCTTTAAGCATCGCCCGCAGCTGAACCATCAAGACTTCCGGGTGGTCCAGGGTCACGCGCATACCGCGCCAGCCCAGGAAGGGGTTGGCTTCCTCGATCGGGAAATACGGCAGGTCTTTGTCGCCGCCGATATCCAGCGTGCGCATGACCACCGGTAACGGCGAGAAGCTTTCCAACTGATCACGGTAGAGTCGCGTCTGTTCTTTCTCGCCGGGGAAGCGCTCGGTAATCATGAACGGCACTTCGGTACGGTAGAGCCCTACGCCGCTGATGCGACTTTTAAGCAAGGCGGCGGCATCGACCGCAAGCCCCGTATTCACCATCAGCGGCATGTCATGGCCGTCGGGTGTCTCGCTGGGCAGGTCCTGTTCGTGCGACAACAGCTCGCTTAAGGCTTCTTCTTCGGCAATCAGGCTTTCATAGCGGGCTTTCAGCTCAGGGGCAGGCCTGACGAACAACCGCCCCCGGTGGCCGTCAAGCACGACTGGCGCTCCCGACAGGCGTGGCAGCGGCAGATCCACCATGCCAAGCACCGTGGGAATGCCCATGGCGCGGGCGACGATCGCCACGTGGGAGGTGCTGGAGCCGCGCACCGAAACCAGCCCTTTCAATTTATCGCGGGGCACCTCACCCAGCATCGCCACGCTGATTTCATCCCCGACCAGAATGGCATTGTCGGGATAAGTCTCGGGAGTCGAGGGGGAATCTTCCTGCAGGTGGGCCAGTACGCGACGCCCCAGGTCGCGAATATCCGCCGCCCGCTCGCGCAGGTAATTATCATCCACGCGCTCGAGATATTGCACATGGCGACGCACCACGTCGGCCAGGGCACCAGGCGCCCACTGCCCTTCGCGAATACGTTTCTCAACTTCCTCCGATAGCGCCGCCTCACCCAGCATTTGTTGGTAGACGTCGAACAGCGCCAACTCCTGAGTCGAAATACGGTTGACCAGCCGCTCGGCCGCCGCCCGGATTTCAGCGCGCGTTTTGCCAATGGCTTCCTTCAGCCGCGCAACTTCGAAATCCTCATCACTGGGGACCAGGTCAGGCACGCTGTTGAGATCCGACGGCGGTGTGATCACCACGGCTTCACCCATCGCCATCCCAGGCGATGCGGCCACGCCCTTGAACATGGTCTGCCCACTGGGCAAGGCACGGCGGTTTAAATTGCCCGTGGCCAGCGCGTGTGCCAGCACACCCGCGAGCTGTGCCGCCATGGTCACCAGGAAGGCTTCGTCCTCATCATCGTACTGACGCTGCTCGGCTTGTTGCACGACCAGCACGCCCAGCATGAGACGCTGGTGGATAATGGGCACACCGAGGAAGCTCGAATAACGCTCCTCGCCGGTCGCCTCAAAATAGCGAAAGTGGGGATGGGATTGGGCATCTTCCAAATTAAGCGGCTCACTACGCTTGGCGACGAGCCCCACCAGACCTTCGCCTAACGGAAGTACCACCTGCCCGACGGCCTGGGTGCGTAAGCCGATGGTTTCCATGAGCACCAGTGATTCAAGCTCTTTATCGTAAAGATAAAAAGAGCACACATCGGTTTGCATCGCTTTGCGAATGCGTCGCACCATGGTGGCCAATGCAGCATCCAGGTTGCGCGCGCCATTCACTTCCTGAATAACGCGGCGCAGAACCTCAAGCATGGACGTTTTACTTTTCACTGTTATTTGCCTCGCTGAGGAATTTCTTGGCCATCAACCGCTGCCCGGTTGCAGGGCGACGGTTCACCCGTCTATTAATGCCAAGCGTTGAACGCGGGGCGATAGCTCGCGGAGTGCACGTCGATACACTTCACGCTTGAACGGCACGACCTGACCAAGAGGGTACCAGTAACTTACCCATCTCCACCCGTCAAATTCAGGCTTGGGCGTCGCCGTCATGCAGATACGGCTGTCCTCGCAGCGAATCTGGAGTAAAAACCACTTCTGCTTCTGGCCAATACAAACTGGCCGCGAATGTGTGCGAATCATGCGTCGTGGCAGACGATAGCGCAGCCAGCCCCGGGTGCAGGCGACAATATCAACGTCATTGGCGGTCAGGCCAATTTCTTCGTGAAGTTCACGAAAAAGAGCTTCTTGCGGCGTCTCGCTTGATTTGATGCCTCCCTGGGGAAACTGCCACGCATTCTGTCCTACACGACGCGCCCATAGCAGCTGCCCCTGGCGGTTGGCGATAATAATGCCAACATTGGGGCGAAAGCCGTCAGCGTCGATCACGGACATCACCTTATAAATTTTGAACTATGCCCATTTTTCCACAAGGACAACAAGCGTATCAATACAATATAGCGTCAAGTTACTAACGCAGCGCGGTGTGTCGGTGTCAAAGCAACAGCGACTCTGCGATAATCCGGCGCTTTACGTCTGGCTGTAAACGACCATCATCAAGCATAAGGGGAGCGCCGTGAGTCTGGCCATTTTCGATTTGGATAATACCTTGCTATCCATCGATAGCGATCATGCCTGGGGAGAGTTCCTGCTTGAACAGGGGGCGGTAGACCCCGTTGCCTACCGGGAAGCCAATGACCGCTTTATGGCCGATTACCAAGCGGGCACCCTCGACATGGCCGACTTTCTAGCCGTCGCGCTGAAGCCGCTTGCCGACAACACGCCAGAGCAGTTGGCCGCTTGGCATCAGCAGTTCATGGCCAGCAAAATCGAGCCCCATATTCTGCCGAAAGCTGAAGAATTGCTGGCCCGCCACCGTACCATGGGCGATACCCTGCTGATCATTACCGCCACCAACCGGTTTATTACCGGGCCGATTGCCAAGCGCCTGGGCGTAGAACATCTGATTGCCGTTGAGCCCGAATGCGTCGACGGTCACTACACCGGCCGCGTGCAGGGTGTGCCCAGCTACCGCGAAGGCAAAGTCACCCGCCTGGAGCAATGGCTGGAAGAACAGCAAATGACCATGGAAGGCGCATGGTTCTACAGCGACTCCCACAATGACCTGCCGCTACTGGAGAAAGTCGAAAACCCGGTGGCCGTCGACCCTGACGACACCCTGCGCCAAGTCGCCGAACAGCGCCAATGGCGGATCATGAGTTTGCGGGACTGGTAACCAAAGCTGGAAGCTTGAAGTGCGGCGCTTCGCGCCTGGAAGAAGGAAGAAGGAAGAAGGAAGAACAGCCAGGATCGCTGAAGATACCGACCAAGAAGAGCCCCCAGACCGAAGTCTGCGGGGCTCTCTTACGTTTAATGCTTCTCCGATCAGCCGAGCAGGTGCTCGACGGCCGCACGCTCTTCGCGCAGCTCTTTTTCGGTAGCCTTCATCTTCTCTTGGCTGAATTCGTCAATTTCGAAGCCTTGAACGATTTCATACTTGCCGCCCTGGCAACGTACCGGGTAGGAGTAGATGATGCCTTCTTCGATGCCGTAGCTGCCGTCAGATGGAATCGCCATGCTGACGATGCCTTTGGAGCCCAGCGCCCAATCGTGCATATGGTCGATGGCCGAAGAGGCAGCAGAGGCCGCAGAAGAGGCGCCACGTGCTTTGATGATCGCCGCGCCGCGCTGCTGCACGGTGGGGATAAAGTCGTTTTCGTACCAGTCGCGCTCGACCAGATCGAACGCCGCTTTGCCGTCGACTTTGCACTGGGCCAGATCAGGGTACTGCGTCGCACTGTGGTTGCCCCAGATGATCAGGTCTTCAACATCAGTGACGTGCTTGCCGGTTTTCTGTGCCAGTTGCGTCAGGGCACGATTGTGATCCAGGCGCGTCATGGCGGTGAACTGACCCATGTCCAGATCCGGCGCGTTGCAGGAAGCAATCAGCGCGTTGGTGTTGGCCGGGTTACCGACGACCAGCACTTTCACATCACGGCTGGCGTGGTCATTCAGCGCCTTGCCTTGAACGGAGAAGATCGCCGCGTTGGCTTCCAGCAGATCCTTACGCTCCATGCCCGGGCCACGCGGACGTGCGCCGACCAGCAGCGCAAAATCTGCATCTTTGAACGCAACATTCGGATCATCGGTGGCGACAATATCTTGAACGAGCGGGAAGGCACAGTCGTTGACTTCCATTACCACCCCGTTCAGGGCGTCCATTGCCTGGGGAATTTCCAGCAGCTGGAGAATGACAGGCTGATCCGGCCCCAGCATGTCGCCAGCGGCGATGCGGAAAATAAGAGAGTAGCTAATCTGACCGGCACCGCCGGTAATCGCAATACGTACTGGATCTTTCATCATTGCTCCTTGGTTGGTTCGCCTGAGGGTGGGTCGACAGAACTCAAGACGCAAAGATGGTATGCCCAGTTAGGCAAAAACTCAATCAGACATGCGACTAGTCCCCATTTGGCATGCTGGTCATCCACACAGCCACCTGCGACTCGCCGAACCGGTTCAGTTGCGCTATGGTGTCAACGTTTTACTGCTAACTTTCTCGTGTTGCCAAGGACATGGACGCCCCATGCGAAGAATCCCGTTCTCTTACGCCCTCGCCAGCCTGCTTGTGCTGGCACTGGTGATATGGCTCGCCTTGGGTAACTTCCAGGGCTTTCAAAACGCGCCCCCGGATGCCCCTGATCGCCAGGACGAAGGCCCGAGGGTCGAGGTGGTTGAGCAACACAGCATCGCCTTTATCCCCGAGCAAGTTATCCAGGGCCAACTGACAGCTCAGCGCGAAACCACCCTGCGTGCCAATATAGCGGGCTTTGTGACCGACAAGCCGATGGCCCAGGGGAGCCGCGTTGAGGCGGGCGATACACTGTTAGTGCTGGAGAACGACGCCTTGCCCGAGCAACTGCAGCAGGCCCGTGATGAGCTGGCCGTTGCAGAGGCGGAATATGCCGGTGCCCGCAATCTGCGTGAGCGGGAGTTGATCTCCCGACCCGAACTATTACGCCTGCAGAGCGCGCTGAGCGCCAGCGCCGCCTCGGTGGCGCAGCTGCAGAAGCAGTTGGATGACAGCCGACCCACCGCCCCTTTTGACGGCGTGCTTAACCGCGTAGAGGTGGAACTGGGTGACTTGCTCCAGCCCGGCGAAGAGTGGGGCCAACTGGTTGATGATCGCCGCTTGAAAGGCGCTGCCTGGGTCTCTCAACAGCAGGTGGGCGATTTGAGCGTGGGGCTGCCGGTCACCGCCCGGCTGCTGAACGGCGACCATCTGGAGGGCGAACTGACTTTTATCAGCCATCGCGCCGAAGAGGCCACACGCAGTTTCTACGTCGAAGCCACACTGGATAACCCGGCCGGTAAGCGCCTTGCGGGCGCCAGCGCTGAGTTGACCATCACCCTGCCACCCCGTCAGGTGCATACCCTCTCCCCCGCGCTGTTGAGCTTGAATAGCGAAGGCCAACTGGCGGTCAAGCACCTGGATGACAACGACCAGGTACAGCAGACCACCGTGGAACTGGTCAGTGCTGACACCCGGCGCGCCTACGTGACCGGCCTGCCCGACCCGCTACGCTTGATTACGCTGGGCGCAGGCATGGTCGACGTTGGCGAAACGGTCACCCCGGTAGCAACGGAAGAAGCCACTATTTCACAACCATCCACTGGCCAGGATAGCGTTCATGCGCCAGTTGATTGATGCCGCGCTAGCCCACAGCCGTACAACGCTTCTGCTGTTAGTGAGCTTGCTACTGGCAGGTATTACGGCCTGGCAGGTGATCCCCAAGGAAGCCAACCCCGACGTCACCATTCCGATGATTTACGTCTCGCTGTCGCTGGAGGGCGTAAGCCCCGAGGACGGCGAGCGGCTGCTGATTCGTCCCATGGAGCAGGAACTGCGCGGCATCGAGGGACTGCGCAAGTTCACCGCTCAATCCAGTGAAGGCCATGGCTCGATTACGCTGGAGTTCGACCCCGGCTTTGACCCCGACACCGCGCTGACCGACGTCCGCGACCGAGTGGATATTGCCCGTAGCGAGCTGCCCGACGAGGCCGATGAGCCTCGGGTAATGGAAGTCAATGTATCAGAGTTCCCGGTATTGACCATCGGCCTCTCAGGACAGCTGGACACCCGCGAACGCATGACCGTCGCCCGACGTTTGCAGGAAGAGATCGAAGGCATTGCCGATGTGCTGGAAGTCGATATTGCCGGTGAGCGGGAAGACCTGCTGGAGATTGTGGTCGACCCATTGGTGCTGGAGAGCTACGGGGTTGATTTTGATACGCTGTTCAATCAGGTATCGCGTAATAACCGCCTGGTAGCAGCAGGCAGCCTGGATACCGGCGCGGGGCGCCTGGCATTAAAAGTCCCCGGTATTATTCAGTCCCTTGACGATGTCATGAATATGCCGGTCAAGGTCGATGAGGACCGTGTGGTCACCTTTGGGGATGTGGCGTGGATCAACCCGACCTACAAAGACCCGGAAGGCTTTGCCCGCATTGACGGCCAACCTGCCGTCGTACTGGAAATTTCCAAGCGCGCCGGGGCCAATATTATCGCCACCATTGGCGCGGTGCGTGACACATTAGCCGAAGCCGATGACCTGCTCCCCGATCAACTGCGCTTCACCACCATTCTGGATGAGTCGACCACCGTCGAGAACATGCTCTCCGAGCTTTTGAACAACGTGCTCACCGCCGTGGTGCTGGTACTGATTGTGGTGGTGGCAGCGATGGGGTGGCGTATGGCCTTGCTGGTCGGTCTTACCATACCCGGCGCTTTCTTGACCGGCATCCTGCTGGTGTGGGCATTCGGCTTTACGCTCAATATCGTGGTGCTATTCGCGCTGATTCTGGTGGCGGGCATGCTGGTGGACGGTGCCATCGTCGTCAGCGAGCTGGCCGACCGCCACCTGCGTGATGGCCAAGCGCCCCACCAGGCATGGCTTAACGCCGCTTCACGGATGAGCTGGCCGGTTATCGCCTCCACGGCCACCACCCTCGCGGTATTTATTCCCCTGCTATTCTGGCCCGGTGTGGTCGGCCAGTTTATGAAGTACCTGCCCGCCACGGTGATCTTGTGCCTTTTGGCGTCACTGGCCATGGCGCTGGTGTTCTTGCCGACGCTGGGCCGTTTGTTTACCCGTACCGCGGCAGCGTCTAACAGTCCTGACCCTGAAGAGGCGACGACGTCGTTCGGTCGCGGCTACCGCCACCTGCTGGCCAGGCTGCTCAAGCATCCTGCCTGGGTGCTGTTGATCGCCCTGTTGTTGATGGCACTGCTGTATACCGGCTACGCCCGCTTCAACCACGGCGTCGACTTCTTCCCCAATGTGGAGCCCGACAGTGCCCAAGTGCTGGTACGCGCCCGGGGCGATTTTTCGGCGCAGGAAACCGACGCCATCGTGCAGCGGGTAGAAGCCAGACTATCCGGCATGAGCGAAGTACGGGCGCTGTATGCGCGCTCCTTTGCGGTGCCCAACCAGCAGATGGGCAACGACGTCATCGGCATGCTGCAGTTCCAGTTTATTGACTGGCATGAGCGCCGCCCTGCCCAGGCCATTCTGGACGACATGGCCGAGCGAGCCGGGGATATCCCCGGTATTACGCTGGAATTCCAGGAGCAGGAGATGGGACCCGGCGGCGGCAAACCCATTGTGCTGGAAGTAAGCGCCACCAACCCTGACGTTGCCGATACTGGCGTTGACCAACTAACCCAATTAATGCGCGAACTTGGCGGATTTACCGATATTCAGGATAACCGCAGCCTGCCCGGTGTGGAGTGGCGGGTGAACGTGGATCGGGAAGCCGCGGCGCGAATGGGCACCGACGTGACAACCATTGGTAGCGCGGTGCAGTTGCTCACCACCGGCCTTCAGGTCGCAAGTTACCGCCCGCCCGAGGTGAACGATGAGGTGGATATCCGCGTGCGGCTGCCGCAGAACTGGCGCTCGCTGGATCAGCTCGAGCGCTTGACCATCAATACCCAGCGGGGCCAGGTACCTATCTCGCACTTCGTGACCCTGGAACCGGCCCCTAAAGTCGGCACGCTGAACCGCATCAATGGCCGCCGGGCCATTACCATCGATGCCGACCTAGCCCCCGGTTATCTCGCCGATGAACGTCTGGGCGCTCTGCTAGAAGCTGGCAGTGACAGCCTACCCGACGGGTTGATGGTGAATGTAGCCGGTGAGCAGGAGGATCAGCAGGAATCAATGCAGTTCCTGGCCAGCGCCTTCCTGATTGCTATCGGTTTGATGGCGCTGATTCTGGTCACCCAGTTCAATAGCTTCTATCAGGCGGGCCTGGTGCTGTCGGCGATTGTCTTCTCCACCGCGGGGGTGTTGATGGGCTTGCTGATTACCGGCCAGGCGTTCGGCATTGTCATGGTGGGGATGGGGGTGATTGCCCTGGCGGGTATCGTGGTCAATAACAATATTGTCTTGATCGATACCTACAACGAGCTGCGCGGCCAGGGCATGACGCCGGTTGAAGCCGCCCTGGAAGCGGGCTGCTTGCGCTTGCGCCCGGTGCTGTTAACGGCGATCACCACAGTGCTTGGACTGATGCCGATGGTGCTGGGGATCAATGTGGACTTATTTACCCCGGCGCTGGGCTTTAATGCCCCTTCCGCCCAGTGGTGGACGCAAATGTCCAGCGCCATTGCCGGCGGGCTTACCTTCGCCACGGCGCTGACCCTTCTGCTCACCCCCTGCATGCTGGTGATTGGGGGTAAACGAAGGTAAAGATCAAGCGGGGGCGTTGGAGGTTTCGGGACTGTGGGCGGCGTGCAGACGGGCTATCAACTGGTCTTCAAGAGCAAAGCGCTCGGTCAACCCGCGCGCCAGGCGGTCAATCCAGGCAGGCAGGCGGGCGATGTTCTGTTCGCAACTGGTTGTGCAAGAAAAGTCAGTGTCAAACGACAACACCATTTCCGTCGACATTTCCAACCGCTCAAGCAATTTGTCTGCAATATCAAGCGCGCTTTCATCGTTGAAAGCACGCGCTTCTTCAGCCAATTGCGGGTAAATCTCGAAATGCCCCGCGCTGATGTAATCCATCAGCGATTCACTGAAATGATCAATGCGCGCCTTGCTGACGCTTTCGAGTTCTGTGTCGCAAGCCTCTTTCAGCTCGATAAAACTAATCAGTAGATTGCGGCGCTGCTGCAGCCAACGATCAATCAGGCTGTGCACACCGCCCCAGCGCTCCTGGGCATTTTTACAATCTTCGAGCATGGGGCTCTCCTTGCTTTTCGCCGCCGTTAACAAGGCTAGACTCGCTTTTCCACTCTGCGCTGTCAATCCTCATCGGGATGGTTTCCCTCATACCATGATTAAGCTTACTAACTGAAAAGCATGGCACGCTGGCGTGCCAGTACAATCATACGCAACGGTATGAGCAACAGCAGTGCAAAACCGATCAGTGTCCATGCCGGTAGCGATAGCCCCAATAAGCTAAAATCGATCTCAGCGCATTCACCAGAGCCCGTCAACACCATGGCAACCACCTCCTGCATGGGCAGAATATCAATCATGTAATCAAGGCCTGGGCCACAGGTAGGCACTTCATCCGCGGGCAATGACTGAAGCCAGACGTGGCGACCGGCAATGAAAGCCCCTGCCCCCGCCGTCAGCAGGCCCAAGACGCCGTAGATCACCTTGCCGCCGCGGCTCGCCGGGTCGTGGACCGCGGCTATCAGCAACACCACGCCGGTTGCGATCACCGCGACGCGCTGAAACACGCATAGCGGGCAGGGCTCATACCCCCCGATATGCTCAAGCCCCAGCGCAACCGCCATCATGAAAATACAAAAAACGACGCCCAAAAGCGCCGCTGAACGTATGGACGGCGTTTTCATCATTTCTTCTCCGCTGTCAGTGAAGATAGCGCGCGAGATTCCCGTGCATGGGCAAAATAGTCACGCAGAAAATCGTCGAAGCTTACCTGATCATCGGCCTCAATATCGTGCTGTTGCTGGTGGGAGGTATCAATTAGCTGGGCCAAGAGCGCCTCACGTGAGCGCAGCATGGGCTTGGCTTTCAACTCAGCGGCCTGGGCCTGGGCAAGACTTAATAACGTATCGCTGAGTGACCCATTACCGGCTTGCAACTGCGCCAGCAACTGCGCCGATGGCGTCAATGAAGGATCCTTGAGGCGCGGCGCCAACGCCTCTAATGCCTTCGCATGCGGCTTGCCCTCTTCGACCGCATCCAGCAGTCGCGCTACCTCTGCCATCTCGGCAAATATCTGCTCACCCCATGCCGCAACCGTGGTCGATTCGCCATCACGAATCAACGTCAGTGCCGGATCACGCCCCCGCTCCACCACAAAGCGGCGATTGTCATCGAGCCTGTCGCATTCTTCGTCCGAAATCCATGGGCTTTCGCTCAGCAGACACCACATCAAGAAGGTGTCGACAAAGCGCATTTGCGTTTCGTCAATGCCCAGCGGATCAAAGGGGTTTAAATCCAGACAGCGTACTTCGATGTACTCGACACCGCGGGCTTCAAGCGCCTGGCTGGGCGTTTCATTATGCTTGGCGACCCGCTTGGGGCGAATATCGCTGTAGTACTCGTTTTCGATCTGCAGAATGTTGGCATTGAGCTGCTGCCAGTCGTCGCCCACCTTTACCCCCATTTTTTGATAATCGGGCCAGGGTGAGGAAATCGCGTGCCGCAGGGTATTGACATAATTGGACAGCGAGTTGAAGCAGATTTTCAACTGCGATTGCACCTTGTTCTGATAACCAAGATCCGACATACGCAGCGTGGTCGCGTAAGGGGCATAGTAGGTATCGTCGCTCAATGGTTTGAGCTTGTCTGGCACCTTGCCATCGGGCAGAAAGCTTTTGTCCACGGCAGGCGAAGCGCCAAATAGGTACAGCAACAGCCAGCTATGGCGTCGGAAATGCCGGATCATGCTGAAATAGCGGGTTGAGCGATAATCATTGAAGGGCACATTGGTGGCTTGTTCCAGCTCACGCAGCGCCTGCCACATATCGTCAGGCAGAGACACGTTGTAATGCACCCCGGCGATAGCCTGCATGATCCGCCCATAGCGTACGTCGAGTCCCTTGCGATAGACGTGCTTCATGGTACCGACATTGGAGTGGCCGTAGTCGGCGATCGGCACACTGTCATTACCCGATAGGCGCGATGGCATACTGCCTGGCCAGATCCACTCATCCGACAGATGCTGATAGGTAAAGGTATGCAGATCGGAAAGGAACGCCAGCGCTTCTCCGGGTTCGGAATACACCGGCGTGATGTACTCGATCAACGATTCAGAGTAGTCAGTAGTGATGTGCGGATGAGTCAGTTTCGAGCCCAATGCATAAGGATGCGGCGTTTGCGCAATGTGCCCCTGCGCATCGACCCGCAGGCCTTCTTTTTCGAGCCCGCGGCGCAGGCGACCGAGCCGACCCAGTCGGGCGCTGGGTATCAGGCGGTCAACCGTGGCCGTTAGTGAAAATGGCACATTGAGTGGTTCAGGCAAGGTGAACACTCCTTGTCAGTAAGGCCCGTGCACGCACGGGCCTTTGTGGAATCAGGTGGCATTGCCGACGTCTACCCATCGAGAATAGACAGCAGGATATGGCGGCAGCCGTTCAACTTTCAAGCCACGCGACTATTTGTCCTGCCTGGCTTTCAGCAAGGCCGCTCCCAGGGCGCCTACCGCTGCGGGCGTTTCGTTGGCCTTTTTCGTCGGCCGCTGGCTGCGCGATGGTTTGCGCGGCTCCTTATCCCTGGAAGGGCCAGCGTCATTTGGCTCGCGTTCCGGCTCATCGTCCAGACGCATGGAGAGCCCTACCCGCTTGCGCGGAATATCCACGCTCATGACTTTGACAGTGACGATATCACCGGCTTTGACCACACTGCGCGGATCGTCGATAAAGCGGTGGGATAGCGCCGAGATATGCACCAGGCCATCCTGATGAACGCCGATATCCACAAAGGCACCGAAATGGGTCACGTTGGTGACCGTGCCTTCCAGCACCATTCCCTGCGATAAGTCGTTGAGGGTTTCGACCCCTTCGCGGAACTCGGCGGCCTTGAATTCGGGCCTGGGGTCGCGGCCAGGTTTATCCAGCTCCGCCAGGATGTCGCTCACCGTGGGCACACCAAAGCGCTCATCGGCAAAGTCGGCGGGATTTAGTGACTTGAGGGTGGCGCTATCGCCAATCAGCCCTTTGACATCGCGGCCGCTTTGCTTCGCCATACGCTCCACCACCACGTAGGCCTCTGGGTGAACGGCACTGGCATCCAGCGGATTGTCGGCGTTACTGATACGCAAGAAACCGGCGCACTGCTCGAACGTCTTGGGGCCAAGACGACTGACCTCGAGGAGCGCCTGACGGCTTTTGAAGGCTCCCTGGACGTTGCGCTGGGCAACCACATTCTCGGCGATGGCAGCGCTCAACCCGGCCACTCGCGACAGCAGCGCGCTCGATGCGGTATTCAAATCCACGCCCACCGCATTCACACAATCCTCGATGACCGCCTCCAGGCTACGGGACAGCTGAATTTGCGAGACATCGTGCTGGTACTGACCAACCCCAATCGACTTGGGCTCGATCTTGACCAGCTCGGCCAGCGGGTCCTGCAAACGGCGGGCGATCGACACAGCGCCGCGCACCGTCACGTCCAGGTCCGGGAGCTCTCTGGAAGCGTATTCCGAGGCGGAGTAAACCGAAGCTCCCGCCTCGCTGACCATGACCTTGCTGAGCCGATGGTCAGGCGCCAGCGCCTTGAGCAGCTCTCCTGCCAGCTTGTCGGTTTCACGGCTGGCGGTACCGTTACCCACGGCAATCAATTGAACGCCGTGCTGTTTGACCAGCTTCGCGAGCACGCCAAGCGCGTCGTCCCAACGCTTCTGCGGCGCATGAGGGTAAATCGTTGCCTGGTCGACAAACTGACCGGTGGCATCGACAACGGCTACTTTGCAGCCGGTTCGCAGGCCCGGGTCAATCGCCAGGGTGACTTTCGGCCCTGCCGGTGCGGCCAGCAGCAGGTCCTTGAGGTTGGCCGCAAAGACGTCAATCGCGGTTTGTTCTGCTGTCTCACGCAGGCGGCCCAGCAGTTCGGTTTCCAGCGCCGTATAGAGTTTGACGCGCCACGTCCAGCGCACCACTTCCACCAGCCATTTATCGGCGGCACGGCCCTGGTCGCTGATGCCGAGGTGTTTGGCAATCGCCACCTGGGCAGGGTGAACAGGCGCTTCGTCTTCGCCCGGCAGGCGAATGGCGAGGCTCAACACGCCCTCGTTACGGCCACGGAACATGGCCAGCGCGCGGTGCGATGGCACTTTGGCAAGCTTTTCGTCGTGCTCGAAATAATCGGCGAACTTGGCGCCCTCCTGCTGCTTACCGTCCAGCACCCGGGCACTTAATTCACCTTCCTGCCAGAGCCGCTCGCGAAGCTGGCCGATCAGGTCGGGGTCTTCGGCAAAACGTTCCATCAAAATCTGCTTGGCCCCGTCAAGGGCTGCCTTGGCGTCTTCAATCGCCGGAATATCGCCCTCTGCCGGGCGCAGATAATCGGCCGCCTCGCTTTCAGGGTCGAGCGTTGGATCGCCAAGCAGGGCATCCGCCAGCGGCTCTAAACCGGCTTCACGGGCAATTTGCGCTTTGGTACGGCGTTTTTTCTTGAACGGCAGGTATAAATCTTCCAGACGCTGTTTGGTCTGCGCATCATCAATCGCTGCTTTGAGCGTCGCGTCCAGCTTACCTTGCTCATCAATAGCCGCCAGAATCGCGCTGCGGCGCTCTTCCAGCTCGCGCAGGTAGCGTAGGCGTTCATCCAGTTGGCGTAATTGACTGTCGTCCAGCGCGCCGGTGACTTCCTTGCGATAACGGGCGATAAACGGCACGGTAGCGCCACCATCAATAAGCTCTACCGTGGCCGCCACTTGTTCGGGGCGAACGCTCAGCTCGTCGGCCAAGCGGGCAATAATTCGCTGATTAACATCCATAAATGGCAACTAACTCATGCAGCACTTTTTAGTGCCTACAAGGTACCACAATCCCGCTCTGACTGGCATGAATCGAGACATCAACGACGCCACCCGCGGTCGTCCCAGAACGGACGACGGGATTCGCGCCTAACAGCCTCACGATTCAGTCCAATATCTTTCAGCATGTCGTCACTTAAATAACGTAACGTATTGCGCTCGTGGCGCAGCTGGCGCCAGCGGTATAGCCTTTCCCGCCAGGTTACCCTGCAAGAACGATTCTTTCCCTGCTGGCACTGTTCAAGCGGCTTGGATTCATCGGCCTGATGGCTCTGTTCGGCTTGGCGGCATGATAGCGAGCATTCCATTTCAATCCCTCCTCTCCGGTTAGATCACCCATACGCTCAGCAGGGCAATTTAAGTGTTGAAAGAAGTATTGAACGGCGCCTAAAATCAATCCAACGAATAGTGCTTATGCACAACATCAAGAAGATTGATACCAATGGCAACACTACCGACCATCGATCACGAGCTGCTGCGCACCTTTGTTGCCATTGTGGATCAAGGGGGCTTTACCCGCGCCGCAGCGGCCGTCAACCGCACGCAATCGGCCGTGAGCATGCAAATCAAACGGCTGGAGGAAGACGTGATTCAGCGCCCGCTGTTTGTGCGCCAGAACCGCCAGCTACTGCTGACCAGCGAGGGCAACACCCTGCTCGGCTATGCACGGAAGATTTTATCGCTGCAGGGCGAGGCGCTGACACTGCTTCGCCAACCCGATATGGTGGGCCGCGTCAGGCTGGGCGTGCCCGATGACTATGTGATGCGCTTTTTGCCGGGCATTCTCAAGACGTTTTCACAGGCATGGCCGTTGGTGGATGTGGACGTACACTGTGCGCCCTCCTCCGTACTTTCCCAGCAGCCGCAGGGGAGCCTGGACCTGATCATCATGACCCGGGAAATAGGCGACGAGATTGGCACAATACTAAGACGAGAGCCTACCGTCTGGGTCGCGGCCGAAAGTCACAGCACCCATTTACAGACGCCCGTACCGCTTGCGCTCTTTGAAGCGCCCTGCTTTTGTCGCCGACATGCCTGCAATGCGCTGGACCGTGCAGGCCGTGCCTATCGCGTCGCTTACAGCAGCCCGAGCCTGGCGACACTGCAGGCAGTTGTGGGAGCAGGGCTGGCAGTCTCTGCCTGGATGCGCAGCCTGGTAACCGCCGAGATGCAGATACTGGGTAAAGAGGACGGGTTTCCCGAATTGCCGGAAGCCTCCATCGTGTTGTTGCACACCTCATCCACCCAATCGCCGATTATCGATAGCTTGGCCGAGCATATTGGTGAAGGCTTCAGGCTTTAGAGGCTGCCAGCGTTACGCGGCCACGAACCGTAACGCCACGCCGTTATTGCACCAGCGTAGCCCCGTCGGGTCGGGGCCATCCTCGAACACGTGACCTTGGTGGCCACCGCAGCGGGCACAGTGGTATTCAGTACGCGGCCATACCATTTTGAAATCAAGTTCAGTCAGCAGATGGCCCTCAACATGCTCAAAGAAACTCGGCCAGCCGGTGCCGGATTCGAATTTCATCGCGCTGGTAAACAGCAATAGATCACAGCCCGCACAGCGATACTCGCCTTCCCGCCACTCATCGTCCAGCGGGCTTGAGAAGGCGGGTTCAGTGCCATGATCGCGCAGTACGTCAAAGGCTTTATCGGAAAGCCGTTCACGCCACTCCGCTTCGCTGAGTTCAAGCGGTTCAATATCCGGCGCCGCTTCCAGATCGAGCCTTGGAAAACCAAACGATACACCGGGAAGTACCCCGGCCAGTCCCGTGAAACCGGCAAGGCCTAAAAAGTGACGACGTTTCATGAGTCTGCTCCTGTAGCGATCAAAGACCGGCGAACCCAAAAGGGGTAACGCCGTGGCGCTACCCCTTCAGACACTTTAGTGGTGCTTGCGTTCTAAACCTTACAGGCTAGGCCTCAAGATCAAGTCAACTGCGGACCTGCATTCACAATCGCCTGGTTAACGCCTTCAAATTTCTTGAAGTTATCGACAAACTTGGTAACCAACTCTTGCAGGTGACGGTCATAAGCCGTGCGGTCTTCCCAAGTATCGCGCGGATCAAGCAGGCTTGAATCCACGCCCGGCACCGCGACGGGGACGTCCAGGTTCAATCCATCGATGTGCTTGGTTTGCACATCGCGCAGCACACCGGACTGGATCGCGCTGATAATGGCGCGAGTGGTTGGAATGGAAAAGCGTGCACCGCCCTCACCAAAGGCACCGCCCGTCCAGCCAGTATTCACCAGGTACACCTGAGCGCCTTGCTTATCTACACGCTTGATCAGCAGGTCGGCGTATTCCCGCGCCGGACGCGGGAAAAAGGGAGCGCCGAAACAGGTAGAAAACGTCGCCGCCAGCCCTTCAGAAGAACCCATTTCCGTCGAGCCCACCTTGGCGGTGTAGCCCGACAGGAAGTGATACGCCGCCGCTTCCTTGGAAAGTACCGATACCGGCGGCAGCACGCCGGACATGTCGCAGGTCAAGAACACAATGGCGTTGGGTTCACCCGCAAGGTTTTCCGGCACGCGCTTTTCAACGTGCTCCAGCGGGTAGGCGGCACGCGAGTTCTGGGTCAGGCTATCGTCGATGTAATCCGGCTCGCGACGGTCGTCCAGCACTACGTTTTCCAGCACGGTGCCGAACTTGATGGCGTTCCAGATCACCGGCTCGTTCTTTTCGGACAGGTCGATGCACTTCGCGTAGCAGCCGCCTTCCATGTTGAACACGATACCGTCGCCCCAGGCATGCTCGTCGTCACCGATCAGGTAGCGCGCCGGATCGGCGGAAAGGGTGGTTTTGCCGGTACCGGAAAGGCCGAAGAACAGGCAGGTTTCGCCATCTTCACCCACGTTGGCTGAGCAGTGCATGGGCAGCACATCGGCGTCAGGCAGCAGGAAGTTTTGCACCGAGAACATGGCTTTCTTCATTTCACCTGCGTAGCGCATACCGGCGATAAGCACCTTCTTCTCGGCGAAGTTAATGATTACACACCCTTCGGAGGACGTGCCGTCGCGGCTGGGGTCACAGGCAAAATCGGCGGCGTTGAGAATGGTCCACTCATCTTTGACGGCCGGGTTAAACACCTGAGGCCGCACAAACATGGTACGCCCGAACAGATTTTGCCAGGCGGTTTCCGTTTGAACCCGTACTGGCAGGTAATGAACGTCGTCGCTGCCTACGTGCAACTCGGAAACGAAATGCTCGCGTGCGCCCAGATAATCTTCAACCCGCGACCAGAGCGCCGAGAACTTGTCCGCATCAAAAGGCCGATTGACGCTGCCCCAGTCAATGCTGTCACGAGTAGAGGGTTCATCAACGATAAAGCGGTCTTTCGGTGAACGCCCGGTGCGAATGCCCGTGTTCACTACCAGAGCACCGTTTGCCGACAGGCGGCCTTCGCCACGCGCCACGGCGCGCTCGATCAATTCGGCGCTACAGAGGTTAACGTGGGCTTGATGAGCGGCTTGAGTCGTGGTCATGTCGATTCCTGGATTTTCTCGATTACCGGGCGCCACCGACGCCTTAAAGTTCATCCCGGCACGTGGCTGGGCGCTTAAGTCCGGCGCATTATGGCAAAAAGAAAGCCCCCGGAAAACGGGGGCTAGAAGCAAATATGTTGTAGTTAAACTACAACATTGACACTATATTTTGTGTTGCGGCGCAGTATTTTTTCAAACAACTGTTTGGCCAATGAGCCCAAGTGACTGGTATGGCTCGCGCCCGTCAGTGGCGTTTTAAACATGGGTCTTTACCGACATGACTACAAAATCAATGGATCGTGGGTGACGGCGCGTCAGGGTTGTCCAATAAACTTTCAATATCCGCGGCCGTGTAGTGATATTTCGTGTGGCAAAAGTGGCACTGGGTATTGATTTCACCCTGTTCGCGCAAAATATCCCGCAGCTCGGCACCACCCAGTGTCAACAATCCGCTACTCATACGCTCGCGAGAGCAGGTACAGCCAAAGCGCAGCGCTTTCGGCTCGAAGACGCGCACTGTCTCCTCATGATAGAGCCGGTACAGCACTTCACGCTGCTCAAGACCCAGCAACTCTTCGGGCTTGATGGTATCGGCCAGGTGCACGCTGCGCTCCCAGGCGTCCACGTCCTGGTTCTGGGAGGCGTCCGGCAGGCGCTGCAGCAGCAAGCCCCCTGCCCGCTCACCGTCCGCGGCCAGCCATAGCCGTGTGGGCAGTTGCTCCGACTGGCTGAAATAGGCCTCCAGACATCCACTCAAGGTATCGTGATCAAGTGCAACCACCCCCTGATAGCGATTGCCGCCGCGGGGGTCGAGGGTAATCACGATCTGCCCGTCACCGACCAGGTCACGAAAGCTGGCGTGCTCACTGGGTAAAGCGCCGCCATCGGCAATCCGGGCAATGGCCCGCAACTCGCCACCTGGGTTGGATTCCGCCATCAACAGCGACAGTTCGCCCTGGCCACGAACTTCTATGCTGAGGGTCCCGTCCAGCTTTACGGTATCCGTCAGCAATGCAACGGCGGCCAATAATTCGCCCAGCAGCTGGTTGACTGCAGGTGGGTAGGCATGACGGTCAAGCACTTCATGGTAGGCGTTGGATAGCGTCACGATTTCGCCGCGCACATTGGTTTGGTCAAACAGGAAACGTTGGATTTGGTCAGACATAAGACAACCGTTGGGGGAAATAAAAAAAGGAACCGACGAGCGGGGAGCTCAGCCCCCTTGCTCGCGTTGGAAACGCTGGATATCGCGGCGTTGTTTTTTGTCAGGCCGCTTGATCGGATGCTGCATGACTTCGTTGTTCAACCGCCGTGCCTCGGCCTCACGGGCGCGGCGCTCAACGCTTTCCTGGGTTTCGGCGTACAGTTTGCGGGCTTCGGGAGCACCCTTCCGCTGATCTGACAACGCGGTCACTTCTACCTCGTACACGTCCCAGCCCTGGGGCACCTTGATCAGTGCACCCAACTCAACGTTTTTGCTGGTTTTGGCGCGGGTGCCGTCGTATTGCACCTTGCCACCTTCGATGGCCTTCTTGGCCAGCGCGCGGGTTTTAAAGAACCGCGCGGCCCACAGCCATTTATCCAAGCGAACGCTATCGCTCATTAACGCTCTCCTTGCTGCTCAAGCATGCGGCAGCAGTTGGGCAAATCGGTCCAGGGCGACAAATTCCTCAAGCGCCTTTTCAGGCCGCTGGCTATCGGGCTGCTTGATGCCCATCAGATAGCGGATACCAAAGGTCCGGGCGCTGGCAAGCACGTGAGGGTTGTCGTCGATAAATAATGTTCTCGCGGGATCGAACGGTTCGAGCGCCTGCAGCGCTGACCAAAACGCCTGCTCTTCTTTTGCCGCACCGACGTCTTCCGATGAAATGATGGCATCCAGGTAGTTTTCCAACCCCGTGAGCGGCAGCTTGAGGGCCAGGCTGGCCCGGTCAGCATTGGTTGCCAGTATCACACGCGGATGGGCCTGCTTGAGCCAGGTCAGAAAATCCAGGGCGTCGCCGCGCAGGCCGATCAGGTGCTGCACCTCGCGCTTGAGTGCCACGATATCGACGCCCAGCTCGCGGCTCCAATAGGCTAAACTGTACCAGTTAAGCGTACCCTGCTCGCCGATAATACGGGCACGAATCGTGTCCTGGGAGGCTTCATCCAACTGATGAAGTTCCACGTAGCGGCGTGGTAAATGCTCTAGCCAGAAGTGGCTGTCAAAGTGCAGGTCCAGCAGCGTACCGTCCATGTCCAATAGCACGGTATCAATTTCACTCCACTCGATCATTGCCACTCCCATCGTGAAAGTTATAAGCGTGCTATTGTAGCCCAACTGCCGTTTACCAGCCATGGAGGCTCGATGTCCCAACACGACTCAACCGCCGATCACACCTCGCCCGGCTATCTGAAAAAACCGCAGATCACGGCGCGCAATACCGTGGCACAAAGTCGCTTGTTTCAGATTGAAGCGCTGGACTTGTGCTTCTCCAACGGCGAGGAGCGTCAGTTTGAGCGCTTGACCGGTGCCGATAGAGGCGCGGTAATGATCGTCGCCATGCCCGACCCGGAACACGTGTTGTTGATCCGCGAATACGCAGCGGGCTTCGAAGATTACGTGCTGACATTACCCAAAGGCTTGGTAGACCCTGGCGAAGACATCGTCACCGCGGCTAATCGGGAATTAATGGAAGAATGCGGCTTCGGTGCGCATCACCTTGAGCCACTCGCCGAGCTTTCCCTGGCGCCCAATTATATGCGCCACCGGATGCAGGTATTGCTGGCGACTGACCTTTACCCCAAGCGACTTCCGGGCGACGAGCCCGAGCCATTGATCGTGGAAACCCATGCGCTGGAAGAACTTCCCGCCTTGTTAATGCGGGAGGATTTTCATGAAGCACGGGCAATCGCCGCGCTGTACATTGCCCGCGATAAACTTCGTGAAGATAAACGCAATAGCGCGACGAATCTGCTTTGAAACAGGACGACCCGCCGATCGTCCCAGTCTTGCATCATGCTTAGAGATGATTTTTCAGCGAGATCCAGCGCCGTTGGCGATGGCTGTCAAGGCCAGCTTCCAGAAGTGACATGCTGCGCAGCGCATCGTCAATACTCACCGGCATGGGCGCTTCATCGAGGAGCGCACGGGCGACCCCCTGGTAATACGCCAGGTAATCGCCATGCTGGGTGGGGTATTCGTGGCTTACCAGTGGGGCGCTTTCTCCCTCGCCTTCCCGCAGCGTCAGCGTACCGTGCTGGTTATCTTCGCCCCACTGGGAGGTAGGCGACTCACCGGCTTTCAAGCGATCTTCCTGAGGGTCCAGGCCGTACTTGACGAAACTTCCCTGGGTGCCATGAATCCGGAAGCGCGGCGTGGGTTCAGCCACCAGGGTGCCCGCCGCAAGCGTGACGCGAAACCCTTCATACTCAAGCAGGGCCAGGAAGTCATCATCGGCCTTGGCCCCATCACGCAACGCGTCCAGTTCCAGCAAAATGGCGCTTGGCATGCCAAACAGTTCGCAGGCTTGATCCAGAAGATGTGGCCCCAGGTCATACCAGATACCGCCGCCTGGCGTCGCCTTTTCCCGCCAGCGATCGCGCACTTCAGGCCGGAAACGATCAAAATGCGACTCAAACCCGGTCACGCGCCCAAGCGTACCCGCCTCAAGCAGTGCCTTGATGGTCAGGAAGTCGCTGTCCCAACGCCGGTTATGGAACACCGACACCCTTCGCTCCTTGTCCGTCGCTAATGCTTTTAGCTGCTTGGCTTCAGAAAGCGTAACGGTAAAGGGTTTATCGACCACCACATGCTTGCCTGCCGTCAGTGCCGCCTTGGCAAGCGGAAAGTGGGTGTCATTGGGTGTAGGAATCACGATCAGGTCGATATCCTTGCGCTCGCATAACGCCACCGCTTTGCTTTCGACCTCGACATCGGGCAGGTCGGCATGCACTTTTGCTGCATCGCTCGAGGAGACAGCGACCAGATCCAGACCTTCGGTCGCCTGAATCAGCGGGGCATGAAACGTTTTGCTGGCAAAACCGTAGCCGACAAGGCCTACATTAATACTCGACTTCATTGCATTCCTTACTGGTCAATACAGGCGTTGGTCGATTGTGGCACGCACACACCGCGCAAACCAGATGCTTAAACGATATCATGAGGCTACGACGTCTCTTGCCCCCTGAGCGAGCCATACCGTGAGTATCAGTGCACGTGAATTTTATCGTAACGGACCGATCCACCGCCAAGCGCACGCCAGTAGCTTTGCGCTGATTCGTCGCCAGTTTGATTTTCGTTCTATCGAGATTGGCCGTTGGGTGACCAACGCCGAACGCGACCGTGCAGCGGAACTTTTCCACGATGCGCTATGCGATTTAATGTTGATTTTGCGGGGACCTGAAGCATTGATTTCGCTACGCGGCTCGCTCGCCTTGCAGTACGGTAGCGGCGGTAGGCCGGGCGTGTCCGCCCATTACGACCCCAGCCAGCGCAGCTTTGCACTGGCCAAAAACGCGGGCCCCGGAAGTATCGCTCACGAGTGGTTTCATGCATTCGATCACTACATTGTCACCAAGTGCTTTCGCGGCACGCCAAGCGGCCTGTTTGCCTCGACTGCCTGGCTTGCGGATGCCAAGCCTGTTCCCCATCCACTTAATGATCGGTTAATGCACTGCTTTCAGGCCATTTTACTGCAGCCGGAAGGCGACCAGCCGAGCGAGCTTTTCAGGCACTCTGCCCGGATGGATAAACAACTTGGCCAGCTGTACTACAGCCGCCCCGAAGAACTCTGCGCCCGCGCTTTCGAAGCCTTTGTACAGGATGCCTCCATCACCAACCACTTTCTGGTCAAGGGCAGCAAGGCCTCGCCGGAAGCCGCAAAGGGGCTATATCCCCAAGGCGAGCAGCGCGAACGCATCAATCGGCTATTTGACGACTATTTCTCGACATTAGGCACGGCACTGCGCCAAGAGCATTGAGCCTCTGCCCTCCGAGGCGTTTAAAGCCCCTGCGCGCCGCGCCTTAACCAGTTATGCACAAAGGCCAGCTTGTGACGCGCATGCTCCGAGAGCACAAACGGATAAAGATCCGATAACCCCATAGAGCGATTGATGTGGTTGACACCCACGGTCACGGAGGCGGCAATGTGAATCAACTGGCCTGCGTCAGGCTCCGAATACGGGTCCCAACCGGCGCTGGGTATTTGCGGCGACGACAGGCCTGTGGCGACAAAACTATCGGCAATATCGGTCAGATGAAGCAGGTGCGCCGCCGTTTCGGCCCAGTCTTCGTGGGGATGCGCTGAAGCGTAACTCGTCAGATAATGCTGCTTCCACTCCGGCGGTGGCCCATTTTCATAGTGGTAACGCAACGCGGCTGGATAATCGATCCGCTCGTCGCCGAACATGGCGCGGAAGGCATCCAGAAAATCCTCGCGCAGGCTCAACCGCCACCACAGCATGTGGGCAATTTCATGGCGCATATGGCCAATCATGGTCCGGTAAGGCTCTTCCAGGGCTTCTCGGCGCGTGGTGAGCAGCACCGGGTCCATTTCCGCAACGCTGATGGTCACCACACCCTGCGCATGCCCCATGGGAACAGGGGTAGGGCCTTCAGCAAGCAGATGAAACACAGGCCGCGCCCCCGGATCTTCGGGCCGGAACCAGTGCCAGCGTCCCAGGTTATCCAACACCCAGCGCTTGGCCGCTTCGGTCTGCGCCCAGTTCGGGATGGCATCGGGGATGGAAGGATCAGGCGCCAGTGCCGTCATGGCGCAGGACCGGCAAAACGCCCCCTCCTCTGGCGCTATCCAGTTGCAGCCGATTCTTTCCCGGTTGGCGCAAAAGGGAGGCATCGGCACGAACGCCCGCGCCTGGGGATCATAGCCGACAGGGGTGCCGTCTGCGGTGCTGAGATTGTCGAACCAGAGATTCCCCGTGCCGACGGGATTGGCGAAAACACGCATAAGATGACGACTCCGAAATGAACATTACGACCATCTTGCGCGCCCAGGCCGCTCCCCCACAAGTGGCTGGACATAAATAGCAGTTGATCCGCCTCTGTATCACCAAGTTATCCCCTGGCAAGGGGTCATGAGTGGGGGTGTCAGATCATTCCAGCCGGGTGACGGGCTGGTGGTCAGGGTCGATATACCATGGCAGGCTTAGGCGAGTATTACGTTCCAGTTCGGCAATCACCTGGGCACCCAGCAATAAGATGATCGCGCCAATTTCAAGGCTGAGCAGCACAATCACCAGTGTCGCCAGAGAGCCATAGACGGCGTTGACCAAAGAAAGGTGCGTGAAATAATAGACCAGCAACAGCCGTACACCTTCCCATAACAGCGCTGCAACAAAACCGCCAACTACCGCTCGCCTCAAGGCGATACGCACAACCGGCAGCACCTTGTAGATGGCGCTGAATAACAGGAAAACGCCGACAAAGCTGATCAGATTAAGCACCGGCTCGGAAAATTGCGCCAGCGGCAGTTCCCGCTCGAAAATTGCCAGCACCATCGTATTGAGCGAACTCGCCAGGGTCACGACCAGGGTTAACGCCATCAATCCTGCCCCAAGCACCAGCATGAAGGCATATGGCAGCATCACGGACACCCAGGCACTGCGCTTGATATGTGGCGTCTCTGGCGCATGGAAAATAATCGCCAGCGCATCCTCGAGCATCCGAAAAGCGAACGAGCTGAAAAGCAGCATGATCGGAAAGCCGAAAATGCCGATCACATCGCGAGAATCCAGTATCCCTCTTACGGCTTCCAGCAAAACCTCGGCATTGGCAGGCGTTAAATGACGCGCCTGTAACGCCAACACATTGAGAAGATGCTGCTCGTCCACGACTTGCGCTAACAACACAACCAGCAGAGCAAACAGCGGCACGATGGACAACAGGACGTTGTACCCCACCCCTCCCGCCAGCAGAATGCCGCGGTTCTTCAGAAAATTGCACAATACTCGCCAGGCAAAGTGCAACAACCTGGGTAGCAGAAGAACGACAGCACTAAGTAATGTGCGATTTCGAGCCATTGGTTGCCATTCTCCTTGTACGCTAAGGCCATGATACGCCTATGGCGCTACCTGTGTGCAAGGAGGGCAGAAAACAGGGGGTGCAGCTGACTCAAGCAGGTTGCCGTTCATGGGATATAAGAGAAACCGTGGTCGCTAGGTAAGGTCGCTTAGCTCAACATCCAGCGCGTTGGCAATGCGCGTTAGCACACTTAGCGAGCCAGTCTTTTTACCTGCCTCTATTTCAGAAAGGTACCCCTGGCTTATGCCTGCTTTGATCGCCAGTTCACCGGCGCGTAGGCCACGATATTCGCGGTACACTTTCACGGGGGCTACCCCCTCCAGCAGCGCATCCACCACCGTCAAGGGGAACGACTCCTCACCGCGAGCCACCACCGCATTGGCCGCATCAATATCGTCCTGGTCTTCCAACCGCGCAAGCAGCGCCTTGTACTCCTGCTCGGGCAGTACCACCAACCGTTCGCCGGTGGGCGTTTGAATCACCTGAGGTGTGCTCATGCCGCCTCCTGTTAATTGCCTGGTGCGTTATTGGTACACGTCACCACGGGCACCGATGTTAATGATGTCTAACACATCGCCACGTTCATCAATGATCACCCGCCAATCGCCCACCCGCAGGCGAATATAATCGCTCCCCTTCAACGCCTTCACATTATTGCGTTGACTTGCAGGGTCTGACGCATAGGCCTTGATTTTGCCTTGTATGCGTTGCGCCTCTGTGCGTGGCATCCGCTGCAACGCTTTTAACGCGCTTTTTCGGTAAGTGATCGTCTTCATCACGAACATTATAGCTTATAGCGAAGAAATATCGATATTTTTAGCTATAAGCTAAATATTGATTCCAGGGGGCTTCCCCAGAAACCGGGAATGGCAACGGAAGTCCTGATGCGAGAAGTTCTTTCGGAAAATTTGTAAGGGTAGCCTTCCCAGCCTTGTTCCCAAAACTGCTCCCAAGGCCATAAACGAAGAAGGGGAATCAACATAAGATGTTGATTCCCCTTCAAAAAATCTTGGCGGAGGAGGAGGGATTCGAACCCTCGAAGCCTTTCGACTTACACACTTTCCAGGCGTGCTCCTTCGACCACTCGGACACTCCTCCGCGTTGTTTGCTCTTTTGAGACCAGCGGTGCTTTTCCCAACAGAACGGCGCGTATTCTATGGGCTAAGCTGCCAAATAGCAAGCCGTTTTCGGATCAAGCCTCAGGAAGAACCGCGTAACTGCCGGTCGCCTCCAGGCACAGCGTGTTACCGCAATAGAGCTTTTGGTCCAGCGCAATCCGCCCTCTACCGCGTTCATGAAGCCTGCCGGCGAGTTTTTCCGGGCCTTGGGAGTCTTGCGGGCTGCATACCATACGGTAATCGCTCGTCACCGGCGCATGAAAGCGCTGGCTGGCGTCGGCGACGACCACATCTTGTGCTCTGCCCTGCGCGCGCAGCCATAGCGTTACCCAGCACCAGCCCAGCAGTGTCGCTTGGGCGGTGAGTGCACCGCCAAAACCGGTGCCCTTATCATTCAGGTTGGGCGCCAGCGCCAGTTGCCAGGTAAGCGTGTCACCCTGGCGATCCATCCGTGTGATGCCCAGTGCCCCCACCATGGGAATCGCCTCGCTTAACCACTGCTGAAAGGCAGCAAGGTCATCAGGCCCTTCGGGTAATGCTAAGCGCGGATACGGTACGCCTGCTTGACGACTGGCGGCCATGGCTAACTCCAGCGTTCGACAAAGTCATCAGCTTGATGCTCAGGAAGCGGCTTGTGGCGACCTGCGGGGGTGCCCAGATAAACAAACGCAACGACCTCGTCGTCGTCTTCCAGGCCTAACCCCTTGCGCACCACGGGGTCGAAGGCATACTTGCCGCTGCGCCACATGGCCCCCAAACCGAGCGCATGAGCCGCCAGCAGAATACCGTGGGCCGCGCAGCCGGCAGAGATTACCTGCTCCATCTTGGGCACTTTGGGGATGTCCGGCGTCACCTTGGCGATCACGGCAATGATCATCGGCGCTCGCAGCGGTTTTTTGCGCGCCGAGTCAAGCACGGAATCTCCGGCATGCGGGTCTTCCTGAAACTCGGCCTCGGCGAACAGCTCGCCCAGGCGTTCGCGCCCTTCGCCGCTGAATTCGATAAACCGCCAGGGGCGCAGCTCTTTATGGTCAGGGGCACGCAGCGCAGCCTGGTAGATAGCGCCAAGCTGCTCGGCGTTGGGCGCAGGCTCGTTCAGCTTGCCCATGGAGCTACGTTCGTGCAGCAGCGTAAGTGCGTCCATGATGACTCCATCGATTCAATGAGATGAGCGCTACTTTAGCGCAATCATTTATTGTCTTGCCAGACGCAACGGGCTGGGCGGCGCCAGTCCCGGTGTCGCACGCCAGGGGCTGATATCCAACCCGCCGCGCCGCACATAACGCGCCAGCACCAATAATTCACTGGGTTTGGCGCGCCGCATCAGGTCGGTAAAAATATGCTCGACGCAATGCTCGTGAAAGTCCTGATGCTGGCGATAACCGATCAAATAGCGCAATAGCCCCTCGCGCTCGATCTTCGGCCCTGTGTAGCGAATCATCACGCTGCCCCAATCCGGCTGACCGGTCACCGGGCAGTTGGATTTCAAGAGGTGCGAGTACAGTGTCTCTTCCACCACCAGATCCCCTGTCGTCAGATGATCAGCGCTGGGTGTGTAATCGCTTACCTCGATATCAAGGGCGTCCAGGGACTCTCCCGGCAATTGCTGAGGTGCCAGGGCGTCAGCGTCCACATCAAACAGCTCGACGCTGATCGGTGCTTTTGCGGCACCCGCTAAATCCTGGGTCAGCCTCGCGATCACATCGTCGCAGTGGGCAAAGCGGGTCTGGTTGAAGCTGTTGAGGTATAGCTTCCAGGATTTCGACTCGATCAGATTGGGTGAATCGGCGGGCAAACGAAAGCGTGCGACGGCCACTACCGGTTTGCCACGCTCGTTCAGCCAGGAAACCTCAAACGCATGCCACTCGTCCTCGCCGACAAACGGCAGACTGCCCTCATCAATATCCAAGGCGGCTCGGTTCGCCGCCCGGGGAATCGGGTACAGAAGGTCTGGGTCATACGCTTCCGGATAGGCGGATTCGCGCCCCAATGGCGCCTCCATCAGCGTTTCGGGTCGATGCGACATGACTTAACTCCGGATTCCTTTACCGCGCTCCAACATGCGAAGCGCGACGATAAACAGCACGACGATGAAGCCCAGCACGGCTGCCAAGGCCCAGCCAACCGGGATATCCGATACCCCCAGAAAGCCATAGCGGAAAACATTCACCATGTACAGAATCGGATTGAGCATCGACACGCCCTGCCAGAAGTCGGGCAGCATGGAAATCGAGTAAAACACCCCACCGAGGTAGGTCAGCGGCGTGAGGATAAAGGTCGGCACGATGGAAATATCGTCGAATTTATTGGCCAACAGCGCGTTGATAAAGCCACCGATGGAGAATAGCGCCGACGTCAGCACCACCACCAGCACGGTCAAAAACGGATGCTCGACGGTAAGACGAGTGAAAAACAGCGACACGATGGTCACGATCAAACCGACACCAAGACCACGGGCCATACCGCCAAAGATGAAACCGGATAAGATGACCCAGTTAGGCATCGGCGAGACCATCATCTCCTCGATCGAACGCTGGAACTTGTTCGAGAAGAAGCTGGAGGCCACGTTGGAATAGCTGTTGGTGATCACCGACATCATGATCAGGCCGGGGACAATAAAATCCATGTAGGTGAAGCCGTCCATCGCCCCAATACGCGAGCCGATCAGATTGCCAAATATAATAAAGTACATGGCCATGGTGATAGAGGGTGGCAACAAGGTTTGCGGCCATATTCGCGTGAAGCGCTTGATCTCCTTGAGCACCAGCGTCCACAAGGCGATGAGCGTTTGGCTGGCGTTCATACCTGCGCCTCCTGGGTTTGAGGCTGCTCTGCCCGTTGGTCGATCGCGTTCTGACTGCCTTCCACCATCGACACAAACATCTCCTCAAGGCGGTTGGCACGGTTGCGCATGGAGACGACCTGCAAGCCCTGCTCGGTTAATGCACCAAACACATCGTTAAGCCGCTGGCCGCGATGAATCACCAAGGATAGCTGCGAGGCTTCCACCCGCTGTATGTCAAAGCCCTCCACCACGGGGGGCTCGCTGACAGGGCCAGCAAGGTCCAGCAGAAAGGTCTCCCGGCTCAGTTCGGTGAGCAACTCACGGACACTGGTATTACGGACGATTTCGCCGTGGTTAATGATCGCGATATTGCGGCACAGGCTCTCGGCCTCTTCCAGGTAATGCGTCGTCAAAATGATCGTAGTGCCTTCGTCACGATTGATGCGGCGCATGTACTCCCACATGCTGCGGCGTAGCTCGATATCCACGCCCGCGGTCGGCTCGTCGAGGATCAGCAATTTAGGCCGGTGCATCAAGGCGCGCGCAATCATCAGGCGGCGTTTCATGCCGCCGGACAACATGCGTGCGCTACCATTGCGCTTGTCCCACAGCCCCAGATCGGTCAACAGCTGCTCGGCGCGAGGCAGCGCCTCACGACGCGTCATGCCGTAATAGCCCGCTTGCGCCAGCACGATATCGAGCACTTTCTCGAACTGGTTAAAATTAAACTCTTGCGGGACCACGCCAATCTGATATTTCGCTTTGGAGAAGTCTTTATCGATATCGATACCAAAGACCGACACCTGCCCCTGGGTTTTCTGCACCAGCGAACAAACCACGCCCAAGGTAGTGGACTTGCCTGCGCCATTGGGGCCCAGGAGCGCAAAAAAATCGCCCTGCTGGACGTCGAGATCAATACCTTTTAACGCTTGAAAGCCGTTACCGTACTCCTTGGTAAGGCCACGTATCGACAATGCCGGTTCGGCCATAAATATGTCCTGTCAGCAAAAATAAGGAAGTCATCACATGCGTAGACGTTAGATATTAGGGCGCAAACTATTTTTTCAAACAGTTCTGTCCCGGAAGGCGATAAACAAACAACGGGAGAAGAGAAAGATAGAGGTGGGTGCGCTTGGAGCGGGAAAGACGATTCGACCGGGCTGGCGCCCCAGCTCACGACCCTAGGCAGTATGCCCTATCTAAGTATGCGCTTGGAGCGGGAAAGGAGATTCGAACTCCCGACCCTCGCCTTGGCAAGGCGATGCTCTACCACTGAGCTATTCCCGCAACGCAAAAGACAAGTACGAGATGGCGTCCCATAGGGGGTTCGAACCCCTGTTACCGCCGTGAAAGGGCGGTGTCCTGGACCACTAGACGAATGGGACACAGATGTAAGCGTAATGTTGTTTGGAGCGGGAAAGGTGATTTGACCGGGCTGGCGTACCAGCTCCCGACCCTCGGGCCTATCCATCACTGCAAATCACGCTATTGGAGCGGGAAAGGAGATTCGAACTCCCGACCCTCGCCTTGGCAAGGCGATGCTCTACCGCTGAGCTATTCCCGCTCTGTCACGCTACGCTTAATGCATTCTCGCTATCGGATGGCGTCCCATAGGGGGTTCGAACCCCTGTTACCGCCGTGAAAGGGCGGTGTCCTGGACCACTAGACGAATGGGACGCAATTGGAGCGGGAAAGGAGATTCGACCGGGCTGGCGTTCCAGCTCACGACCCTCGTCTGCTTTACCACACACCTAATTGGAGCGGGAAAGGAGATTCGAACTCCCGACCCTCGCCTTGGCAAGGCGATGCTCTACCACTGAGCTATTCCCGCACTCCGATACCTTAACGATTCAGTTGGCGTCCCATAGGGGGTTCGAACCCCTGTTACCGCCGTGAAAGGGCGGTGTCCTGGACCACTAGACGAATGGGACGTCGCAATGCCTCGTCGAGGTGGCGCGTATGTTACTCAGCCCTTATTCAACTGTCAAGCATTCCCGGCCCAACCACCCTTCTCTAACCGGCAACGTCATTTCCATCAACGTTGGCACATAACCGCCTCAAGATGGTGCGCAAAGCGTAACTGGCGCGCCATCCGAGTGCACTGACCGCCACTGCAACGGTAAGCGACAGCCGATAAGCGCTGTAAAAATCTTTTATTTAAAATAAAATCGATTTTATGGCATGGCGATTGCTAACACCTTGGTGGGACAAATTTTATTTCTCGACCGCCAAGAGGTGACCCATGACCTTTACACGCCGCAAGTTTCTTACCACTGCCGCTGTCTCTTCCACTGCCGGATTGGTATTGGGAGCACCCAGCATTGCGCGAGCACAGTCGTCCGAGACCTTCAACTGGCGCATGACCAATGCCTACGGGCCAGGTTCTCCGTTTTATGTCGAAGGCCCCGGCAGCCCCACCGATGTCATCGAAAAAATCAACACCATGTCGGGCGGCCGCCTCAATATTCAACACTTTGCGGCGGGTGAGTTGATCCCGGCGCTCGAGGGGTTTGAAGCGGTACAGAGCGGCACTATCCAAATGAACGCGGCCAATAGCTACTTCTGGTCGGGCACGACCTTTGCCGCCCAGTATTTCACCACCGTGCCGTTCGGCATGAGCTTTATGGGCCATATGGCATGGCTTTACCACGGCGGCGGTCTCGAGCTTTGGCACGAGCTTTACGAGCCGTATGGCATGGTCGCCTTCCCGCTGAACAATACCGGCGTACAAATGACCGGCTGGTTCCGCGAACCGATTGAAGACATCAGTCAGCTTGACGGCCTGCGCATGCGCGTTCCCGGCCTGGCCGGCAAGGTCTACTCATCCCTTGGCGTCGATGCCCGCGTGCTGCCGGGCGGTGAGATTTTCCCGGCACTGGAACGCGGCGTGATAGACGCCGCCGAATTCGTCGGCCCATTCCAGGACCGCCGTATGGGACTTCAGGACGCTGCGAAATACTATTACACCACCGGCTGGCACGAACCCTCCACCACCGGTGAGCTGCTGATTTCCAAATCCCACTGGGACAGCCTGCCAGCAGACCTGCAAATGATTGTTCGTTCGGCGTGCATGGCCGCCTGTCTGGAAAGCCTGACCTGGTCGGAAGCCGTCAACGGCGAAGCCATGACCGACCTGGTCGATAATCACGGCGTTATCGCCAACCAACTGCCTGAATCGATCGTCAATGCACTGCGCGAAGCCACGCTGGACACCCTCCAAACCGAGGCCAACGCCGACCCTGCCGTGCGCAAAATCCACGACAGCTACATGGCCTTCAAGGCTCAGCACGACCGCTGGGCAGGCGCCAGCGAGCGTGCCTGGCTAAGCGATATCATCGGAGTGTGATATGCGAGCGGTAGAAAATTTAGTTAAGGGTATCGAAGCGCTGGTCCGGCTATTTGGCCGGATCGCCGCCTGGACCTGTGTGCTGCTGGTAGCGTTGGTCTCCGGTGACGTAATACTTCGCTACCTGTTCGACTTCGGTGCCCTGTGGCTGCAAGAGCTGCAGTGGCACTTGATATCGCCCATTGCCCTGTTCGGCATGGCGTATCTACTGCTTAACGACGAACAGGTTCGTGTCGACGTCTTTTACGAGCACTTCCCGGTGCCTGTAAAACGTACCATCGAGGTGTTTGGCGGGCTCGCCCTGCTGATCATGGGCGCATACATCGCCTGGCTGACGCTTCCGTGGGTCGCGCAATCCTTTGGCCGCGGCGAGGGGTCGCCCAATCCCGGCGGCCTACCCTACCGCTGGGTTTTGAAAGCGTTCCTTCCCTTCGGTTTCACCCTACTTGCGCTGCAAGGTCTCGCTCATGCGTTGCGCAATGCGTTCGCACTCCCCGCACAAGGTGACTGACCTATGTCTTTAAATGAATGGCTGGCGATCGGCATGATCGGGGCCTTTTTCATCATGCTGCTGATCGGTATCCCAGTGGCAATCAGCATCGCGACAACCGCCTTTGTGTTTGGTTTTATCGGCTTTGGACCGATGCTGTTCAACCTGCTACCGTCCCGCATCTACGGCGTGGTGACCAATTACACCTTCATGGCCATCCCGCTTTTCGTGTTCATGGGGGTAATGCTTGAAAAGTCAAAACTCGCCGCCGAACTGATCGACGTGGTCGGCCACCTATTCGGTAATGTATCGGGCGGCATGGGGGTGGCGATCATCTTCGTCGGCGTGCTGCTCGGTGCGGCCACGGGCATCGTCGGGGCCACTATCGTGACGCTCGGCCTGCTCACGCTTCCCACCCTGCTGCGCCGTGGCTATCCCAAAGCGCTTGCCAGCGGGATGATATGCGCCTCGGGCACGCTGGGGCAGATAATTCCGCCCAGCCTGGTACTCATTCTACTGGCAGAAATCCTGGGTGAGTCGGTGGGCACCATGTTCGCCGCCGCCATGATGCCGGGATTGACACTGGCAGCGGTGTACATTGTCGCCATTCTGGCGCTCGCCGCCTGGAAACCCCATCTAATGCCACCTATCCCTGCCGAAGAGCGAGCCCAAATGGGCAAGGCGCAATTGTTACGCAAGGTCATACTGGTGGTAGGTCCGCCGGTAGGCCTGGTCGTTGCCGTGCTCGGCTCGATCATCGGCGGCATTGCCGCACCCACTGAAGCCGCCGCCATGGGTGCCCTGGGCGCCCTGGTGTTTGTGGCCAGCTCCGGGCGGCTTAGTATTAACCTTTTGACCGAAGTCGCCAAGGCAACGCTGATCATCTCATCCATGGTGTTCTTTATCCTGATCAGCGCGCAAGTATTCGGTCTCGCGTTTCGCGGTCTGGGCGGCGAGCATCTGGTGGGACGTATGTTCGAATGGGTACCTGGCGGAGAGATAGGCGCGCTGCTGTTCATGCTGCTGCTGATGTTTGTACTCGGCTTCTTTCTCGAGTGGATCGAAATCAGCTATATCGCCCTGCCGTTGTTCTTGCCCTTTTTTATCCAGATGGGCGTCGACATGGTGTGGCTGGGCATCCTGGTGGGGCTGGTACTGCAAACCTCGTTTTTGACACCACCTTTTGGCTGGTCACTGTTTTTCCTTAAAGGGGTCGCCCCCAAGGGCGTTACAACGCTGGATATCTATCTCGGTGTGCTACCGTTTATCGCTTTGCAGTTTCTCGCCATTGCCTTGGTGATACTATTTCCAGGCATCGCCACCTGGCTGCCCGCCGCCATTGGCTGGTAAGCCTCAGGCTCAATAATAAAAGGACAGCTTATGCTCCATACCCAACGTAGCTTCAGCGGTAGCTGTGTCGCGCCGCACCACCTCGCCGCCAGCGCCGGGCGGGATATACTCAAGCAGGGTGGCAACGCCATAGAAGCCATGGTCGCGGCCGCTGCCACTATCGCCGTTGTCTATCCGCACATGAACGCCCTTGGCGGTGATGGCTTCTGGTTAATCCATGAGCCTGGCAAAGCGCCGGTGGCCATTGATGCCTGCGGCCCAGCCGCGGGTCTGGCCAACGCGGATTTCTATGCCGGTAACACTCAGATTCCCGAACGCGGCCCCAAAGCGGCCCTCACCATGGGCGGCACGGTAAGCGGCTGGCAGGAAGCGCTCACGGTTGCCGCCGACTGGGGCAAGCCTCTGCCGCTGACAACCCTGCTGGCCGATGCCATTGAGCATGCACAAAAAGGCGTCGCGGTTTCCAAGAGCCAGGAAACGCTGACCGCCAAGCACCTCGAGCGCTTATCGCAAAGCCCCGGGTTCAGCGAGGCGCTTCTGGTCGATGGCCAAGTGCCCCGTGAAGGCGACCGGCTGCGCCAGCCGCGTTTAGCCGCGACGCTGGAACGATTGGCCACGGCAGGTCTGGATGATTTTTATCGCGGCGAGTTGGCCCAGAGTATGGCCGCCGACCTGGAAGCATTGGGCAGCCCCCTGAGATTGAAAGACTTCCAGGACTATCGTGCCCAACGCGTGACGCCTCTGGAAGTCAGCCTTGCCGATGCCACCCTGTATAATTTGCCCGCTCCCACTCAAGGGGTGGCGTCGCTGATGATCCTTGCCATTTATGAGCGTATTCAAGCCGCCGAGCCCAATGGTTTTGATCACCTGCATGGCCTAGTTGAAGCCACCAAGCGCGCATTCATGCTGCGCGACCAATACGTGACCGACCCGGCACGAGTGCCCAGCTCGCTTCAAGGGCTACTCAGCGACGAACGCATTGCCGCTGAGACTGCCCAGATCGACGCATCCAAAGCGCTGCCCTGGCCCCACGAACCAGCACCAGGCGATACCATCTGGATGGGCACGGTGGATAGCGAAGGTCGCGCGGTCAGCTTCATCCAAAGCATCTATTGGGAGTTCGGCAGTGGCGTGGTGCTGCCGGAAAGCGGCGTGCTGTGGCAGAACCGCGGCATCAGCTTCTCGCTTGATCCCGAAGCGCTGCGCGGACTGGCCCCGGGGCGCAAGCCTTTCCATACGCTTAACCCGGCGCTGGCCCGATTTAACGATGGCCGCACCATGGTCTACGGCACCATGGGCGGTGAGGGTCAGCCGCAAACACAAGCCGCGGTCTTCTCGCGCTACGCGTTTCATCACATGCCGTTGCAGCAGGCGGTTACCGCACCCCGTTGGCTCCTGGGCCGCACCTGGGGCGAATCGAGCATGAATTTAAAACTCGAGGATCGTTTTGACGCCAAACTGGTGGCAGCGCTCAAGGAGGCTGGGCACGACGTCGAAGTGCTCGACGAACCGTTCAGCGACACCATGGGCCATGCGGGGGGTATCGTTCATCACCCAGGCGGGCTGATTGAAAGCGCTCACGACCCGCGCAGTAACGGAGGGGCAGCCAGCGTTTGATGGTATGGCTGGCGATTTTGCGGGATATTGCGCATCCTGAACTCAGGCAGGCAACGTACTGTCAGTGAAGTAGTGATACGCTAGCCTGAGTCAGGAAGCGGGAGAGGAGACCCCCATGGCAAAAATCGAAAAATCCCCGGATCAATGGCAAGAACAACTCACGCCGGAACAGTACCGTGTTACCCGCGAAAAAGGCACCGAGCGGCCGTTTACCGGGGACTACCAGGTCAGAGAAGTGCAGGGTATTTACCACTGTGTTTGCTGCCATGCCCCTCTGTTCGAGAACGAACACAAGTTTGATGCGGGCTGCGGCTGGCCAAGCTTTGACCGCCCGCTTGGCAACCGCTGCGTCGAAGAGCACCAGGACGCGTCACATGGCATGGTGCGCACCGAAGTGGTGTGTTCCCACTGCGATGCCCACCTGGGTCATGTTTTCCCTGACGGTCCTCCCCAAAGCACCGGGTTGCGTTACTGCATCAACTCGGTAGCGCTTGAGTTCCACCCCGACGAATGAGCTCTACCCATTGCGCCCGCCAAGTGGCGGGCGCAATTATCTGGGCGAATCCCGGGGTTAAAACTCATCCCACTGATCCGCAGTTTCACTTTCCACTTCGCGACCTTTTGACGTGGCAGAGTGGTTGGGCAGTGACTTGGTGGTTTTTGCAGTCGCTTGATTCACCCTTTCCAGGTGCGCGCGAGCTATTTTGATGCTCTCTTCCTGAGCCCCTTCCAGGCGGAACGCATCCACCACGTTAGCCAATTCGAAAGCTTCCAGAGACAGATTATCCGCCGACGCGGCGATCGACTGCACCTTGGTGGCATTTTGTTGCGTCACATCGTCCATCTCGGCAATCGCCGAGTTGATCTGGCCGATGCCGCTACTCTGCTCACTGGACGCCGTACTGATCGACTCCATCAGTTCGCTTACTTTGCTGGCCTGGCGCATGACCGAATCAATGGCCTTCTCTGCCACCTCGACAGCACTGCGACCGCCGGTGACTTCCTGGGTGGTGCTGTCGATCATGCGGCGAATTTCCTGAGCCGCCTCGGCACTGCGGCCGGCCAGATTGCGCACTTCGCTGGCCACCACCGCGAATCCGCGGCCGTGCTCCCCCGCCCGGGCTGCCTCAACCGAGGCGTTCAGGGCAAGGATATTGGTCTGGAAGGCAATGCCGTCGATCACACTGATCATCTCGGTCATTTTTTCAGCGCTTTGGGCAATCCGCTGCATGCGCTCCACCAGCTGCTGCATCTGTTCGCCGGTTTCCTGGGTGCTCTTCGCGTTCTGAACCGCCAGCTCGCTCGCCTGACGGGCGTTATCGGTGTTCTGCTGCACGGTCGAGGTCATCTCTTCCATGCTGGAAGCCGTCTCCTGCAGCGACGATGCCTGCTGCTCGGTACGCGAGGCCAGTTCCTCGTTTTCGGCGGCGATCTGCTGAATGGCCGGGGTAACCACCGAGACACGGTTTTCAACGTCACCCACGATACCCGACAGGCTGAAACGCATTGTGTCGAGGGAGTAGAGTAGCTCGCCCAGCTCATCACCGGTTTGGCGACGCTCCCGGGCCGCCAGGTTACCGGCAGCAATCTGGAAGGTCACATAACGTGCGCCAGCCAGACTGCGCATTACCGATTTCAGAATCAGTACGCTCAACCCGATCATGATCAGCGCGCCCAGGCCCACTAGCACCAGTTGGGCAACCAGCATCTGCTGGCGGCCTTGCTCCGCTTCTGCCAACATTTCCTCGGCTGTGCTGCGTTCATTTTCTACCAGCTGGCTGGCCTGCTCGCGCAGAGTGCTCGTGCTAGGAAGCACAACGTCGTTCAACGCTTCAAAAGCGCCGAAGCCGTTGCCATCGACTAGCGCCGTTGTTGCCTGCTCCACACCGCCGCTCCAGTTGTTCAGCGCACTGCCAAAGGATGCTAGCGCCTGGCTGTCGGCGCCTTCATTCGCCTCATAGGCTTCCCAGCGGGCCTGCAAATTATCCAGTCGAACCGCCAGGGCCTCGGACAGCTCGTCGGCCTCCACGCTGCGCGGATTGCGTACGGCAGGCTCCAACTGCTCCAGCACCTGGCCCACGGTTTGTTCGATATGCTGCAAACTGGCCACGTTGTCCAAACCAGAGCGGCTCAGCGTCGTCAGACGCTCGCCAGAGGCCATCAATCCGTAGATACCCAGAGCGCCTGCCATTCCAAGCAGCAATACTGACGCTAACACCATGCCGATCAATTTAGCGCGCAGGCTCGTAAGCTTGAAGCGCGAGATGATGCCTGTCAGCCCCTTGCGTCGAATCGCACCGCGTACCAGGGTGTAATGCCTGGATTTACCCTTCTCACGCATTTCGGCGTAGACCTTTTCCGCCTTGGCCACGGCCTTGGGACTGGCTTTTCGGCGTACCGAGGTGTAGCCCACGATACGGTCACCGTCGCGCAGCGGGGCAAGCGTGGCATGCACCCAGTAATGATCACCATTTTTGCGGCGGTTCTTGACCAGCCCCTGCCAGGTAGTGCCTGACTTCAGGGTTTTCCATAAATCCGCAAAGGCCGCTTCGGGCATATCCGGGTGTCGAATTAAATTATGCGGCGCGCCAATCAACTCATCGCGGGAGTAACCGCTCACTTCAACAAACGTCGGGTTCGCGTAGGTCACGTTGCCTTTCAAATCCGAGCGCGATATCAGTACGGTCTCTTCGGTTAATGGGTATTCTTGCTGCGTGATGGGTTGGTTGTTGCGCATAGTGATCCCTGTGGAGAATGTATTTTTTTGAAAAGCTTTTACCGATATCGACCTTGAGCGTAAAAACTAAATAGTGATCTACAAAGAAAAAAACGCTACCCAAAGGGGTAGCGTTTAAAAGGTTATACAGGGCTAAACGTTAATTGCCAGAGCGCCTAATTTAACGATGATAATCGATAGCCGCATCATCAATTAAGCAAGTCAATTATTCATTCGCTTAATTAGCTATTTGAATACGACCTTGGCCACGTCACGATAGCGGTTGGCAAAGTGCACCGTCATGCCCTCTCTGAGGTAATCGGGCAGCTCTTCATAATCACGCCGGTTTGCCTCTGGCAGGATGACTTCAAAGATGTCACTGCGGCGCGCCGCAATCACTTTTTCGCGAATCCCGCCCACGGGCAGCACCTGGCCGGTGAGTGTCAATTCCCCCGTCATGGCCAGCGGCCGGTCTATGGCCTGATGCCTCGCCAGTGACAGCAGCGCCGTCGTCATGCTGACCCCCGCCGAGGGGCCATCCTTGGGCGTGGCGCCCTCCGGCACATGCAAGTGCACAAAGGCAGAGTCGAAAAAGTCGCTATCGGCACCGTATTCCTGCAGATGGCCAAGCGTATAGCTGTAGGCAATATTGGCCGACTCCTGCATGACATCGCCAAGTTTGCCGGTAAGCTTGAAGCCGCGATCCAGTGAATGAACCTTGCCCGCCTCAATGGGCAAGGTGGCGCCGCCCATCGCTGTCCAGGCAAGCCCGGTCACCACGCCTTCGCCTTTGAGGACTTTTTCCTTGCGGAAGATGGGCGCGCCCAGGAATTCTTCAAGGTTCTTCACCGACACCTTGACGGTCTCAACGTCATCTTCCAGCAGCTTGACGGCCGCCTTGCGCACAATGCGGTGCAGCTGTTTCTCCAACTGACGCACCCCTGCTTCCCGGGCGTAGCCCTCAATCACTTGCTTGAGCGCGGCGTCACTGAGCTGAATGCGCTTCTTGGGCAGGTTGTCGCGCTTGAGCAGCTTGGGCCATAGATGGTGCTTGGCAATGGCCAGCTTTTCCTCGGCGATGTAGCCCGACAGGCGAATTTGCTCCATGCGATCCAAGAGCGCACTGGGTATGGAATCCAGGGTGTTGGCCGTACACACGAACAGCACCTTGGAGAGGTCCATGCGGACATCCAGATAGTGGTCGAGGAAATCGACGTTCTGCTCCGGGTCGAGCACCTCGAGCAGTGCCGATGCCGGATCCCCCTGGAAGGACTGGCCCAGCTTGTCGATCTCATCCAGCATGATCACCGGATTCTCGACTTCGACTTCCTTGAACGCCTGGATCAGCTTGCCGGGCATCGCGCCGACATAGGTACGACGGTGCCCCTTGATCTCGGCTTCATCGCGCATGCCGCCGACAGAAAAGCGATAGAACTGACGCCCCAGCGCCTCGGCAATCGAACGGCCGACAGAGGTTTTACCCACGCCGGGCGGGCCTACCAGCAGCAGGATCGAGCCGCCAACATCACCCTTGAAGGACCCTTCGGCGAGAAATTCAACAATCCGTTCCTTGACGTCTTTCAAGCCGTCGTGATCACGGTCCAGGACTTGCCGGGCATGATTCAGATCCAATTGATCCGGGCTGGTCACGCCCCATGGCAGCGACGTCAGCCAGTCCAGATAATTGCGCGTGGTGCCGTACTCAGGCGAACCGGTTTCCAGTACGCTGAGCTTGTCCAGTTCATCGTCAATCCGCGATTGAACCCGCTCGGGCACCACCAGTGACTCCAGGCGGGCGCGGAAGGTATCCACATCGTTTTCGCGGTCGTCCTTGGAAATGCCCAGCTCGCGCTGAATGACCTTCAACTGCTCGCGCAGGAAGAACTCACGCTGGCGCTCCTGCATCTGCGCGTTGACCTGCTCGCTGATTTCGCTTTGCAGCTGGGCAACGTCGATTTCCTTGCGCAGCAGCGGCAGTACCTTCTGCATCCGCTCGGCAACATCCAGCGTCGACAGCACATCCTGAAGCTCCGGTCCCTTGGCCGACGTGATCGCCGCGGCAAAATCAGTCAGCGGGCCTGGCTGGTGCGGACTGAAGCGGTTCAGGTAGTGTTTCAGCTCCTCACCGTAGAGTGGATTAATGGGCAGTAATTCCTTGATCCCATTAATAATCGCCATCGCATAGGCGCGGGTTTCTTCGTTTTCTGCATCCACCGGCTCTTTCGGGTAGCTCACCTCAACCAGGTAAGGCGGCGTGCTGGAAAGCCAACGCTGGATCTTGAAGCGCTGCACCCCTCGGGCAATAAACTGGATCTGCTGATCCTCACCCTTCATCTTGTGGACTTTGACCGCCGTGCCAATGGTCGGAAAGCCTTCGCTATCCAGGTCGTCGATCCCTTGCTCGCCCACATAGGCAACCCCCACGGTCTGGTGCGGGGTATTGCCCACCCGGCGCATGGTTTCTTCCCAGCGCTCACGGTTGATGACCAACGGCTGCACCTGGGCGGGAAAGAAGGGCCGATTATGGATCGGTAACAGGTAGATACGTTCGGGTAGCATGTCACTGGCGGGCACCATTGAGCTGACACGCTCACCATCTGATCGGAATTGGTCTTCCTCACCCTGCGAAGTCGGGTCGCTGTCGTCCTGCACGTTAAATTGGTCGTCTCGGTCGAATTCCTGGTCGCTCATGCACCCTCCAATCAACACCTGCCGGTGGCGATTGCCGCTCGGCTTTGTGAAGGAAATGCGGGCACATCAGACAAACTTCAACCGTTGACGGTCAGGGCCATAGATCAGGCATGGGACGACCATTGACGCGCCACTGGCCACGCACCACGTCGAATGCCAGCTCCTGGGTACCCAACGGCAACCCCAGCCAGAGGGCCGCGACGGTCGGCGCATCGTGCCAGGTAAAGTCCCCGTCGATACGCTCCCGCCAGCGCGCCTGCTCTTCAGGCTCATCCAGCTTGGTGATGTCCAGTTCATCGAGTTGGCGGTTATCAAAGAACAGGGCGCCATCGGCATCCAGCCGAATTCCCAGCAGCGGGCTGTCGGCAGCGATGGTCGAGACATCCAGCCGCGGTGAATCGCTTAACAGCTGTCGCAAATCGGGCTTCAGGCGTGTCAGGGTTCCCTCCGCCAAAGGTAGGCGGGCATCTCCCCAGGCAGCCTCCTGGCGCAGTTGACGAATGGTATCGCGCACCGCATCGGCATTGATCCGCGAAAGCTCCATTACCGTATGGGCGTTTTGCAGTAACGGCGTGTCCGGCGCTTCGGAAGGCACACTGACCTCACCGATACGCAGTTCGCCTTTCAGGCGCAACTCCTGCTCATCGAGCATCATCCGGCTGCTGAGGTCAATCGGCGCCATATGCACATCAAAGGCGGGGTAAGTCAGCGCCACGTTATCGATATGCAGGGAATCGGACTGAGTAAAGTGATAGGCATCCTCGGTGTAGGTGTAACGGCTCTCCAACGCCGAAGGCCCGATACGCAGCTCCGCCGGACCATCGGTAATCGTCAGTTGATCCATCATCGCCCGCAGTCGCCAATCGCCGTAAACCCCCTCTAAGCGCAGCCGACCACCGCGCACCGTTAACTCTCTGCCGTTTTGCTGGATAACGAAGGGAGCCAGCGCCAGACGCAGCTCGCTGTGTCCACTCAAGGTGTGGTAGGTGCCCTGCCAACGTGGCACGGAAGGCGCAGAGACTTCGCCCAGCGCTTGCTGGAGGACGGTATCGAGGCGGGGTAAAAGCGTGCCTTCCACGTCGGTGCTTAAAATACCGTGGCGGGCGGTATAGTTAAGCTCCAGACGCCAGGGCCGCCCGAGCAAAGGCGAAAGAATCAACCGACCCTGCGAACTTAACCACCCCTGATCGCTTTCGGTACGCGTCACCCGCCACTCGCCCCGGGCGGCCAGATCATCCAGCGCCTGACGCAGACTGCGCTCGAACAACACGCTGGAAAGCAGCTGTGCCGCTACCCATAGCACAGCTATGATCGCCAGAACGGGGACAATCAAACGTTCCTTGCGCATGGCATCTCCCTTGAGCCAAACGCGCCAACGCGCAGCGCTATTAAACGGTCAATGCAACCAAAACCACAGATGCATTATGCTCCAGGCGTAGATCCCTGCCATCACATCATCGATCATGATGCCAAACCCGCCGGCCACCCGTCGGTCCGCCCAGCGGATGGGCCAAGGTTTGAACACATCGAAAATGCGGAACACCACAAAGCCCCACAGTGCGGACTCCCATGAAAACGGCACTGCCGCCATGGTGATCCAGTAGCCGACAAATTCATCCCAAACGATCCCGGAGTGATCATGCACGCCCAAATCGTGGGACGTTCTATCACATAGCCATACGCCAACCACAAAGGCGACAAAAACGATGCTTGCATACCAGCCTAGCGATAAATCGGCCATTAACCAATAAAAAGGAATCGCCGCCAGCGTGCCAAACGTACCCGGCGCAAAGGGCACGGCACCGCTGCCAAGCCCGAAGGCAAAAAAATGCGTGGGCCGACGCCAAACGCTCCCAGGGGCATGATTCATGGCGTCTCTCCCTTGAAATGCTGCCAGCCGTGATAGCGCTGAACGGGAAGTCCATGCACGCCTGGGATGTCGCTGCACTCACCAATCACGTGGAGCGGAACGCCTGACACTGCCAGCTGCTGGCGCGCTTTTTCGACATGAGCCGAGGGCAACGTCACCAATAGTTCATAGTCGTCGCCGCCGGTCAATGCGGCCTGGCGAGCCGTTTCTGGACCCAGGGCCTGTTCCAGGCCTTCAGCCAGGGGCAATGCCTCCAGCGATAACCTTGCACCTACGCCAGACGCCTCGCGCAGATGGCCCAGGTCAGCTAACAGTCCGTCTGAAATATCGATCGCCGCAGTCGCCCACTCGCGCAGCGCTTCACCTGCGGCCAAGCGCGGCGTGGGCCATAAATAGCGCTCAAGCAGCGGGTGTGCGCTGTCGCGTTCACCCTGTTGCCACAGCGCCAAACCGCCAGTTCCCCCACCCAGGGCGCCGGTCACCGCAATCACATCGCCAGGTCGGGCACCGCTACGCGTCAGCGCCGTGGCATTGGGCACATCCCCCATGACGGTCACGGCGATGGAAAGCAGGCCCGACGTGACGTCGCCACCCACCAGCGTTGTGGCGTGCCGACCGGCCAGTGTGGCAAAACCCTGCGCATAGCCCGAGAGCCAGGCATCGGCAGCGTTATCGTCAGCAAACTGCGACTGATCAAGTGTCAGCGCCATCACGCACCAGCGTGACGTCGCCCCCATGGCGGCCAGGTCACTCAGGGCCACGGCCAGCGCACGGTGCCCAATGGCCTCAGCGGGCGCGTCGCCGGGGAAGTGAACGTCCACCACCGACGTATCCACGCTCACCACAAGCTGGCGGCCTGGTTGCGGGTTAAGCAAGGCAGCGTCATCGCCGATCCCCAGCGCCACACCCTGCTGGTGGACGTCATGGGTCGGCAACGTGAAATAACGTCGAATCAGATCAAATTCGGCAAGCACAAAGGCCCCTTGAACGCAGCGTCAGCAAGAACGCGCCGTTACCCGGTCCATGGGGCCGGTTAGCGACGACGCGCACTGACTTCAGCACTCCGCAAGCGAATAGCTAACTTGTCGAGAATACCGTTCACGTATTTATGGCCGTCGGTGGCACCAAACGACTTGGCCAACTCAACGCCTTCGTTAATGACCACGCGATAAGGCACTTCCATACGCCGCGACAATTCGTAGGCCCCCAGGCGAAGGATGGCCAGCTCGACGGCATCCAGGTCTTCCAGACGGCGGTCAAGCAACGGCGCTATCTCACGGTCCAACTCTGCCTTGAAACGGGACGTATTGATCAACAGCTCGTGAAACAGCGCCTTATCGGCAATTTCCATCACCTTGGCCCAATTCTCATAATCTTCCATGTCGGCATCGGGCAGATGGCTGCGGAACTCGGCTTCAATGGTGTTGATCGGTTTACCGGTCATGTGCCACTGATACAGCCCCTGCACCGCCAGCTCACGCGCCGCCTGTCGGCCTTGCTGGGCAGCCGAGGGTTTGCGCTCGCGACGTTCACTCATGAGCATCACCCGACGCAATAGCGCGCAACAGCGACACCATTTCCATGGCCGCCATGGCCGCTTCGGTCCCTTTGTTACCGGCTTTGGTACCGGCACGCTCGATGGCCTGCTCGATCGACTCCACGGTCAGCACGCCGTTGGCGATTGGCGTATCGAACTCGAGCTGCAGCTGGTTGAGGGCGGTGTTGCAGCCGCCCGCCACATATTCAAAGTGCGGCGTACCGCCCCGTATCACCGCCCCCAGGGCGATGACCGCGTCAGGTTTCACCACCTTGAGGACACGCTTGACGGCCAGCGGCAGTTCCCAGGCGCCGGGGACATGCACAATGTCGATGTGCTCCATATCAACGCCATGGCGAACCAGGCTGTCGACGGCGCCCTCCACCAGACTATCGACGACGTGGTGATTGAAACGGCCAACCACGATGACATAACGGCCATCAACGTCGACAAAGGTACCTTCAACTTGAGAAAGGGATTGCATCAATTTATACCTGCTAAAGTGTATACCGGCTAAGAGGTGGACTCATCGGACGTATCGTTCGGCCCCAGCCGCTCGACGACTTCCAGGTCAAAGCCGGAAAGTGCCGAGAACTTCCAGGGCGAACTGAGCAAACGCATTTTACCCACACCAAGATGGCGCAGTATTTGCGAGCCGGTGCCGATCGTTAAGTAATTACCTGCGCCGTCAGAATCGCTGGTGCGGGGCTGGCGCACGCGCTCCAGGAAAATATCCAACTGGTCTTTAAGGTCTTGATTCGGGCGCCCGTCATCAATCAGCACCAGTACGCCCGTGGGGGCCTCGGCTATTTCGACCAGCGCTCGCTGGGCATCCCAGCGACATTGCTCGCCTTTGGTCAGCCCCAGCACATCGCGCAAGGTGTCGGCCAGGTGGACCCGCACCGTCGTAGGCTGTGCGGGTGTTGGCTGGCCGTTGACCAGGGCCAAGTGATGCGCGCCCTGAATACGGTCGCGAAACACATGCAGCATCATCTCGCCCTGGGTGGTCATGATCGGCGAGGCTTCAATATGGTCGACTGTCTGCTCATTGACGATGCGGTAGTGGATCAAATCGGCAATGGTGCCCATCTTGATGCCGTGCTCTTCAGCAAATGCTTCAAGCTCGGGACGGCGCGCCATGCTGCCATCGTCGTTCATGACCTCGCAAATTACACCGCTCGGATCACAGCCCGCCAGGGCCGCCAGGTCGCAGGCGGCCTCGGTATGGCCGGCACGACGCAACACACCGCCGGGTTCGGCCATCAGAGGAAAGATATGCCCCGGCTGGACGATATCCGTGGGCTTGGCATGCGGGGCGACAGCGGCCTGGACGGTCCGCGCCCGGTCAGCGGCGGAAATCCCCGTCGTCACGCCTTCGGTTGCTTCGATCGACAGGGTGAACTTGGTGCCAAACCCCGAACCGTTGTCACGTACCATCAGCGGTAGATTCAGCTGCTCGCAGCGCGCCCGTGTCATCGGCAAACAGATCAAGCCACGGGCAAAACGCGCCATGAAGTTGATATGCTCCGCCTGGACTTTTTCAGCGGCCATGATGATATCGCCTTCATTTTCGCGATCCTCGTCGTCCATGAGGATCACCATTTTGCCCTGGCGAATATCGTCGACAAGTTCAGCAATGGGGGCTAATCCCCCAGAGGAAGCGTGCGCCATGGAATCTCCAATAAAAATTGTCGCAATGGGTGCGATTTCGCGCGTCAGGGTACCTTGGTATCGTCGCTCGTGCCAGTCACCAACGGCGAAGCGATAATCCGCCAATCCTGTCCAACGGCCCGCATATCGTGAATAGTGAGGCGCTGCTGGTCGGCCATCTGGGTGAGCCCTGACAGGGTAAACAAGGGTCTGGCATCGCCACCCAGCAGCGTCGGCGCAACAAACAGCTGCATTTCATCGATCAATCCCGCGCTGAGCATGGCACCCGCAAGCGTGGCGCCGGTCTCGACCAGCAGTTCATTGACATCTTCATTGGCCGCCAGCCACTCAAGCAGAACAGACAGATCTACCCGGCCCTGGGCATCAGCGGATAACACCTGTACCTCTGCCCCTGCGTCAATCAGTCGCTCGTGCTTTTCAGCCTCCCGGGAAGTGGTAACGACCAGAGTGCGTCCGGGGGCTCGTAAACAGGCGGCTGCCAGCGGCAACCGCAACCGGCTGTCGACAATCACCCGCAGCGGCTGGCGGTTGGCGATATCAGCGGCATTATCCAAGCCGAGCTGTTCGGCACGAACCGTCAGACGCGAATCATCCATGATGACGGACTCCACGCCACTCAGGATCGCACTGGAACGAGCGCGTAACCGCTGGACCTGGGCGCGCGCCTCGGGGCCAGTAATCCATTGGGATTCCCCCGACCCCATGGCGGTGCGACCATCGAGGCTCATCGCCATCTTCATGCGCACAAAAGGACGTTGGGTTGCCATGCGGGCGATAAAGCCAGGATTGAGCGCGCAAGCGTCCGCCTCCAGCAACCCAACTGACACCTCGATCCCCGCTTCTTCCAACAGGCGAATCCCCCGGCCGCTGACCTGCGGATTGGGGTCGACCATGGCGACCACGACTCGCGCCACCTGGGCTTCTTGAAGCGCCAACGCACAAGGCCCGGTGCGCCCCGTATGCGAACACGGCTCCAGCGTGACATAGGCGGTCGCCCCACGGGCGCTGCCGCCCGCGGCAGTCAAGGCGTTGATTTCCGCATGCGCCTCACCCGCATAGCGGTGATAGCCCTCGCCCACCACCTCACCGTCGCGAACCAGCACGCAGCCGACACGAGGGTTGGGGTCGGTGGTATACAGACCGTGCGCGGCCAGCACCAGCGCGCGGGCCATATAACGATGGTCATCGGCACTGAACCGATCATCGACGCTAGACAAGGTGGCACTCACGATGAGGGCCTGCCGTCGGCAGGCTCCTGGGACAGGCGATCAATCTCAGCCCGGAATTCATCCAGATCCTGAAATTTGCGATACACCGAGGCAAAGCGAATGTAAGCCACCTGATCGAGGGTTTTCAACGCCTGCATGACCGCCTCACCAATGTCGCGGGCATCAATTTCCCGGTCTCCCCGTGCGCGTAATGTCTGGCGTATCCGCTCGACGGAGGCTTCAATATCTTCCGCGCTAACCGGCCGCTTTTCGAGTGCCCGGAGCATGCCAGCACGCAGCTTGGTTTCGTTGAAACTTTCGCGTGAACCGTCAGACTTGATTACGCGGGGCATGATCAGCTCGGCGGTTTCGTAGGTGGTAAAACGCTCCTGGCAGCTTGCACACTGACGACGGCGACGCACCTGGTCACCGTCGGCCACCAACCGCGAATCGGTCACGCGAGTATCGTTAGCACCACAAAAAGGGCAATGCATGGCGTTCAACCTGTTGTCGGCCCGTGCAAAGGCGCTGCACGAGAAAGCAAAATACGACCTGTTAATGCGCTATTAACCGATCATTGTAACGTTTTGGCACACAAGCTGCACCGTTTGTGGAAGCCTGTTGACTGGGACACCCTCATGACCACATTCGACGATACCGTTCACGCTTATCTGGAGCACCTTTATGGGCCCCGCGCCGCGGAGGTTCAGCGCCGCCTCAACCAACGCCTGGCGCATTTTAGCGCCACAGCAGGCCCACAGACTTTCACCGAGCAGCAGGGGCAGCCTGCACCATCGTGGAGCGAGAAAGACCAGTGGTTGATCACCTATGGTGACTCTATCGTCGATGACCAGACGCCTCCCCTGGCTGTGCTTGACGACTTTTTGCAGGTGCGTCTCGGTGAACGTATCAGCGGCGTCCACGTACTGCCATTTTTCCCATGGAGCAGCGACGACGGCTTTTCAGTGATCCACTATCGGGAAGTGAACCCCGACCTGGGGGACTGGCAACATATTCAAACCCTTGCCCGCCACTACGACCTGATGGCGGACCTGGTGCTCAACCATGTGTCCCGGGAGTCGCTATGGTTTGTCGATTACCTGAGCGGCAGCCTGCCGGGGCGCGATTATTTTATCGAAGTCGACCCCGACACCGATGTGTCAGCGGTGGTTCGCCCGCGCAGCAGCCCGTTGCTGGTACCAATATCCACCCGCCGGGGGACACGCTATCTGTGGGCGACGTTCTCCGAGGATCAGCTTGACCTCAACTTCGAAAACCCCGATGTGCTGCTGGAATTTGTCGGCATCCTGCTGTTTTACCTCGAGCAGGGCACCCGTATCGTGCGCCTAGATGCCGTTGCCTTTCTGTGGAAACGACTGGGAACCAACTGTATCCACCTGCCGGAAACCCACACCGTGGTTCGGCTGCTGCGTGCCATTGTCGACCACGTTGCCCCCGGCACCCTGCTGATCACCGAAACCAACGTGCCGCACCACGAAAACATCAGCTACTTCGGGCTTGACCGCCTGGCGGAAGGCCCGCCCGACGAAGCCCACATGATCTACCAGTTCACCTTGCCACCGCTGCTGCTGCATACCCTGACACGGGGCGAAACGCATACCCTGCAAGCCTGGCTGGCCAGCCTGCCGCCGCTGCCCGACCAGTGCACCTATCTAAACTTCACCGCCAGTCACGACGGTATCGGCGTACGCCCCCTGGAAGGCCTGCTACCCGATCACGAACGCGATGCGCTGCTCGAACTGATGCACCGATTCGGCGGCTTTGTCAGCATGCGCAGCAACCCCGACGGCAGCGACACGCCCTACGAAATCAACATCACCTGGTTTGAAGCCATGCAAGGCACGCGCAAAGGCCCCGACCCGTGGCAAATTGCGCGTTTCCTGTGCAGCCAGGCGATCATGCTCAGCCTGCAGGGCATTCCGGCCCTGTATATCCATACCCTGACCGGCACCCTCAACGACGTGGAAGGCGTTGAGCGCAGCGGTCGCTTGCGCTCGATCAATCGCCGCCGCTGGCAGCGCCGTGAACTCGATTTACTCCTCGACAGCACTGCCACGCCCACCCACGACGTTTTCAATGCGCTGAGCCGATTGTTGGACTGCCGACGCCAAGAGCCCTGTTTTCACCCCAACGCCGCCCAGCGCGTGCTTGCCTCGGACCCATCGCTGCTGGCCATCGAACGTGGCCCGCTGGCCGACGGTCGCCGCCTGTTGGCGCTTTATAATGTCACCGAGGTGCCACTGTCGTTCGATCAGCTCGGCGATGACGTCCAGCACGCATTATCATCGGTGTCATGGCAGGACCTGAATACCCCATCCTCTGGACTACCCAGCGACCCACTGCCGCCTTACGCCGTGCGCTGGCTGGTGTATAGCCCGTGATAATCCATGCATAGCATGGAATAGCCGGAAAAAGATGCCGATTCGGGCACTGCGCGTTACGCTATCCCCTCGATTCTGCAACGACCGAGGAATATCATGCGCGACAGGCTCTCCCTGCCTCAAACGGCATCACGCCATCTTGCCGGACTGGGCGGCACCATGCTCGGTATGCTCATGATGCCAATCGCCCAGGCCGACTCACTCCCCGCCCCCATCCAGGCCTTGGCGGACCAAGGTTTGCAGATTCACGGCGAATTTGACGCCCCTGGCGGCATGCGCGGTTTTGGTGCCAGCCGTCAGGGCCAGGAAGTGACCATCTACCTGACCCCTGACGGCGAGCACGCCATCACCGGCTCGCTGACCGACCAGGATGGCGACAACCAGCTCGAGGAAGCAGCGCTGGATAAGCATGTGCGGGCACCGCTCGAAGCACAAACCTGGGAGCTCCTCGAAGACAGCTATTGGATTCAGGACGGCCAGCGCGACGCGCCACGGGTGGTGTACACCTTTACCGACCCCAACTGCCCCTACTGCCAGGCTTTTTGGGAGGCCGCACGGCCCTGGGTCGAAGCAGGCGAGGTGCAACTGCGCCATATCGTCGTCGGCATTCTGGCCGCCGACAGCCCCGCCAAAGCGGCCACGCTACTCGCTGCCGACGACCCCGCCGCCGCCCTTGCCCGCCATAAGCAAGGCGACCGCATCAGCGCCAGCGCCCAACCCCGAGAAATTGAAGAACAGGTATACAGCAACAATCAGCTGTTCGACGGTCTGGGCCTCTACGCCACCCCGACCAGCGCCTTCAAGCGCCAGACCGATGACGGCGTCACCCGCCTGGACCGCGTCGAAGGCATGCCGGATGAAGAGCGCCTGGAGGAAATGATGGGCGGCCCGGCGCCGCAATAAGCTTTAAGCAGCTTTTCGGCAACCCCTTTAATCAGCACCTTCTGTTAAGATGCACCGCATTAGCAATTTGCAGGAGAGACCCATGCTCGGCTGGTTCCCCGGACATATGAACAAGGCCCGCCGCCAGATCCAGGAGGCGTTGCCGGAAATCGACGTGGTCATCGAAGTGCTCGATGCGCGGCTACCCTACTCCAGCGCCAACCCTATGCTTGCCGAGCTGACTCGCCACAAGCCGGTGCTCAAGATTCTCTCCCGTGCGGACCTGGCCGACCCGGAACGCACCGCCGAATGGGTCGCATTTTTTGACGCCCAGGACGACACGCGCGCGCTGGCAGTCACCACCACCCATACCCGTGAGCTGAAAAAAATTCCCAAGCTCTGCCACGAACTGGCCGGGGCAGTGCGAGCCGACCGCGATGTCCGCGTCATGGTGATGGGCATTCCCAACGTGGGTAAGTCGACCCTGATCAACGGCCTGGCAAGGCGCAAGATCGCCAAAACCGGCAACGAGCCAGCGGTGACCAAACGCCAGCAGAAGGTACGCATCGACGGCCGCGTGGCGCTCGTCGACACTCCCGGGGTGCTATGGCCCAAGATTGAAGACCAGGCCAGCGCCTATCGACTGGCCGCCAGTGGCGCGATTCGTGATACCGCGATTGAATACACCGACGTGGCGATCATCACCAGCGCGGAACTGGCCAGACGCTACCCGGATGCGCTGACCGCCCGCTACAAGCTCAAGGCGTTACCTCCCTATGCGCCATCCAGCACCCATGAGGTCGACGCTGACGGTCCGCAAAAGCCTGATTTCTTGGCAATCGCAGGCTTCGACGGCCAGGCTATTCTCAAGGAAATAGCGGGCAAGCGCGGCGGGCTACGCCCCGGCGGCGCGGTTGACCTGCACCGGGGCGCTGAAGTCTTGCTGCACGAACTGCGTGACGGCAAGCTGGGAAGGCTGACATTGGAAACCCCCGACGATATTCCACCGCCGCCGGTGCACGAGGACGAAGACAGCACCTCCCATTCCGACGCATAATGACGCATCGACCGGCAATGCCGCGCGGCCACTGGACACTTTTTGGAAATAACGGCTCATGGACACCCCCCAACCTCACGAATCGCCCACGCTTAAAAAATCCCACAAGCTGAGTAACGTCTGCTACGACATTCGCGGCCCGGTGCTCGACCACGCCAAACGCCTGGAAGAAGAAGGCCAGCGAATCCTCAAGCTCAATATCGGCAATCCTGCGCCCTTTGGCTTTGAGGCTCCCGAAGAAATTCTTCAGGACGTGATGCGCAACCTGCCCACCGCCCAGGGTTACTGCGACTCCAAGGGGCTCTACTCGGCGCGCAAGGCGATCATGCAGGAATGCCAACGCAAACAGATTCCCGGCGTCGGCATCGAGGATATCTACATTGGTAATGGCGTTTCCGAGTTGATCGTCATGGCCATGCAGGCACTCCTCAACGACGGCGACGAACTGCTGATCCCCGCCCCTGATTATCCGCTGTGGACCGCCGCGGCGCACCTTTCCGGTGGCCATGGGGTGCATTACATGTGCGACGAACAGGCGGACTGGGCACCGGACATGGCCGATATTCGCGCCAAGATCACCAGCCGCACCCGCGCGATTGTGCTGATCAACCCCAACAACCCCACCGGTGCGGTCTACCCGCCCGCCGTGGTACGCGAGGTACTGGACATCGCCAAACAGCACAACCTGGTGGTGTTCTCCGATGAGATCTACGACAAGATTCTCTACGACGGTGTCGAACACACCGCCACCGGTGCGTTGGCAGATGACGATCAACTTGTCATCACCATGAACGGGCTCTCGAAAAGCTACCGCTGCGCCGGGTTTCGCTCAGGCTGGATGACCATTTCAGGCACCCTGGCCAAGCTCCACGCCCAGGATTTCATTCAGGGACTGACCATGTTGGCCTCGATGCGTCTGTGTGCCAACGTGCCCGCCCAGCACGCCATTCAAACGGCTCTAGGCGGCTACCAGTCGATCAATGACCTCATCCTGCCCGGCGGACGTTTGCTGGCCCAGCGCGATATCACCGTGGAAAAACTCAATGCCATCCCTGGGGTGTCGTGCGTTACGCCCAAAGGCGCGCTGTATGCGTTCCCGCGCCTCGATCCCAAGGTATTCAACATCAAGGACGACCAGCAGATGGTGCTTGATCTGCTGTTACAAGAGAAAATCCTGCTGGTTCAGGGCACAGCGTTCAACTGGCCAGAGCCTGATCACGTCCGCATTGTCACGCTGCCATGGGCTGACCAACTGGGCGATGCGCTGGACCGCTTTGCAAACTTTCTCGCCCGCTATCGGCAGTAAAAGACACGATATTTGGGGCGAGCACTTGAAACCCGGTCACACTGAACGTATCTAATCAAATCAGCACGGCTCGTCGGCAATCGCTCTGCTCAACGCCGCCACACTCAAGACGGTTATATCCTAAGGAGAATCCGCCACATGATGCGCATTTTGCTGTTTTTAGGCACCAATATAGCGGTGTTGTTGGTCGCCAGCCTGACATTAAGACTGCTTGGGGTGGAAAGCTACCTCAATGCCCAAGGCATCAACTTCACTGGCTTGCTGATTTTCTGCTTTATCTTCGGCATGGCGGGGTCAATGATCTCGCTGTTCATCTCAAAGTGGATGGCCAAACGCAGTACCGGCACGGTGATCATTGAAAACCCGTCGAATGACACCGAGAGGTGGCTGGTCGACACCGTCGCCGAACTGGCCCGCGAGGCCGGCATCAAGACGCCCGAAGTGGGTATCTTCCCGGCACAACAATCCAATGCCTTTGCGACGGGCTGGAACAAAGACGATGCCCTGGTGGCGGTTTCCGCAGGACTTTTAAACCGCATGCGACCGGATGAAGTCCGTGCCGTGCTGGCCCACGAGATCGGTCACGTGGCCAACGGCGACATGGTCACCCTGGCCCTGATTCAGGGGGTCGTGAACACCTTTGTGATGTTCTTTGCTCGTGTCGTGGCCCACCTGATCGACGGCTTCCTGAAAAGCCGCAGCGATGGTGAGGGCGGCCTGGGCTTCATGGGCTATTTCGCTGTCGTGATGGTCGCTGAAATCGTCTTCGGTATCGCGGCCTCGGCCATCGTGGCGTGGTTCTCCCGCTTTCGCGAATACCGCGCCGACGAAGCAGGCGCACGCCTCGCGGGGACCAGCGCCATGGTCAATGCCCTAGCCCGCCTGAAAGGCGAAACCGAAATGCCCGACCAGATGCCCGATACCCTGCGCGCCATGGCCATTACCAAAGGCCAGACGCGTTCGCTGGTCGAGAAGCTGTTTGCCAGCCACCCGCCGCTGGATGACCGTATTCGCGCGCTGAAAGAAGCCGCTTATCGCCAGTAAATCTCGACTTCAGGGTGCTGTACGGCCAGTATAGAAAAGCATATTAAACCAAAAACCCCAACGTCACGGTGCGCTGGGGTTTTTGTTATTTCGGTATAAGTTAAAGGCAGAGGGCCTGCTATTGTTTTTTTCGCACCTTTATAAAAACAGTCGCCAGGGCGACGATCCCGCCAAGGCCCAACGTAGAGGCTGTTACTTCTTGCCCATTAAGCCCAAGCACTAGCGTGGTGACGATAAATCCTGCGCACAAGCTGTAAGCCATCCATTGGCCACGCTTGATCTCGCTTATGTTGGCATCTTGGGCGCGTATGTTTGACTCAGCAATGCGCCAATTGGCGTCATTCTCTTTGCTTTCTTGTTCGTGACGATGGCGCTGCTGTTGCTCAGCCATGACGAGAATTCGATCAGCTGCACCCGGCGTGATCGCCTCGTACCGCTGCATTTCGGAAGACGGCGGCAACGGACCAGAGTATGTGAGGCTTTGTGCCTCTAGTGCATGAATCCCCTGCTCTGATTTCAAGCTTTGATTGGGTTCATTGCCGGTAGGGCTGGGGGTTTCGTCCATATTGCTCAATTGCCTTTTGCATATCCTTTCCGACCTGGATAAAGTCGCCGCGCATGGCAGCTTCATCGCTTTCATGTGACACAAAGCCGACTGGCTTTATCTCTCTGCGCTTCTGCGGAAAGATGCTGGTGACACTAGCAATACGGGAGGAGGTTATGTATTTCATTGCGACTCCCCTTGATTGAGTTCTTTTAACATAGCAAATATCGCCATCATTTAGATAGGGAATAGCGAGAAAGGTTTAGGACCTCTCTATCAAACACTGCTTTTGACTACGCAACACTTACCTGAAACCCCGCCGCGCTGAGTGGCTCAATCAGCACGCTGGCAGCGTCCTTCAACTGCACTTCGAGCGTGGCAAACTCGCGGCGCAGCGGGTAGTGGGCGCGGCAATGGTCAAAGCCTTTTGCCATCCCCGACTGGCGCACCTGGCGATGTAGGGTGTCGTGGTCACGGCGCACGTCATACACTGCCCGGGCGCAGAGTCTGAGCGCATCCTCCACCGGCAGCGCCTGCTCAAGCGTCAGGCGCTTAAGCGCAGGCGGCGGACAGAGTTCGTCAAACCCCAACGAGCTCGCCTGGCCCAGATGATCCGCCAATGCCTGGTGGATCATCCAGCTGCCGCGCAGCTTGCCGTCCAGGCTGTGGCCCGCGATGTGAGGCGTTGCCAGGGTCGCCAGATCGTGCAGATTAGCGTCGATGGCAGGTTCCTGTTCCCATACATCAAGCACGGCAGTGATATCGCCCTGGCCCGCCAGCCGACTGCGCAGTGCCAGGCCGTCCACGCAGTCACCCCGCCCGGCGTTCAGCAGCACGCTGCCCGGCGTAAGCTCGTTGATTCGCTGTGCGTTGAGCAGATGCTGTGTGGCATGAGCACCGGACGCCACCAGCGGCGTATGCAGACACAGCACATCGCAACGGGCGATGAGTTCATCGAGGTCAGTAAAGCCATGAGTGCCTTCCTGCTCGGCCCTGGGTGGATCGCAGGCCAGCACCGATATTCCCAATGCCTTCAACCGTGAAAGCAGTCGACTGCCCACATTGCCCACCCCCACCACGCCAACGCTGCGCTCACTCAGTGCCCACCCCTCGCGCTCGGCGAGCGTCAGCAAGCTGCTGAGCACGTAATCGACAACCGCCTCGGCGTTGCAGCCCGGGGCGCTGGCAAAGCCGATACCCTGCTCCTCAAGAAAGGTCTGGTCGACGTGGTCGGTGCCAATGGTACAGGTACCGACAAAGCCCACGCGGCTATTGGCAAGTAACGCCTGATTCACCTGGGTCACCGAGCGGACAATCAGCGCATCGGCATCGGCCACCTCAGCGGTGCCAATCTCGCGACCGGGCACGCGCTCAAGCGTGCCGAAGGCGCCAAAGCAGGCGTCGGCGGCTGGAATATGGGCGTCGATAACAACTTTCATAGGCGTTTGCTTATCCGGGCTTTACAATACGCCCGCAACGCTTTTGCTGCAGGCAGGTTTAAGGAGGCGTTACAGAGAATGCCAAGGAGACTGTTTTGATCGTACGCTGGGAAACCGACCATGACTACGTGCTGGTGCATATTCACCAGGACATGCTGGGTGACTGGATCTTCAGCCGCGCCTGGGGACAGATCGGCACTCAGTTTGGCGGCCTGAAACACCAACTGGCCGACACCCTGGCCCAGGCCCATATGTGGCTGGAAGATGAAACCACCATTCAGGCCTCACGCGGCTTTCGCAAGGTGCTCGAAGTGGCTGACAACACGCCCGAAGGCCAGGAAGCCATGCGCCAGCTTTCGCTGCTGGATACGGTCTAAAACCGATCAACTTGACGCCTCCTACCCCAGAAAACGCCGCCCGTTGCGCTGATACCCCCCTTTCGGCGCAGTGACCTCGGCGGGTGACATTAAATCACTGAGAGCCGCTTCATCCAGCCAGCCCCGCGCTCGCAGCCAGTCGCACAGGCACTCGAGCGCGTATCCACCTTCCAGTTCGCTTCCTGCGTCGTCCGCCAACACGGGAATGCGCTCGCCATAGCGTGCCAGCAGCGTTTCATCGTCGGCCACCTCAATCCGTTGCCACGCAATGGGCTGCCGGGTTAACGCCGCCACCCGCGCCTCCAGTTCAGCGCAAAGATGGCAGCCTTGGGTGGTGTAGAGCGTTAGCCGAATCATGTTGCATGACCTAAATAATATTACCCGCGGTGGCGTAACAGAAACACCTGGTGTGCATTGCTGCGCCGCTGAAAATCCGGGTCAAAGCTGCGCGCGGTCATATCCTCGACCACGAAGCGCTCGCCAAGCGACTCATCCAGCTTGAAGCGCCGCTGGTTATTGGAAAATACCAGAGTGCCGCCTGGCGCCAGCCGCGCCATGGCCAATTCCACCAAGCGCGGATGATCGCGCTGAACATCCAGCGTATCGCGCATCTTCTTGGAATTGGAGAACGTCGGCGGGTCCATGAAAATCAGATCGAACTCGGCGTTGGCGGTTTCCAGCCAGCGGAAGCAGTCGTCGCGCACCACCCGATGCAGCCTGGGGTCGAGCTTGTTGAGCGTGAAGTTATCCCGCGCCCACTCAAGATAGGTATTGGACATATCCACGCTCACGCTGTCGCTGGCACCGCCCAGGGCGGCCTGTACCGTGGCAGTGGCGGTATAGCAGAACAGGTTCAGGAAGCGCTTGCCGCTGGCCATCTCAAACAGCATGCGCCGCACGGGCCGGTGGTCAAGAAACAGCCCCGTGTCCAGATAATCACGCAGGTTGACCCATAGTCGGGCATCGCCCTCGCGGACCTCGAAGCGTTCGCCGCTGGCATCGCGTTTTTGGTACTGGGCGTTGCCGGTTTGCCGCTCACGGCGTTTAACATGGATCCTACTGGGGTCGACACCCAGTGCGTCGGGCATGACCTCCAGCGCATCGAACAGGCGCTTTTGTGCCTGGGAGGGGTCCACCGAACGCGGTGCGGCATACTCCTGGACGTGCACATGGTCGCCGTAGCGATCGACCGCCAGGGCGTACTCGGGCATGTCCGCATCGTATAGCCGGTAGCAGCTTTCGCCGCTTTGCTTGAGCCACTTTTTCAGGCGCTTCTGGTTCTTTGCCAGCCGGTTGGCAAACATCTGCGCGTTCTCGGACCCTTTGGGTGCGGCCTGCACGGTCGTCGAGGGTTCGCTGTCGTCCTCTTCCCCCCGACTGACCCGGTGCTCAATGGTCATCAATAACAGCTTGGCGTCCAGGGCGCCGTTTTTCAGCGCGTACTGCTTGTGGGCGCGCAACCCAAGCCGATGCCCCAGGTCCGGATTGCCGGTAAATACAGCAAGGGTCCAGCCCGGAAACAGCGCCTTGGCTTTTTCACCCAATTGAGCATACAGCTGAACCAGCTCGGGCAGCTCGCCCAAACGTTCGCCGTAGGGAGGGTTGGTAATCATTAGCCCCTGCTCGGCGGTCAGCTCGGCAGGCCGCGTCAGTTGTGAAAGACGTTGGCCGTGCAGATGAATCAGCGCCGGAATGCCCGCGCGCATGGCGTTGGCCTTGGCGGCCGACAGCGCTGCCGGGCTTTCATCAAAGCCGGTCAGTGACGTTTTACAACGCTTGCGACCAATCGACGCCCGTGCGTCCGCTTCTCGCTTGAGCTCTCGCCACTCGGCCTCATCATGACCCGCCCAGCCGTGAAAGCCGAAACGTTCGCGGTGCAGGTTGGGCGCCTGGTCGGCCGCCATCAGGCCAGCCTCAATCAACAGCGTCCCCGCGCCGCACAGGGGGTCAATCAGCGGCTCGCCCGCTTTAGCGCGCTCAGGCCAGCCCGCGCGCACCAGCAGGGCGGCGGCCAGGTTTTCTTTCAACGGCGCGTGGCCCACATCGCGGCGATAGCCACGCCGGTGCAGGCTTTCCCCGGACAGGTCGATACCCAGGGTCGCATTGGCCCGGTGCAGGTGGGCGTATAGGCGCAGGTGCGGCGTCTTGGTATCCACGGTGGGGCGCGCCTGCCCTGCCAACTGCAAGGCGTCAACGACCCCATCCTTGACCGTCTGCGCGCCAAAGCGGGTGTGGCGAATGTGGTCGCTGCGGCCGTGGAAATCCACTGCCATCGTCCGCCCCGGGGCCAAGTGCCGCGTCCAGTCGATGCCCGCCACCACAGTGCGTAACTGGTCGGCGGTTTCGATCATCGGCTCGCGGGCCAGGATCAGGATGATACGGTTGGCAAGCCGCGACCACAGGCAAACCCGATAGGCCGTGGCCTGATCAGCAGCGAAGTACACGCCTGCCACGGTGGTTTTACCTGGGGAAGCGCCCAAGGCGGTCAGTTCGTCGGCAAGCAGGCTTTCGATACCCTTGGGGCACGTTGCCAGCAGCTCTAGGGGGGCAATTTGGCTCGACTCGGTCATGGTAATGGCTGCGCGTAACCGCGCGATATTCCTATATATTGCAAATGAGTTTACGTCTTATGACAATTTGATGGTCGACAAGTGACCCCATCATGGTCTAACAATAAGAGAGTAGCTACTGAAAACGCATGCGTTGCCTGCCAGGGTCTTGAAGAACGTCTCAACGACCCGTGGCGTCTACGAGCGAGCCGCCCGGTGGGTTCAGCACGTGAGTGCTAGACCACGGTGCCGGAATGGCAGTTCACTCTTGAAGTTAGCTCTCGGAATGACGGAGCGAGTCATAGAGCGATGTTGACTATCTCGCAACCCGTCATTTCATCTCAAAGGCTTTCATAAAAAGAGGTTAGCCAATGAAACGACAAAAACGTGATCGCTTCCAGCGGGCTTATGTACATGGCTACAAAGCGGGCGTTACGGGTCGCTCCCGTGATGATTGCCCCAGTCAAGAGGTTAATTTACGCGAATACTGGATGAGCGGTTGGCGTGAAGGTCGCGGCGACCAGTGGGATGGCATGACCGGTGTCTCCGGCATCCATAAAAACCCCACGGTAATGACCTAACCTTTTCGATCCTAATCACCAAACATCGTTTTACTGAACATCCCATAAGCCCGCTCACCAAGCGGGCTTTTTAGCGCTTCTTTAACGCCTCGGCACACTCGCTGACAAGCGTTGGCCCACGATAAATCAGTCCGGAATACAGTTGCACCAGATCCGCGCCAGCATCGCACTTAGCCCTGGCGGCGTCGCCGCTGTCGATACCGCCCACGCCGATAATCGGCAAATCCGGCAAGCGAGCCCGCAGCAGACGAATGATACGGTTCGACGCTTCAAACACCGGCTTGCCCGAGAGCCCCCCCGCTTCGTCAGCCTGAGGGTCACCCGCCACCGCTTCCCGTGAGATGGTGGTATTGGTGGCGATCACCCCGTCAAGGGCGTTGCGCTCGATGCTGCTCGCCACCAACGCCACTTCTTCGTCGTTCATATCCGGAGCGATTTTCACCAGCAAGGGGACACGGCGGCCGGTTTGCTCATCCAGTGCCAGGCTGCGAGACCGGATGGGACCCAGGAGGTCATCCAACTGAGCGCCGAACTGCAGCGTGCGCAGTCCAGGGGTATTGGGTGACGAAATATTCACGGTCACATAATCGGCGACCCCATGAACCGCTTCCAGGCAGGCCAGGTAATCGCCCAACGCATCGTCAACCGACGTGGTCAGGTTTTTGCCGATATTAATGCCCACGACACCGCTATAGTGACGCCGCTTTACCTGCGCGACCAGATGTGCCACACCTTGGTTATTAAACCCGAAACGGTTAATGATGGCCTCGTGTCCGGCAAGACGAAACAGGCGTGGCTTCGGATTACCCGGCTGGGCCACTGGCGTGACGGTGCCCACCTCAATAAACCCGAAGCCAAGCTCACCCAGAGCGTCGAGATGATCGGCATCCTTGTCCAAGCCTGCCGCCAGCCCCACCCGGTTGGGAAAGCGCAGCCCCATGAGCTGGACCGGGTCATCAACGGGGTTGCCCACCATGCGCTTAACACCGCCAACCCGATGCAACGCGTCCAGAGCCCGAAGCGCCATGCCGTGGGAAGCTTCAGGGTCGATACGGAATAATAGCGAGCGGGCAAGGGTGTACATGGCGAGTCTCTTGAAGCAGGAAGGCAAAAATCGGGCGCCAGTATAACCTAAAAAGCGCGCCCGAGTGGGCGCGCTTGATACATCCGTGAAAGCGTCAGAACTAGCTTTCGCTATCACTTTCCGCCAAGTCAACCAGTTCACGGATAGCCACCGCAAACAGCGCAAAACCGCCTTCGCTGCCGCCGCGCACCTCGTCGATCAGGCGGCACCAGCGGCGATGCAGGTCCGCATGCTGCTCCAGCCACTGGGCAACCCGCTCCTGGGTATCGCGGCTGCCCGCTTCCAGCTTGAGTACGCTGGTGGTCAGCGCAAGCTGCTGGCGATCGATGTCGTCGCGGAAGGTTTCCCGCGCCTGGGCCTGCCAGGCGTCGCGCACCTCTAGCTGGGTGACCTGCTGGATCATCCAGGGGAGCTCCAGACGGCTGCCAATCTCGTAGAACACCTCGGCGACTCGCTGAGGTTTCTCGTTGGTGGCCCGGGCCGCCTGGATAATGCCCAGCCCCGCATACAGGCTGGGAGCCGCTGCGACGGTCGAGGCCAGCGTATCCGGCACGCCCGCTGACTGTAGCTCTGCATAGCGTTGCTGCCATGCCGCTTGCTCCTCACCGCTCAACAGCTCGCCAATGCCTTCCTGAAGCTGCGCCAGGCGCGGCCGGAAGTACTCGATGGTGTCCTGGGTCGAAAGCCCCATGTGCTGACGCAGGAACCAGCGGGTCGCGCGGCGGACCATGCGCATCACGTCCAGCATCATCGCGTACTGGACGTGGTTGGGCACCTGATTATCCAGCGCTTCCAGCTGGGCCCATAGGGAATGCAGGTTGAAGCTATCCCGGGCAACCACATAAGCCCGCGCGATGTCCGCCCGACCAGCGCCGGTCGAGTCCATCAGCCGACGTACGAACACAATGCCCATGTGATCGACAAGGTCGTTGGCCACCTGGGTGGCGACGATTTCACGCTTCAGACGGTGATCATACATTTCCGCCCGGTAGCGCTCGGTCAGCACCGCCGGGAACAGCCGCTCGAGGTGTTGGTGGATATAGGGATCATCGGGCACCTCAGAGGTGATCAGATCGCCTTTCAGCGTGCTCTTGGCGTACGAAATCAACACCGATAGCTCTGGCAGGCGCATTCCCTGCTGCTGACTTGAACGCTCTTTCAGTACCTCGTCGGTGGGCAGGAATTCAAGTTCCCGATCAATCTGCCCCGCCGACTCCAGCTCGCTGATAAAGCGCCGGTAAGGCCCCATCCCCTGCTGGGAAAGAATCGCCGAGAGATCCAGCGCCTGGGTCTGACGGTAGTTATCCAGAATGACCAGGTCAGACACCTCATCGGTCATCTCGGCCAGCAACTGGTTGCGCTGCTTGTCGGTCATGTCACCGCGTTTGACCACTTCATCGACCAGTATCTTGATATTCACTTCGTGGTCGGAGCAGTTAACGCCCCCGGCATTGTCGATAAAGTCAGTGTAAACCCGCACGCCTTTGGCGGCGGCTTCCATGCGGCCCAACTGAGTCAGGCCCAGGTTACCGCCCTCGCCGACCACACGACAGTTAAGGTCGTTGCCGTTGATGCGCAGTGAATCGTTGGCTTTATCACCCACCTCTGCGTCGGTTTCTTCCGAGCCTTTCACGTAGGTACCGATGCCGCCATTCCAGATCAAGTCGACCTTGGCGACCAGCATGGCGCGGATCAACTCGTTGGGAGACAGCCGCGTCTCTTCAATGCCAAACACCGCCTGCATTTCAGGGGTAATGACGATCGATTTCGCGCTGCGGCTGAAAATACCGCCGCCCTGAGAGATCAATGTCTGATCGTAATCCTCCCAGCTGGAACGCGGCAGTTTGAACAAGCGCTGGCGTTCGGCAAAGGTAGCGGCCGGGTCCGGTGTGGGATCGACAAAGATATGCAGGTGGTTGAAGGCCCCCACCAATTTGATCGTCTCGGACAACAGCATGCCGTTGCCAAACACATCGCCTGCCATGTCACCGATGCCGATCACACTGAACTCATCACGCTGGGTATCGATATCCAGGTTCTTAAAGTGACGCTTGACCGACTCCCAGGCCCCGCGGGCGGTGATCCCCATCTTCTTGTGGTCATAGCCGTTGGCCCCGCCGGACGCGAAGGCATCCCCGAGCCAGTGACCGTATTCCAGCGAGATTTCGTTGGCAATATCCGAGAAGGTCGCGGTGCCCTTGTCGGCGGCAACCACCAGATAGGCGTCATCTTCGTCGTGGCGTACCACCTGTTGTGGCGGCACGACATCGCCCATCACAAGGTTATCGGTGACATCCAGCAACGCCCGGATAAACAGCTGATAGCAGGCAATGCCTTCTTTCTGCTGGGTCTCGCGGTCGGCACTCTCCGGCATGCGCTTGCAGACGAAGCCGCCTTTCGCGCCCACCGGCACGATCACGGCGTTTTTGACCTGCTGTGCTTTAACAAGCCCCAGCACTTCCGTGCGGAAATCTTCGTGACGGTCGGACCAGCGCAGCCCACCCCGGGCCACCTTGCCGCCGCGCAGGTGCACGCCTTCGACCCGGGGCGAGCAAACGAAAATCTCGAACATCGGGCGCGGCTTGGGCATCCCGGTGACCTTGGATGGCTCAAGCTTGTAGGCGATGTAGTCCTTGGCGCGGCCATTCTCGGTTTGCTGGTAATAATTGGTCCGCAACGTCGCCTGGATAAGCTCCATGAAGCGGCGCAGCAGTTGATCGTCGTTAAGACTGGCCACCGCTTCAAGGTGCTCATTGATGCGCGCTATGCAGTCGCTGGTGTCGTGGTCGTCCAGGCCGGGGTCGAAACGCTGCTGGAAAAGCTCGACCAGCGCCTGGGTAATCACCGGGTAGTTGGCCAGGGTGGTGGCGATATAATCCTGGGACATGCCAAAACGAATCTGCTTCAGGTAGCGGGCATAGCCCCGCAGCATGGCCACTTCCCGCCAGTCCAGGCCTGCACCGATGATCAAGCGGTTGAAAGCGTCGTTATCGGCTTCACCCACCCAAATGCGCTTGAACGCTTCGCTGAACGTTTCGCGCATTTCCGACAGGCTCATCTCGGCGCCGCTGTGCTCCAGCTCAAAATCATGGATCCAGTAGCGCTGCTGAGGGCTGTTGATGTCGTAGGGGCGCTCACCAATGACCCGCAGGCCAAGGTTTTCCATCATCGGCAGCACATCCGACAGTGGGATCTGCGACGCCCGATGGAACAGCTTCAGATTCACGCCACCGCTCTGCTCTTCCAGCGGCCGGTAGAGTGACAGCGCCAGGTCGTTTTCGCTATCCAGGGTCAGCAGGTGCTGGACGTCGAAAACCGCCGTACGCGCGGTAAAGTCTTCGCGGTAGCTGGCAGAAAACGCCTCCTGGAATTGCTCCATGAGGTTGTTGGCCTGCTCTTCGCCGAACCCCTCTATCATCGCTGCCTGCAAATCATCGCGCCAGCTGCGCGCCAGGCGCGCAACTTTGTTTTCCAGGCGTTTCAGATCGTATTGGCTGGGTTCATCGCCGTTGAAGCGCAAGATCAGCTGGATACGCGCCAGTACCGACTCAGACAGGTAGGTATTGAAGTCCCCGAAGCGGGCGTCCAACTCGTCGCAGAGCAGGTGTTGAATGCGTTGACGCAAGTCCGTGGAAAACACGTCCCGCGGGACGAAAACCAGGCACGAATAGAACTTGCCGCTGACATCGGCACGAATGAACAGCCGCACCTGACGGCGTTCGCGAATATCCAGAATGCCCAAGGCCGTGCTGGCCAGCGCCTCGGTGTTCATCTGGAAGAGGTCATCGCGCGGATACACTTCCAGCACCTGGAGCAACTGCTTGCCGTTATGCCCCTGAGGGTTGAACCCGGCGATATCCATGACCGCCTTGAGCTTGCGGCGCAGCAGGGGAATATTGCGCGGCGACTCGTTATACACCGTGGCCGTAAACAGGCCGAAGAAGCGCCGCTCACCAATGACGTTGCCGTCGTCGTCGTAGCGGTCGACGGTAATGTAATCGGGATAGGTGGGACGATGGACACGGGAGTGATGGGCACTCTTGGCAAACGACAGCAACTGCGGCACCAGCACATAGTTATCGTCGTCGCCGATACCCTCTTCGGTACGGATGCGCTCGCAGTAGCGCGGCTGATCCAGACGGAACACACCCAGCACGCTGTCCGGGTCGCGGGTCAACTCACCATCTTCAAGCAGGTATTCGTCGTAGCCAAGGAAGGTGAAGTTATCCTTGAGCAGCCATTCCAGAAAGGCAATCGCCTCTTCGTGGTCGTCAGGGTCGATTTGCGGCGGGCAGTTTTTCTCGATCTCCTGAATCGAACTGCGAATTTGCTCGCACATGGCATCAAAATCACCCACGGCGGTACGCACATCGCGCAAGACCTCGTGAAGATTGTGCTCGATGGTGCTCAACAGCTCAGGATTGGTGTGGCGATCGACTTCGATCACCACCAGGGATTCACGCGCCTCGGGTGCGTTGGCATCGCGGGGTGAACCAAGCGCTTGCAACTGGTGCTGGGCATCGCGGCTCACCGCCAACACCGCATTTTGAATGGCATGCACCGTTAAGCCGCGACGGTTGAGTTCGATCCGCACCGAATCGACCAGAAACGGCATGTCCTCGTGAAGCACCGCCACGAAGGTATGGGTCGACTGCCAGCCATGCTCTTCGAAATCGGGGTTGAACACACGCACTTTGGGGTTTTGAGGGTCGTGGTGCTGCAGGAACTGCCAAATCGACAGTGTCGCCCCATAAAGGTCATCCAGGCGGCGGTCAATCAGGTCTTCAACGGGCACCGTCGCGTAGAAGTGCCGCGCGAAGGCATCAATGGCCTCGGCGCGGGTCGGCTCCAAGCGATCGTGCAGACGTTCCTGTAGCTGCTTCAACAAATCTTGCCGACTTTCTTCAATCGCAACGTAATGCATCCATCACCTCTACTGCCGGGGCCATCACCTGGCCAAAAAAACGAAGGACAATAGGCCTTTAGGCCATCACTACGGTTAGCTTACGCTACCCGCTGGCATCGCCCTAGCCACCTGCCTGGTTACTCATAGCGCATACCACTTATGCATCACCCTGCCGAGCATCATCATGGTGATGCGCGCCGTGTAAGCCATACCCCACATTCACAATGATCGGTAAATGGAAACTGGTCAAACAGCGCAAAGCGCTCAATCTTGTGGGTTTGCGTCAGTTGCGCCAGGTTCTCGGCAAGTGTTGCCGGGTTGCATGAAATATAGACGATTTGGGCGTATTCGCTGATCTGCTGGCAACTTTGCTCATCAAGCCCGGCCCGTGGTGGGTCCACCAACACCGTCGAAAAGTCATATGTCTCAAGCGCCATTTCCGCTACACGGCGGCCGCTTTTGTCACCTTTCAGTGCCAGGGCGAAATCCTCAGCTGACATCCGCGCCACCTGGGCATTGGTCACGCCATTGGCGGCCAGGTTGACGTTGGCACTGGCAACCGAAGTGCGCGAGATTTCGGTGGCCAACACGCGGCGGAAGTTATTCGCCAGGGCAATGGTGAAGTTACCGTTACCGCAATATAGCTCGACTAAATCCTCTTGCTGACGCCCCGCTGTCACGTCACAGGCCCAGCCCAGCATCGCCTGGCAGATATGCGCATTGGGCTGGGTAAAGCTGTTCTCGACCTGCTGGTAATGCAGCGTACGGCCCTTCACGTCCAGGCGCTCCCAGACGTGATCCCGGGTAAGCACCAGGCGCTGCTTGCGCGAACGACCAATGATCATGATACCCAGCTCTGCCTCTAGCGCGCGTGCCTCGGCTTCCCAGTCCTCGCCCAGCGGACGATGATAGATCAGCGTCACCAACGCCTCGCCGGAGAGCGTGGTTAAAAACTCGACCTGGAACAGTCGACGGCGCAGCTCGTCGCTGGCCAGAAAGGCGTCGCGTAAGCGTGGCATCAGCCGGTTGATCGCCTCGCTGGCCACCGGAAACTGATCGAGCCGGATAACGCGCTTGCTCTTGGGATTCCCCGGAGTGACCTCGAACATGGCGTAGAAAAGATCGTCGCCCTCATGCCAGATACGAAACTCACAGCGCTGGCGATAGTGGCTGGGCGGCGAGGCAAACACCTCCAGGGTCGGCGGCTCGAAGGACGCAAAAAGGCGTTCGACATAGGCCTGCTTGTCGGCGAGTTGTTCGGCATAGCGTTCGGGGTCAACGACAGGAATAGCCAAAGCGGCTCCTTTTTATATTCGTAAACAATATTCGTAAATATCAAGGCGCAAGGGTTAAGGGATGCGCGGGGTGAAAACCATAGCGTGACAGACCCTCTGTTAAATGCGGGGCCGGTGCCGTGGTAAAGCAACGTCCGTCCGCCGCACTCGTTAACAGCGTCCCCGCCACCTGGCCGACGCGCCGGGCGATGGCATCGCCGGAATCGACCCAGTTGAGTGGCACAGGGGCAAGCTCGACCAACCAGGGTTTCAACAGAGGGAAATGCGTGCAGCCCAGCACAATCGTATCCAACGCGGGGGCATGCGGCCCAGATGTAGGCGGGACGGGCGCGGTGAGCTCTGGCTGAGCGGCCTGCCAGAGCGGCGCCATCGCTGCCTGGAGGCGCGCTTCATCGGGGTGATGACCTGCCAGCCAAGCTTCGGCTTCGCTCACCAGAGCATCTGCTGCGACCCTGGTCACCACGCAGTCGCTGGCAAAGCGGTCGATCAATGCCTGGGTGTAGGGACGACCGACGGTGGCCCTGGTGGCCAGCAGCGCGATATGGCGGGTCTGGCTGAGCGCCGCCGCCGGCTTTATCGCCGGTACCGTCCCCACTACGGGAATCGTCAAATGCCAGCGCAGCCTTTCAAGGGCCAGGGTGCTGGCGGTATTGCAGGCGACGACCAATACGCTGGGCTGGCAGGCCGCCACGGCCGCCAGGCAAACGGCCACAATGCGCTCGGCAAGCGTGGCGTCGTCACGCAGGCCATAAGGCAGCCATGCGTTGTCGCAGGCATAGCAAAAACCGGCGTAGGGGTAGTGCTGCCGTAGCGCTGCCGCTACCGAAAGCCCGCCCACGCCGGAATCAAATATAAGAACAGGCCCCTGGCTCATCCTTTCACGCTACAGCCGTTGCTTATGCCCACTATCGCCTCTGCCTATTGACCCAGTCTGCGTTTCATCAAGGCGCCTAGTTTAACACGCACGCGCTAGCTGATAAGCCATCTTAAGCCCGGTCAATTGACCAACTTAGACGTTGGGCACATCGGCGCCACGCAGCTCGGCATAAAGCTCGGGGTACGCCAACTGCAATCGCTCGAGGGATTGTTGAGCCTCGGCCGGCAGCGACTGGCGCAACGCTTCCATGTCATCTTCGCTGAAATGCTTGTCGATTAACGGGAACAGCTCCTCACGCTCGTGGCGCAAGTAGGCCCGGTGAGCGTCCAGATAGGCTTTCAAATCGTCGGCAAACCTATCCATCGGCAGGACGTTATCCATCAGAATCATATCGATATCATTGGATAGCTGCTGCAGACGCGGTGTCAGTTGCCGATAATCCTCGGCCATTTTTTCGGTGAGCGAGGAGTACTCTGGGGCTACCTTACCCAGGCGTTCGACGCAGATTCGCTCCAGCGGTACGGCAAAGCCGTCCATATAGGACAAGATATAATCCACAACCTCGCGCATGAGTTGAAAGTTGGGACGTTCGCCCTGAGCCAGCGTCTTTTGCTTGAGCTGCAGGACGTGCAGCATCCTTGCCATGTTGGCATGATCCGAACGCAGTTGGTTTAACATTGGGCCGTCTCCTTTATCGTCTTACGCCAAAGGTAGTCTGAGCAGACATGCTTTACCATACACCTTAAGATGACAAACCCAACAGATGGGTCAGCGATCAACGGAGCTTCCATGGATCTTTTCAGCCGCTCAAACCCAGCCGACGATGCCCCCTTAGCCTATCGGATGCGGCCGCGCCAGCTTAAAGACTTTATTGGCCAACAAGCCCTCGTTGGCCCGGATAAACCACTTCGCCGCATGGCAGAGTCGGGTGTTGTCCGCTCGATGATCCTGTGGGGGCCACCGGGTGTCGGGAAAACCACGCTGGCAGAGCTGCTCGCGCATGCGTCAAACGCCCATCTGGAGCAGCTCAGCGCCGTCATGGCAGGGGTGAAGGATATTCGTCTGGTGGTCGATCGTGCCCAACAAATCAACGCCTCGACCATTTTATTTTTAGATGAAATTCACCGATTGAACAAGAGCCAGCAGGATGCCCTGCTTCCCCACGTGGAGTCTGGGCTTTTGACCCTGATTGGTGCGACGACCGAAAACCCGTCCTTTGAAGTCAACTCGGCCCTGCTGTCGCGGGCGCGAGTCTACGTGCTCAAGTCGCTCACCGAAGACGAATTGATCAGCGTGATGCGCCAGGCGCTGGATGACCCTGAACGCGGGCTGGGTAAGCGCGCCATCGAAGTGGACCCTCCAGTTTTGACCGCACTGGCTCATGCCAGCGCCGGCGATGCCCGTCGGGCATTGGGCCTGCTGGAAACCGCCTGCGACTTCACCCTGCAGGAGGCAGGCCGCGAAAGGCTGCCCGAGAGCGTACTCAACGATGTGATTGGCCATCAGGCCAGTGCCTTCGACAAGCAGGGGGACGCCTATTACGACCTGCTCTCGGCGATCCACAAATCGGTGCGCTCATCGCGGCCCGACGCTGCCCTGCTGTATATGGCACGCTTCATTCAAGGCGGCGGCGACCCGCTGGATGTGGTACGGCGGCTCAGCGCCATTGCCTCCGAGGACGTGGGCAACGCCGACCCTCGCGCGCTGCCACTGGTCATCGCCGCCTGGGATGCTTATCTACGCCTGGGCGACTACGAAGGCCAGCGGGCGATCGCCCACGCGGCCATACACCTCGCGGTGGCGCCCAAAAGCAATCGCATTGACCAGGCCTGGAACAAAGCCCAGCAGTTCGTCCGCCAACAGCCCCAAGTGGAAGTGCCGACCTACCTGCGTAACGCGCCCACCAAGCTGATGGAGCAGCTCGGCCATGGCGAAGGCTACCGTTACGCGCACAACGAACCTGACGGCTACCCGGCCGGCAGTGCTCATGACTGCTGGCCGGACGAGTTGCCCAAACAGGCGTTTTACCAACCCAGCGGATTCGGCCAGGAAAAGCGCTTTGCCGACATCATGGTCTGGCGCGATGCCCAAGACAAAGAGGCCGATCAGGCATCGGATGCCTGATCGGCCTCTGTTCAGGAGTCAAGGGGGTGGGCTAGCGCTGGTCTTCGCGGATCACATCAATACCGTCAGGGATGTCGAACTCGAAGCGCTCATCGTCAATGTCGCCATTGCGCTCGGCGTTGCTGAAGGTAATCGATGTGCGCTGGCCGGTGCTGTCGGTCATCCACAGCTCGGTGAGCATATCACCGTCGAAGACCATCTGTAGCTGCTCGAACAAGGTGTCTACCGAGGTAGGCACCAGCGTAAAGACGTCATCGCCGCTGTCCTGCTCATATTCGACATCGTAGCTCTCCGTCAGCTCGCTGACCTGGCCTGATAGCAACAGCGCAGGCGTGTGGGTCACGCGCTCATCCAGTGCCTGAACGGTCACTTGTTCAAGGTCCGGGTCGTAGAGATAAACATCGTCACCGTCGGATACCACGGTTTGCGTATAAGGGGCTTCGACCTCCCAGCGCAACAGGCCGGGGCGAGACAGCCACATTTCGCCCCGCGCGTCCTGTAGCCGCTCGCCGCTACCATCAAGAATCTGCTGCTCGAACGATGCCTGATAGCTCTCCAGCGGGTCGAGGCGTTCGGTCAATCGCTCTGCTGCCTCATTGGCCATGGCCAACGGCGCCGTTAGCGTTAACCCCAGCGCGCTGGCAGCCAGCGCCAACGATGAAGGACGTCGAGTTTGCGTATCGCGCATGCGATCTCCCTAGGCAACCTTGCCAGATAAACATAACAGTGGATCAGTCGAACCACCCGGTCAGCCATTGAGACGCTTGTTTGATGACCAAGTTTCATCAATAGCCGGACTTTCACGCTTGTTGCACGTTTGACCGAGCGGCCTACTGGCCGACCGGCGGCGGCGCCAGCACTTCACGGGCACCGTTGGTACCCATTGACGACACCACGCCCGCGCCTTCCATGGCTTCCACCAGGCGGGCCGCACGGTTATAGCCAATTTTAAAGCGCCGCTGCACGGCGGAAATCGACGCTTTGCGCGTTTGCGTCACGAACTGAACGGCTTCATCGTAAAGCGCATCCTGCTCGGCATCGTCACTATCGCCGCCCTCGGCTTCCAGCCCGGTCAAGGCATCTGCCGATACGCCCCCCGACAGGATCTCTTCGATATACTCCGGCTCGCCGCGACGCTTCCAGTCTTCCACTATGCGGTGCACTTCGTCGTCGTCGACAAAGGCCCCGTGGATGCGATTGGGTGGGCCTGACCCGGCGGGCAGGTAGAGCATGTCGCCATGCCCAAGCAGACTCTCCGCGCCGCCCTGGTCCAGGATGGTGCGCGAATCAATCCGCGACGAGACCTGGAAGGCCATCCGTGAAGGAATATTGGCCTTGATCAAGCCCGTGACCACGTCCACTGACGGGCGCTGAGTGGCAAGGATCAGATGGATACCCGCCGCGCGGGCCTTCTGCGCCAGGCGGGCGATGAGCTCTTCCACCTTTTTGCCCACGATCATGAACATGTCGGCAAATTCGTCGATCACTACCACGATGTAGGGCAGTTTTTCGAGTATCGGCGGCGTCTGGTGCATTTCCCAGGGTTGCGGTTCCCAAAGCGGATCCGCTACCTGGGCACCGGCGCGCTCGGCCTCGTCCAGGCGGGCATTGAAGCCCGCGATATTACGCACGCCCATGGCCGCCATCAGCTTATAGCGGCGCTCCATTTCGGCGACGCACCAGCGCAGACTGTTGGCCGCTTCTTTCATGTCGGTGACCACCGGCGCCAGCAAGTGCGGAATGCCATCGTAGACCGACAGCTCCAGCATCTTGGGGTCGACCATGATCAGCTTCAGCTCGTCCGGCGTGGCCTTGAGCAGCATCGAAATCAGCATCGCGTTGACGCCCACCGACTTGCCCGAGCCAGTGGTACCGGCCACCAGCAAATGCGGCATTTTGCCGAGGTTGGCCACCACGGGTCCACCGCCGATATCCTGGCCCAGGGCCATGGTCAGCGGTGATTTTTCCTGTTGATAGCGTTCGGAGTCGATCACCTCGCGCAGCCGGATCATCGCCCGGTGAGGGTTGGGAATCTCGATACCCACCGTCGGGCGTCCGGGAATCACTTCCACCACGCGCACGCTCTTGACCATCAGCGAGCGCGCCAAATCCTTGGCCAGATTGCTGATCTTGGAGACCTTCACACCGGCGGCAGGCTTGATTTCAAAGCGTGTAATCACCGGCCCCGGCCAGGTATCGACCACCTCGGCCTTCACGCCATACTCACGCAGGCGTACTTCCAGCAGCTCGGCCATATCCGCCAGCTGCTGGTCGGTGTAGTTGGGCTGATGAGGCTCCGCCGGGGTCAGCAGGCGCAAGCTCGGCACATCGCCTTCAGGGTCAGGGATATGATCAAAGCTGGGACGCTGGTTCTGCAGATGTTCAACGGTCCACAGCGTCGGCCCATTATCGGACGCTTCCGCCTCGGCTGCGTCATCCGGGCTGAAGGTCGGCTCATGGCGCGCAGGCGCTGGTGTCGATGCCATGGGCTGTGACTCGAGCTCTTCATCCTCGTCGTCCCAAACCGGCTCGGGCACGACTTCAGGCACGCGCTCTTTGGAACGGTCGGCTGTCAGTGGCCGAGGCTGTTCGGATGCTGGGGCATCCGCCAAAGGCGACGCGGGTTCATCATCGGCGGCGGACAGCGGCGAGGGCGATGACGGCTCGACCTCAGCTTCTCGGCGTGAGGCGTGCAACGGAAACGGCTCACTGGCCTCTTCCTCACCGGACGACGGCGTCAACGGGGCTTCCCGATGGCTCGTCTGGCGATCAGCCGAAGACTCAGCGGTCGGCGTCTCATTCAGCGAGGCCGCCTTCACGGAGGTGTCAGGGGTCGCGGGGGTTCGTGTAGCGCTTTCCGCTGTGCTCTCCTCTGGGGCTGAGCGTGGCTGAGGTTCTGCCTTGAAGGCCGTGGCAGACGGCGCTCGCGCAGCGGCCGTCCAGGGAATCGACGTATCCGTCGCGTTATCCTGTGCTGCCGTATCGTCTTCTGGTGAAGGCGCGGATACGGCGGGCTCACGGCGCTTCTTCCCGACGCTGCTCCCGGCATCCTGCTCTGGCAATGGCGAGCGCTGCGCGGGCTCCGGCGCGGGCCGCGCTGCTGCGCGCTGCTTGGCGCGGGCACGCCGGGCCTCTCGACGCGCCTGACGGCGCGCTGACCACCAGCTTCCCAGGCGGCAGAGACGCCGCCCCACTTCGTCGGCAACCTGTAACCATGACATCCCGCTGAACAGCGGAAAGCCACTCAGGATAAGCGCGGCGGCAATCAGCCCCACGCCGCCACTGCTGACCAGCGGACGCAGCGCGCCGACCAGGCCTTCACCGAGAATACCGCCCGAGGCGTAGGGCAGCGGGCTATCGGGGTTATAAAAATGCAGCGCGCCGAGCATGGTGGTGCCGAACATCAGCAGCATCATGCCACCGGCACGCACCGCCACAGCCACCGGGTCAAGCTCGAAGCGCACCTGGCGGGAACGCACCAGCCACCAGGCCAGATAGCCCACCATGCCAGGCCACCAAAGCGCGCTGGCACCCAGCAACGAATAGAGCACATCGGCAAGCCATGCGCCTACCGGCCCCATCCAGTTGCTGACGGCGGTTTCCGGGCCCTCGGACAACCAGCCGGGATCCGATGACGAGTAACTAAACAGTGCCAGTAATAAAAATGTACATACCGCCAGCAGCGCGACGACCACGCCATCCCGCGCAGCCCCCTGCAGACGTAACCCAAACCGACGCGCTTTGTCCTTGGCGGCATTGACCCGCGCAGAAGACCCACTTTGGCGCGTGTTACGCTGTGTTCGCTTGTCGACCGCTTTATTCACTTTCAAGCGACTCTCCCTTTTGCACCCCTTGGCGCCGTTAATCCACTTGCGAGTTTGTATCATACCGAGCATCCTGCTGCCGTCACAGGGCTTATCGATGCGGACTTGTGACCGTCGTTACCGACCGGAGCACGCAATGTTACCTTGGTTATCTTCGCCAATGCCTCACTTCCCTGCCGTCAGCTCGGCGCTGGACTCGCCTAACGGCCTGCTCGCGGCAGGCGGCGAATTAACCCCCAACTGGCTGGTGGAGGCGTATCGGCGCGGCATCTTCCCCTGGTTCAGCGACAACGACCCCATCCTGTGGTGGAGTCCCGATCCCCGCATGATACTCCTACCGGAACATTTTAAGCAGCGCCGCAGCTTAACAAAAAAGCTGCGCAATGCGGGCTTTGAGATTACCGTTGACCAACATTTCGAGCAGGTGATCGACGCCTGCGCCGCCCCCAGGTACGACGAACCGGGCACCTGGATCACCGATGACATGGTTCATGCCTACTGTCAGCTTCAGGCACATGGCATCGCCCACAGCATTGAAGTGCACCAGCATCAACGCCTGGTAGGTGGCCTTTACGGTATTGCCATGGGCCCGATGTTTTTCGGCGAGTCCATGTTTTCCCGGGTTCCGGATGCCTCCAAGGTGGCTCTGGCTCACCTTGCCAGTGCCATGCGCGAACATGGCGGCAAGCTCATCGACTGTCAGATGCATACGCCCCACCTGGCAAGCCTGGGAGCGACAACAGTCGCCCGGGCGGCATTCATCAGCTATCTTGAGAAGTGGTTGCCAGCGACTGATTTTAGCTTTTCAGCCTCACCGGAGAAGGCGCCCGTCGTGCCGCCCTCTCCGTGGCTGGATGCCATTGGCCGCTAGTTTTCCAGCCATGTTGACAGGCTAACGGCAATAACGTTGACCCCATCAGGAGGCAAATTGTGAGCAGCAACGCTCCCCGTCGGCTCGTACGCGACCTGCGCTTCTTTCTGACAGTGCCGCATGCCTGTAGCTATCTGCCCGACCAGGAAGCCACCACGCTGTTTCTGGACCCTCAGGAATCGCCCATTCCCGGCGTTTACGACTCGCTTTCCCTGCTCGGGTTTCGGCGTAGCGGCCGCCATTTATACCGGCCGCACTGCGAAGGCTGTAACGCCTGCCGCTCCGTGCGCGTGCCGGTGGAACGTTTTGCACCGAATCGTACCCAGCGGCGAATCAGCCGTCGCAATGAGGACATCACCACGCGGATTACCCCGGCGTACTTTGATGCGCGCCACTACGCGCTCTATGCTGACTATATCAATCATCGCCACGCCGATGGCGACATGTATCCCCCCAGTCACGAACAGTACCGGACGTTTTTGACCCTGGACGAACCCTATGCGCAATTGATGGAGCTTTACCTGGGGGATAGGCTGATTGGTGTGGCTGCCTTCGATGAGCTTGAGCACGGGCTCTCGGCCATCTATACCTTCTTTAGTGTCGATGAAAGCCTCGACAAGCGCTCGCTGGGCACCCTGGCCATTCTACGGCTTATCGAATTGACCCATGACAAGGGGCTCCCCCACCTCTACCTCGGTTACTGGATAGAAGCGTGCCGAAAAATGCGTTACAAGCAGAATTTTACGCCGCTTGAGGTACTTGACGGTCGCCAATGGCGAGAATTAATTCGGTAATTAGCCGCGCTTTTTTGCCTTGACGCCAGGCTTGCGGCACAATATAGCGCTATTCGAAGTGGTGGCTAAAAACGCTACCCGATGCCCAGTCGTTTTGAGCATACCCATTACGTTAAATTAAGTGAGGAATTGCCTATATGGCACGCGAAGATCATATTGAAATGGATGGCGTTATTGTCGACACCCTGCCCAACACCATGTTCCGTGTTGAACTGGAAAACGGTCACGTCGTCACAGCGCACATCTCCGGAAAAATGCGTAAAAACTACATCCGCATCCTGACCGGCGACAAAGTCAAGGTTGAGCTGACGCCTTACGATCTGTCCAAAGGCCGCATCGTTTACCGTTCGCGCTAAGGCGCCCAGCAGGCATCACGGATCCTGCCCCACCCCAGCGCTTTGATATCCGCCCGACCCAGACAGCTCGACCCAAACAACAACGCCCCGTCAATGACAGGGCGCTGCGTTGTTTGCTTTAACTCGCGCGCCCGTTAGGGCGCATCGGCCATTTCCGACTCGGTGGATAAACGCAGCTCGCCTTCTTCCAGGCTGACGTGCACGATACCACCTTGATCGGCAAGTTCGCCGAACAGGATCATCTCTGCCAGCGGCTTTTTGAGTTTCTCCTGAATCAGCCGCGCCATCGGGCGTGCGCCCATGTCCGGGTCATACCCCAGTTCCGCCAGCCAATCCCGGGCCATATCGTCGACTTCCAACTGAACGCGCTTCTCATCCAGTTGCGCTTGCAGTTCGATCAGGAACTTGTCGACCACGTTGCGCACAACGGAGGTTGGCAGCGAATGGAACTGAATGATGCCGTCCAGACGGTTGCGGAACTCCGGCGAGAAGGTGCGGCGAATGACTTCCATCGCATCGGTCGAGTGATCCTGGCTTTGGAAGCCGATAGAGCGCCGTGCTGCCTGCTCTGCCCCGGCGTTGGAGGTCATGATCAGGATGACGTGGCGGAAGTCCGCTTCGCGGCCGTTGTTATCGGTCAGGCGACCGTGGTCCATCACCTGCAGCAGCAGGTTGAAGACTTCCGGATGCGCTTTCTCGATTTCATCCAGCAGCAGTACGCAGTGTGGCTGTTTGGTTACCGCTTCGGTCAACAGACCGCCCTGGTCATAGCCGACGTAGCCGGGAGGCGCACCGATCAGGCGCGATACGGTATGGCGCTCCATGTACTCCGACATATCGAAGCGTACAAGCTCGATGCCCATGATATGCGAGAGCTGCTTGGCCACCTCGGTTTTACCCACCCCGGTGGGGCCGGCAAACAGGAAGCTACCCACCGGCTTGTCAGGCGACTTCAGCCCTGCGCGAGACAGCTTGATGGCGGCGGACAGCGTATCGATGGCCTCGTCCTGCCCAAACACCAGCATTTTCAGGTCGCGGTCGAGCTTTTCAAGCAGCTTGCGATCCGAGCTGGACACGCTCTTCGGCGGAATCCGGGCAATCGATGCGACCACCGCCTCGACCTGTTCCACATCAATGGTGTCGACACGCACTTCTTCCGGCAGTAGACGCTGGTGCGCCCCGGCTTCATCAATCACGTCGATGGCCTTGTCCGGAAGGTAGCGGTCGTTGATATAGCGGTCTGCCAGGCGGGCCGCGCTTTCCAGCGCCCCGTCGGTATACTTGAGAGCATGGTGCTCCTCGAACCGTGACCGCAGCCCCTGCAGAATCTTGATGGTGTCTTCCACCGACGGCGCCATGACGTCGACTTTCTGGAAGCGGCGCGCCAGGGCACGATCCTTCTCGAAGATACCGCGGTATTCCTGGAAAGTGGTCGACCCAATGCAGCGCAATTCTCCCGAGGAAAGCAGCGGTTTGAGCAGGTTGGACGCATCCATCACACCACCCGACGCAGCCCCCGCACCGATCACGGTGTGGATCTCGTCGATAAACAGCACGGCATTGGGCTGCTTGCGCAACTCGGCCAGCAGGCTCTTCAGACGTTTCTCGAAGTCGCCGCGGTATTTGGTGCCCGCCAGCAGCGCGCCCATATCCAGCGAATACACCACGGCATCGGCAATCACTTCCGGGACATCTTCTTCGACGATACGCTTGGCCAGACCTTCGGCAACCGCCGTTTTACCCACACCGGCTTCACCCACCAGTAGCGGGTTATTCTTGCGGCGACGGGCCAGAATCTGCACCACGCGTTCGAGTTCGTGGTCGCGGCCGATCAACGGATCGATCTTGCCCAGCCGGGCCTGCTCGTTGAGGTTGGTGGCGTAGCCAGTAAGCGGATGAGCCGCGCCTTCGGTGCTGCCCTCCTCGGCCTCTTCGCCTTCCTGCTGGGAAGGTGATGGCGATGGGCCATGACCCGACACTTTGGAGATGCCATGCGCGATGTAGTTAACCGCATCGACCCGGGCAACATTCTGCTGCTTGAGGAAGTAAACGGCCTGACTTTCCTGCTCGGAAAAGATTGCCACCAGCACGTTGGCACCGGTCACTTCGCTCTTCCCGGAGGACTGCACGTGGAACACGGCCCGCTGCAGCACTCGCTGAAAGCCCAGTGTCGGCTGTGTTTCGCGGTCGCCCTGGCTTTCGGGAATCAGCGGCGTGGTCGAATTGATGAAGTCCTGCAAATCGGACCGCAGCTTGTCGAGGTTTGCCCCACAGGCTTTCAATACATCCATTGCTGAAGCGTTGTCCAGCAGCGCCAGCAAAAGGTGCTCGACGGTCATGAACTCGTGGCGCTTGGATCGCGCCACGGTGAAGGCCGTGTTCAGGGTCAGTTCAAGTTCTTTGCTCAGCATGGCAGTCCCCTTTTCGCTACACCCTAGGGCATATTGCCAACTAGGCTTGCGTCGGATCAGTTTAATCGACCAGCACCTTCAACATCGGGTACAAATCGTACAGTTGCAAGCCCACCTACCGATTTTTTTCAACGTTCTCAATCGGCGGCTTCGATATCGCTCATTAAAGGATGCTCGCACTCTTGGGCGTACTCATTCACTTGGTAACTTTTGGTTTCAGCAATGTCACGGGTGAACACACCACAGGTCGCCTTGCCCTGAGTATGTACCGCCAACATTACCTGGACGGCTTTTTCACTGTCCATGTTAAAGAAGCCTTGCAGCACTTCGATGACGAACTCCATTGGCGTGAAGTCATCGTTATACAGTACCACCTTGAAAAGCGGCGGCTGAGCCAGTTCAGGCTCGGCAGACTGCACCGTCAGGTCGTCGTCGTAATCAGGCATATCGGGGCGCGTCATGCCCGCTTCAAGCGAAGACGTGGCCGGGTATGAACTGTCAGTGTTGGACATAAGCAGCAAGGTTTATCATCTCTCGGCTGACGGACAACATCTTGAATACATGGTGTGCTATGTATAAGACGTGCGCAATCAGCAAGGGTTCATGGAAATATCAAAATTATCACACTGGGCCGGACAAAAAACCCCCGCCCGGCGAGCGGACGAGGGCTTTACACAACGGTGGCCTGATGGGTCAGTCGGCTGCGACCATCGCCAGGGCGTTGTTCAGCGTCTTGCTTGGGCGCATAGCCTGGCTTGCCAGCTCACCGCTGGGACGGAAGTAGCCGTCGATGTCCACCGGTTGGCCCTGAACGCTATTGAGCTCGTCCACGATAGTGGCTTCGTTGGCTTTCAGCGTTTCCGCCAGACGCGCAAACAGCGTTTTCATCTCGGCGTCGTCGTCTTGCGCGGCCAGTGCCTCAGCCCAGTATAGCGCCAAATAGAAGTGGCTGCCGCGGTTATCCAGCTCGCCCACCTTACGCGACGGCGACTTGTTGCTGTCGAGGAACTTGCCGTTGGCCTCGTCCAGCGCATTGGCCAGCAGCTTGGCGCGGGCATTGCCAAAGGTGCTGCCCAGGTGCTCAAGCGACGCCGCCAGGGCCAGAAACTCGCCCAGCGAATCCCAGCGTAAATGGTTCTCTTCGAGGAACTGCTGAACGTGTTTGGGCGCCGAGCCACCCGCGCCGGTTTCGAACAGCCCCCCGCCGTTCATCAGCGGCACGATGGACAGCATCTTGGCGCTGGTGCCCAGTTCCATGATCGGGAACAGATCGGTCAGGTAGTCGCGCAGCACGTTACCGGTGACCGAGATGGTGTCCTCGCCCTTGCGGATACGCTCAAGGGATACTTTCATCGCCTCGACCGGCGGCAGAATGCGAATATCCAGGCCGCTGGTGTCGTGATCCTTGAGGTAGGTTTCGACCTTCTCGATCAGTTGAGCATCGTGGGCGCGGTTGGCGTCGAGCCAGAAAATCGCCGGTGCACCGCTCTCCCGGGCACGGGTGACCGCCAGCTTGACCCAATCCTGGATCGGCGCGTCCTTGGTCTGGCACATGCGCCAGATATCGCCCGCCTCGACCTCGTGGCTGAACAGCGTATGGCCGTTTTCGTCAGTGACCACCACGGTACCATCGGCGGGTACCTGGAAAGTCTTGTCGTGAGAGCCGTACTCTTCGGCTTTCTGGGCCATCAGGCCGACGTTGGGCACGCTGCCCATGGTGGTCGGATCGAAGGCGCCATTTTTCTTGCAGTCCTCGATCACCGCCTGATAGATGGTCGCGTAGCAACGGTCCGGAATCACCGCCTTGGCATCCTGAAGCTCGTCGTTGGCGTTCCACATCTTGCCCGAATCACGAATCATGGCAGGCATGGAGGCGTCGATGATCACGTCGCTGGGCACATGCAGATTGGTGATGCCTTTGTGCGAATTGACCATCGCCATCGGCGGACGCTCTTTGTAAAGCGCCTCGATATCGGCCTTGATGGTTGCCTGCTGTTCGCTCGGCAGCTTTTCGATCGAACTGTAAAGATCGCCAATACCGCTATTGGGATTGAAACCCGAAAGCTTGAGGGCCTCGGCGTGCCTTTCAAGCACGTCTTTATAGAACTCCTCGACAACCATGCCAAACATGATCGGGTCGGAGACCTTCATCATGGTGGCTTTTAAATGCAGCGAGAACAGCACGTCGTTTTTCTTGGCGTCCTTGATCTGGCTGTCGATAAAGTTGCGCAGGCGGCGGCTACTCATGCAGGCCGCATCGATCACCTCGCCTTCCTGCACGGCTAGGTCTTCTTTCAATACGGTGTGGGTGCCATCTTTCTGAGCCAGGTCAATCTTGAGCTTGGTGGCCTGCTTGATCACCGTGGACTGTTCACTTCCGTAGAAATCACCTTCGCTCATATGGGCCACATGCGATTTGGAGTCGGCGCTCCACTCCCCCATGCGATGCGGGTACTTGCGTGCATAGCTCTTGACGGACTTGGGTGCACGACGGTCGGAGTTGCCCTCGCGCAGCACCGGGTTGACCGCACTGCCCTTGGCCTTGTCGTAACGCGCCTTGATGGACGCTTCTTCATCGTTTTTCGGCTCGTCCGGGTATTCAGGCAGCGGGTAACCCTGACCTTGAAGCTCTTTGATGGTGGCCTTCAACTGCGGGCCTGAGGCACTGATATTGGGCAGCTTGATGATATTGGCTTCAGGCGTGGTCGCCAGCTGGCCAAGCTCGGCAAGGTCGTCGCTGACGCGTTGTTCATCGTTCAACAGATCTGGGAACTGGGCCAGTATGCGCGCGGCAAGCGAGATATCCCGCGTTTCAACGATAATGCCCGCCGAATCGGTAAAGGCATCAATAATCGGTAACAACGAATAGGTCGCAAGCGCAGGCGCCTCGTCGGTGAGCGTATAAATGATCTTCGGCGTATCGGACATTTTTGCGTTAACCTCTTTTCTGTGTCGCTGTGATTATAAATTCGTAAGCTAAGCGGTTCATTAAGCAAGCAACCCTACCGCGAAGCGTGCGGAGCTTTTTTAAGTGGCTCCTTTTCACAAGGTGATTGATCGGTGGTGGTGACGACGACCCCAGCGGCCACGCAGAAGTATACCAGCGCTGCACTTAAACCGCATGAGCGATTGTCGACAAAACGAAGGGCAGCCCAAACGAGACGATGAGCAACCTCTACCTATTGCATAAACCCTACCGCATGCTCTCCCAGTTCACCGACCCCCAGGGCCGCGCCACCCTGGCGGATGTGATTGACGTACCCGGCGTTTACGCGGCCGGGCGGCTCGACTACGACTCCGAAGGCCTGCTACTGCTCAGCGATGACGGCAGCCTGATCCATCGCATTGCCCACCCGCGCCATAAACAACCCAAAACCTACTGGGTACAGGTCGAAGGGCACATGGACGATGCCGCGCTAACGGCCCTGAAAAACGGCATGACATTAAAAGATGGACCCACGCTGCCCGCCAAGGTTCGTCGCATGGAAACGCCCAACATCGCGCCGCGCGAGCCAGCCATAGATCCCAAACGTCACCCATCCACCAGCTGGCTGGAGCTGACCATCAGCGAAGGCCGCAATCGTCAGGTAAGACGCATGACCGCCCATGTCGGCTTCCCCACGCTGCGTCTCATTCGTGCCGCCATCGGCGCTTGGCGGCTTGGCGAACTGGCGCCCGGTGAGTGGCGCCGGGAAACCCTTCATGCGCCCCGAGGCACAACCAGGACCAGGCACTCCAGCCAGCGCAAAGGCCCCGCGACAGGACGGAAGCGACCATGACGCAAACGCTTCACAGCACCTGTGCCTGCGTCGTCCAGCGGGGCGAACGTTTCCTGATCGTCGAGGAAGAGCGCGGCGGCCCTGCCACGGTCTTCAATCAGCCGGCCGGACATATCGAGCCCGGTGAAGGGCCCATGGCTGCCATGTTACGCGAGGTCGCCGAAGAAACCGCCTGGCAGGTCACGCTGACCGGCTACCTGGGGCTCTATATCTTCCATACCCCCCAGGGCAAAACCTTTCACAGTCATGGGTTCATCGCCACCCCCACGACGTTTCTCGCCACACCGCTGGACACCGACATCACCGCGACCCACTGGCTGACGCTTGCCGAAATCCAGGCGCTCGATAGCGCGGGTCGACTGCGCAGCCCGCTGGTGCTCACCCGCATTGAAGATGCTCTGAAAGGCAACGGCTACCCCTTGGGCGTTATCCGCGAGTGAAGCACTCGAAGCGGCATGGCTGCATCGTGTATAATAATCGCCCAATTGCACACTCAACCGAGGATGGCGATGACATCCATCACTGGCACCACAATGCCTCAAAGTACGCCCGCTACGCCTGCCACCGGCAAGGTGATTGTCGGCATGTCCGGCGGCGTTGACTCCTCCGTCTCGGCCCTGCTGCTGCTGCAACAGGGCTATGAGGTCGAAGGCCTGTTCATGAAGAACTGGGATGAAGACGACGGCACGGAGTACTGCACGGCGAAGGAAGACCTCGCCGACGCCGAGGCGGTGTGCGCCAAACTGGGCATCAAGCTGCACACGGCCAATTTTGCCGCCGAATACTGGGACAACGTTTTCGAGCATTTCCTGGCGGAGTACAAGGCAGGCCGCACGCCCAACCCGGATATCCTCTGCAACCGGGAAATCAAGTTCAAGGTGTTTCTCGAATACGCAGAGATGCTTGGCGCAGACAAAATCGCCACCGGTCATTACGTCCGCCAAGGAACCCAGGAAGGTCGCCCGCGCCTGCTGAAAGGCCTGGACGCCAACAAGGACCAGAGCTACTTCCTGCACGCCGTGCCTGAGGCCGCCATTGCCCGCACGCTGTTCCCGGTCGGCGAACTCGAGAAGCCCGCCGTGCGGGCGCTGGCCGAGCAGCACGACCTGGTAACCGCCAAGAAGAAAGACTCCACCGGTATCTGCTTTATCGGCGAACGACGCTTCAGTGATTTCCTGAAGCAGTACCTGCCTGCCCAGCCCGGCACCATCGAAACCCCCGACGGCGACGTCATTGGCGAGCACATGGGGCTGATGTACTACACCCTTGGCCAACGCCAGGGGCTGGGTATCGGCGGGCTGGCCAACTACTCTGAAGACCCGTGGTACGTCGCCGAGAAAGACCTGGATCGCAACGTGCTGGTGGCCGTGCAAGGCAAGCACCATTCGCTGCTTTACAGCGATGCCCTGGTCACCGAGCCGATGGACTGGGTGGCCGGTGAACCCCCGGTCGCCAAGGGACGCTTCACCGCCAAAGTCCGCTACCGCCAGAGCGACCGCGGCTGCGAGATCACCACCCGGGCCGATGGCAGCGTCGAGGTACATTTCGATGAGCCTCAGCGCGCCGTTACCCCAGGCCAGTCGCTGGTTCTTTACGACGGCGATATCTGCCTGGGCGGCGGCGTGATTCACTCCACATGGAAGGCAACCGAGGCAGCTGCATGAACCCAACGCCGATACACCGCGCGCCGGAAGCGCCCGCCGCGCGCCAAGCCCTTGCGCTCGCAGGGGTCTTTCAGGCCGCCAGCCTCGTGGACGAACTGGCCCGCACCGGCCAGGTAGAGCCGCGCGCCTGGGAAACGCTGATCGAAGCCACCAGCAACCCCAACCCGGAGAGCTTTGAAGCGATCTACGGCGGCCACCCCAACAACCTGCGCCAGGGGCTCGATACCCTCGAGATGCTGGTCGGCCGTGAACAGGCCAACCCGGTGGTGTTGCGCTATGGCTTCTCGCTGTTGCTGCTCATGAACAAGCTGCGCAACAACCGCAAAATGATGGATGCCCTGGGGCAGAAAATGAGCCATATCCAGGACCAGGCGGAGCACTTCGGCGCCACCCATGAAAACGTGGTTGCAAGCCTGGGCGAAGCCTATCAGGAAACCATCTCGACGTTTAAAACCCGAATTGTGGTGCAGGGCGACCCATCGCTGCTTCAGACCCGCATGATGCCCGAGCGCGTACGTGCCTGCTTGATGGCCGGCATTCGCTTTGCGCTACTGTGGCACCAGCAAGGCGGGCGCCGCTGGAAACTGATGTTCCAGCGCAAAGCCCTGCGCCGCGCGCTGGATGACTTGAAATAACGCCTTTTACGCTCAACTGCTCTTACCTCTGGAAACCAAGCCATGCAACTCTCTGCCTTGACTGCTCTATCCCCCGTTGACGGCCGCTACGCCAGCAAAGCCGCCGCCCTGCGCGAACATTTCAGCGAATTCGGCCTGATTCGCGCCCGTGTCATTGTGGAAGTCCGCTGGCTGCAGCGCCTCGCCGAGCACAACCAGATCGTCGAAGTACCGCCGCTTTCCGCCCAGGCAACGGCGTTTCTTGAAGAGCTGATCCGCGATTTTTCCGTGGCCGACGCCGAGCGCATCAAGGACATCGAGCGCACCACCAACCATGACGTCAAGGCGGTGGAGTACTTCCTCAAGGAAAAAATCGCCGACAACAGCGAGCTGCATGCGGTCACCGAGTTCATTCACTTTGCCTGCACATCGGAAGATATCAACAACCTTTCCTACGGCGTGATGCTAGCCGATGGTCTTCAGGCATTGCTGCCTGTCATGCACAATGTGGCCGACGACATTGCCGCGCTGGCCATTGCCCATGCCGGGCAACCGATGCTGTCGCGCACCCACGGGCAAACAGCCAGCCCCACGACGCTGGGCAAGGAAATGGCCAACGTGGCCTACCGCCTAAAGCGCCAGCTCAAGCAGATCGAAGGCGTCGAGATCCTGGGTAAAATCAACGGCGCGGTGGGCAACTATAACGCCCACCTGGCGACCTACCCCGAGATCGACTGGGAAGCCAACGCACGCACCTTCGTGGAAGGCCTGGGGCTGAGCTTCAACCCCTACACCACCCAGATCGAGCCCCACGACTACATCGCCGAGCTGTTCGATGCCGTGTGCCGCTTCAATACCATCCTGATCGATTTTGACCGCGATGTCTGGGGCTATATCTCGCTGGGCTACTTCAAGCAGCGCACCGTGGAAGGCGAAATTGGCTCGTCGACCATGCCCCACAAGGTCAACCCCATCGACTTTGAAAACTCCGAGGGCAACCTTGGTCTGGCCAATGCGGTGCTTGGTCACCTGGCGCAGAAGCTGCCGATCTCCCGCTGGCAGCGCGACCTGACCGACTCCACCGTATTGCGCAACTTGGGGGTCGGCTTGGCCTACGGCCTGATTGGCTACCATGCCAGCCTCAAGGGCATCAGCAAGCTGGAAGCCAACCCGGAGCGTTTGGCTCAGGACCTGGACAACAGCTGGGAAGTGCTCGCCGAGCCGATTCAAACCGTCATGCGTCGCTACGGTATTGAAAAGCCCTACGAAAAGCTCAAGGAACTGACCCGGGGCAAGCGCATCGACCAGGCAGGCTTTGCCGCCTTCATCGACACCCTGGCGCTGCCCGACGACGCCAAAGCCGAGCTGAAGGCGATGTCACCGGCCAACTACATTGGCGATGCAAAAGCCCAGGCCGAAGCCATTCACCAGCGACTTGATGCACTATAATTACGATCTACTAAAGTTATGATCTAGTTCAATCAAGGTCTACGCTAGTTAAGGTCTACTCTGGTTTGATTAGACCCACGGCTTTAAATGCCACGTTCGTTTAGGATACCACCATGCAACCTTCTGATAAGCCACTGACATTGCTCGGCGATTTGACCCCGGCGGAGTTTCTGGCGAGCTATTGGCAACAAAAGCCGCTACTGATTCGCGGGGCAATACCCGACTACATCAGCCCCATCGAACCCGATGAGCTGGCCGGGCTTGCCTGCGAGCCCGGCATCGAAGCCCGCCTGGTAGAAGAAGACGGACCCGACGGCGCGTGGCAGGTGTCCCACGGACCTTTTGACGAAGCCACTTTCGAGCGACTGCCGGAGCGCAACTGGAGCCTGCTGGTGCAGGCCGTGGATCACTACCTGCCCTCGGTGGCCGCCCTGCTCGATGAATTCGACTTTCTGCCCCGCTGGCGGCTGGACGATATCATGGTCAGCTACGCACCTCCTGGCGGCAGCGTTGGTCCCCACGTCGACCAGTACGACGTTTTCCTGTTTCAAGCCAGCGGTCAGCGGCGTTGGCAACTGGGCGGCCAGACCCGTGATGACGCGCCGATCATCCAGGGTATCGACCTGCGCATTCTGGAAACCTTCGAAGTCGAAGAAGACTCCGACTGGGTGCTGGAGCCCGGCGACATGCTCTATCTGCCACCCGGCTGGGCGCATCACGGGGTCAGTCAGACCGACGACTGCATCACCATGTCAGTGGGCTTCCGGGCACCATCGGCGGATGAAGCGGTCACTTCCTACGCCGATTACCGTGGCGAACAGCTACCTGCCTCGCTGCGTTACAGCGACGCCGGTCGGGCTCCTGCGGCTGACAGTGGCGAGCTGGACGATGTTTCGGTAGAGCGCATGCGCCAGTTGGTCCTGTCGACGTTGGATAACCCCCAGCAAATCGCCCAATGGTTCGGCCGCGCGATGACCCAGCCCAAGTACGTCGACCAGGTGGTCCCGCTGGATACGCCGATGGACGAAGCAAGTCTTGTCGCTCAGCTACAGGAAGATGGCCCGCTCTATCATATGCCCGGCTCGCGCTTTGCCTGGCGCACCGAGAATGGCGCCACCACGCTATTTGTCGACGGCGAAGGCTACACCTGCACAGAAGCGCTCGCCCAACGGCTGGCATCTCCAACACCGCTGCATGAAGACGTGCTGGAGTTACCGGGTGCCAAAGCGCTCATCACCCAGCTTGTTAACGCGGGCAGCCTGAGCTGGCTACAGGACGACGATGACGACGAGGAATAACATGCCCAGCGACAGCCTGCCGGTCACCCTTCAGGAAGGCGACTGGCAAGCGCTGGGCGACATCGCAAGCCTCATTCGACGCGTGGTGTTCATTGACGAGCAACAGGTGCCACAGGATGAGGAATGGGACGGCCAGGATCCCGCCTGCCATCATTTCCTGGCCTATCTGGACGGCAACCCGGTGGGCACTGCACGACTCCTGCCCGATGGCCATATTGGCCGCGTGGCGGTGCTCGCCGAGGCGCGCGGAACCGGTATTGGCGGCCAGTTGATGGCCGCCGCTATCGCCACCGCCCAACGCATCGGCCACCCCAAGGTGGCACTCAGCTCACAGCTCCATGCCCTGCCCTTCTACGAACGGCTAGGCTTCGTCGCCCATGGCGAGGTCTTCATGGATGCCGGCATCCCCCACCGCGAAATGACGCTGACCTTCAACTGATCGCTTTCCCACTGATCACGAAATTCCACTACACAAACCCACCGCGTTGTAGCCCGGCTGTAGTCGAGCTACAACGCTGCCTGCCCCCAAGTGTCAATTGTTGCCGCCCCCGCCTTCGGGGATAGTGTTTTTACTGCAGTGCCGCAAGGACTGCCAAGAAACACCGCGCTTACGACGTTCTATTGAGAGACTTATTTCTTAAAGACACGTCAAGCAAATTGAACGATGCTGAAAGCGACTTCGCAGGTGCAGCATAAGAATTTGCTTAGATGCGCATCGCTATCACAACCCCAGAGGGATTAGCTCATGACTGGACTGCTCGAAGATATCAAGGCACTGGCCCAACTACGTGAAGCGCAAGGCGGCAAGTGGGATAACATCAAACCCGAATACGCCGCGCGTATGCGTGCCCAAAACCGCTTCCACACCGGTCTGGATATCGCCAGGTACACCGCCAAGATCATGCGCGACGACATGGCCGCTTACGATGCCGACACCAGCAAGTACACCCAGTCACTGGGGTGCTGGCACGGCTTTATCGGCCAGCAGAAGATGCTTTCCATCAAGAAGCACTTCGGCACCACCAAGCGCAGCTACCTCTACCTGTCAGGCTGGATGGTCGCCGCCCTGCGTTCCGAGTTCGGCCCGCTGCCTGACCAGTCCATGCACGAAAAGACCTCGGTCGCCAACCTGATCGAAGAGCTCTACACCTTCCTCAAGCAGGCCGATGCGTGGGAGCTTAACCACCTGTTCCGCGCCCTGGACGACGCCAAAGAGGCAGGCGACAAGGCCAAGGAGCAGGAACTGATCAGCCAGATCGACAACCACGAAACCCACGTGGTGCCGATCATCGCCGACATCGACGCTGGTTTTGGTAACGCCGAGGCCACTTACCTGCTGGCCAAGAAGTTCATCGAAGCGGGTGCCTGCTGTATCCAGCTTGAAAACCAGGTATCCGACGAGAAGCAGTGTGGCCACCAGGACGGTAAGGTCACCGTGCCCCACGAGGACTTTATCGCCAAGATCAACGCCGTTCGCTACGCCTTCCTGGAGCTGGGCGTTGAAGATGGTGTCATCGTGGCGCGTACCGACTCACTGGGCGCGGGCCTGACCCAGAAGATTGCTGTCACCAACGAGCCGGGCGACCTGGGCGACCAGTACAACAGCTTCCTCGACGGCGACGAGATCACCTCGGCCACCGACATCAACAACGGCGACGTGGTCATCAAGCAGAACGGCAAGCTGGTCAAGCCCAAGCGCCTCGCCTCCGGCCTCTACCAGTTCAAGCCCGGCACCGGCGAAGACCGTGTAGTGCTCGACTGCATCACCAGCCTGCAAAACGGCGCTGACCTGCTGTGGATCGAGACCGAAAAACCCCACGTCGGCCAGATCGCCGCCATGGTCAACCGTATCCGCGAAGTCTGCCCGGATGCCAAGCTGGTTTACAACAACTCACCATCGTTCAACTGGACGCTCAACTTCCGCCAGCAAGTATTCGATGCCTGGGAAAAAGAAGGCAAGGACGTCTCGGCCTACGACCGCGACAAGCTGATGGGTATCGAGTACGACAACACCGAACTTGGCCAACTGGCCGACGAGTGGACGCGTAACTTCCAGCGTGACGGCGCACGCGAGGCGGGTATCTTCCATCACCTGATCACCCTGCCCACTTACCACACAGCGGCGCTGTCCACCGACAACCTAGCCAAGGGCTACTTCGGCGACGACGGCATGCTGGCCTATGTCAAGAAAGTCCAGCGCGAGGAAATCCGCCAGGGCATCGCTACCGTCAAGCACCAGGACATGGCAGGCTCGAACATTGGCGATGACCACAAGGAGTTCTTCCAGGGTGAGGCGGCCCTGAAAGCAGGCGGCAAGGACAACACCATGAACCAGTTTGGCTGATACCCGACGCCAAACGTCAGCCTAACGCTCGAACGCCCGGAAGATGGTCTTCCGGGCGTTTTTTAGCTGAAGGCTGCGCGATGTTTCACCTAACCTTGCACACTCTTTTCTTAATCAACAAATAGACTGTTTTACATGATAATTTTGCACGATTAGCTTGCATCGCTGTCCTATATGACTAGGTTACATAGTCAGCACTGCAAACGACCGCTGTTCAACGTCAGCATTCTCAGGTATCTTGTTAACGAACACTGTTCTAAAATTTAGTCGTGATGTTCCGTAAAGCGGGATGGCTGAATCAATCACCTGGAGGTTTCCATGAAGCGTTTACTCCCTATCGCCGCACTCAGCGTTCTTACGCTTGCTGGCTGTGCCAACACAGCGGGCTACTCGGGCGACGTGTATAGCGGTAACCAGGCCAAGACTACCCAAAATGTCAGAATCGGCACCATTGCCGCCGTGCGCCCGGTACAGATTCAGGCGGATAGCCGCACCGGCGGCCTGCTCGGTGGCGGCGGCGGCGCCATTATCGGCGGTTTGCTGGGTAACCAGATCGGCGGCGGCTCCGGTCGTCAACTGGCCACCGTTGCCGGTGCCTTGGGTGGTTCCATTGCTGGCACCGCTGCTGAAGACCGTGCCAACCGCATTGATGCCCTGGAAATGGAAATCCGCCTGGAAGACGGTACCGACGTCGTTGTCGTTCAGCGCGCCGACCGCCAGTTCCAGCCGGGCCAGAAAGTTCGCCTGATTGGCAACGGTGCCAACGCGAGCGTCGCCCCCTACTGATGATCAGTTGATATAAATAGCGGATCGCGGCACAAAAAACGCCCCCACCAGCATCGCTGAGGGGGCGTTTTTCGTTGTGTTGATTAGGTGGGCGTGATTAGTGAGGGGCTTTGCTGGACGCCCAACCAATCAACTTGTATACCACACCGCAAATAATGCCCAACAGAATGGCCACCAGCAGGATATCCACCGGGCGCACCAGTGTGGTCGCCCCCAGGACGGCAAGCGCACCCACCCAAAGCCAGCGGTTATCACCATGCGTTTTCAATGCCCGGGGCAGCATTTTATCCAACCCGGCACTGACGGTTTGCCAGCGCTGATTGACAAAATAGCCAATCAGCACAAGGGCGATTAACCAGATGATAAATATGGTCATGTCATGCTCCGTAAAAGGTGCGGCGAAAAAAGTGTCCAGCTAGGGTAGCCCTGCACAATGCCGGGCGCAATACCGCAAAAAGCCAAGACATCGGAAAATCCGCCTCTACCCCCTGACAATCCAGCATTCACGCGTTACCATATTAGGGACATGCACTCACCGAAAGGTCATTTAATGCAAATTGCGCAAAACTCGGTTGTCGCGTTCCACTACACCTTAACCAACAATGAAGGTGAAGTGCTAGACAGTTCCGAAGGCCGCGAGCCCCTTACCTATCTCCACGGTTCAGGCAACATCATTCCTGGCCTGGAAAAAGAGCTGGAAGGACACGCTGCTGGCGAAAAGCTGAACGTCCAGGTTGCCCCGGAAGAGGGTTACGGCGAGATTCAGGAACAGCTGATGCAGGAAGTTCCGCGCGATGCGTTCCAAGGCGTTGAAAGCGTTGAGCCGGGCATGCAGTTCCAGGCACAGACCCAAGGCGGCCCGCTGATGGTCACCGTGAAGAAAGTCGAAGGCGACACAGTCGTTGTCGATGGCAACCATCCGCTAGCCGGTCAGCACCTCAACTTTGACGTTGAAATCGCCGAAGTACGCGAAGCCAGCGAAGAAGAAGTTGAACACGGCCATGTACACGGCGAAGGCGACGAAGAGCAGCACTAAGCTCTTCTCCCTGGCTGTTTCGCAGCCGACGCGTGACATGCGAAAAGGCGACCCAAGCGGTCGCCTTTTTTATGATCATTCTTCAGGGATCAACACCAAGCGACCGTGGCGGACGCTGCGCGACGAGGTGACTTCGTCGGCAAACTGCTTTAGCTGGCCGCTTTGGCCCTTGAGCAACGCGACTTCCATGCAGCTTTGCTCGTTCAGGTGGACATGCAGCGTCGAAAGGGTGAGGTCGTGGTGGGCGTGGGAATGGCGCGTCAGCCGTTTGGAGAGCTCCCTGGCCGCATGGTCGTAGACATACACCAGTGCGCCCATACATGGCGCCTGGGGTGCCGCTTCCTCGTGAACCTGTTGGAGCCCGCTGCGGGTCAAGTCGCGGATTGCCTCGGAACGGTTCTGATAACCACGCTCCCGAATCAGTTCATCCACGTCCGCCAGCAGTTCCTCATCAAGCGTGACCGTTACTCGCTGCATCGACTTCCCCTTTCAAAAATTGACCCCTGGCTGCCAGTATGATGATATTAAAAAAACATCATACCCGTCCCCCACAGGAAACGGCCATGGCGCTCGACTCAAGAACGATTCTACTCGGCTTGGCGCTCAGTTGCGTCACGCTTGCCAATGCCGCCGACGCCAAAGACCAACTCGTGATGGCCATCGGCGGTGAGCCGGAACAGGGTTTCGACCCGCTACTTGGCTGGGGGCAATACGGCAATCCGTTATTTCAGTCGACGCTGCTTTCACGGGGTACCGACCTAGCCCCTCAGCCGCAGGTCGCCACCGACTGGTCTCTCTCCGACGACCGCCTCACCTGGACACTGACGCTACGCGACGACGTCCGCTTTGCCGATGGCACCCGGCTCACCGCTGACGATGTCGCCTTTACCTTCAATGCCGCCGCCGAGGCAGGTGGGAGAGCCGACCTGAGCGTGCTTGACAATGCCGAGGCCATTGACCCGCATACCGTCACTCTCACCCTGCGCGAGCCGCGCATCACCTTTATCGACCAGCTGATGACCTTGGGGATTGTCCCCAGCGCCGCGCGTGAGAATGGCTACGACGACCACTACGGCCGCGCCCCGCTGGGTTCCGGCCCCTATCGACTGGCGGAATGGCAGGAAGGCGAGCAGCTGATCGTCGAGCGTAACCCGCACTTTTACGGCCCCACCCCGCCGTTTGAGCGGCTGGTGTTCTTGTTCACCGGTGAGGATACCACCCTTAACGCCGTACGCGCAGGCGACGTCGACCTGGCCGCCCTGCCCCCGGCGCTTGCAAGCGAACTCCCGTCAGACATGCAGCGCGTTACGATGGAAAGCGTCGACAACCGCGGCATTCTGTTTCCCATGCAGCCGGATGAAGGCAAAACCGCCGACAATGGCGCGCCCATTGGCAACGATGTCACCGCCGATATCGCTATCCGCCAGGCAATCAACCTGGCACTCGATCGCGACACCCTGGTGGATGTAGCGCTTGAGGGCTACGGCCGCCCGGCGTTCGGCCCCGCCGACGGACTGCCGTGGAGCGACCCCGACGAAACCCTGGCGGCGCCTGACCTTGAGGGCGCCATTCAGCGCCTGGAAGACGCCGGCTGGCAGCAGCGCGACGATGGCCTGCGCGAAAAAGACGGTCAAACGGCCCGCTTCCGGCTGACCTACCCCGCAGGCGACACCACCCGGCAACGGCTGGCCGAGATCAGCGCACAAATGGTCCGCCCACTGGGCATCGACATGCAGCCCACCGCCCGCCACTGGGATGAGATACAGCGCGAAGCGCTCCATCAGGACGCCGTCGTGATGGGTTTTGGCAGCCACAGCCCCCAGGAGATCTATTACCTGTTCCATAGCGCGCATAGCGGCAACGGCTTTTACAACAGCGGTTTTTACACCAATCCCGCCGTGGACAATCACCTCGACAACGCCCAGCGGGCCGCCAGCGCCGAACAGGCCAATCGCCATTGGCGCAGTGCCCAATGGGACGGCGAGACCGGCTATGGCGTACGCGGCGACGCGACCTGGGCATGGATGGTCAACCTGGAGCACATCTATGCCGCCGACAGCTGCCTGGACCTGGGCACCCTCGGCGTTGCCCCCCATGGCCATGGCTGGCCGATTACCGCCAACCTGCTGGACTGGCGCTGGACGTGCAACTGATCGCGACCGTCGCCATTCGGCTGCTGCGCCTTGCGCTGGTACTGGTGTGCGTTGCGGCCGTGTCGTTTGGCTTGATGATGCTGTCGCCCATCGACCCGATTGACGCCTACCTGGGGCCGCAAATGGCCCAGGTAAGCCCGGAGCAGCGCGACCTGATCGCCAAGCGCTGGGGGTTCAACGAACCGCCGGTGGTCCAGTTTGGCCACTGGCTTGGCCAGCTCATTCAGGGCGACCTGGGGGTTAGCCATGTGTACAACCAGCCGGTGAGCGAGGTCATCGGCCAGCGTTTCAAGCACTCTATCGTATTGCTGGGCAGTGCCTGGCTGCTCACCACGCTGGTTGGCTTTGCCCTCGGGGTGGTTGCCGGGGCAAGAGAAGGCAGCCTGCTGGATAGCATCATCAGTACTTACGCCTACCTGACAGCCTCGACGCCCGCTTTCTGGCTGGCCATGCTCCTGCTGCTGTTATTTTCGGTGTACCTGGGCTGGACGCCGGTATGTTGCGCAGGCCCCACCGGCACCCTAAGCCAGGATGTCGGCCTGGCCACCCGGCTGCATCACCTGATACTGCCCGTCGCGACGCTCGCGCTGGTCGGCATCGCCACTATTACCCTGCACACCCGCACACGCATGATCGCGCTGATGAACTCCAACATCGCCACCCACGCCTTTGCGCAAGGCGCCAGCCGTTGGGATATCGCCTGGCGGCACGGTATCCGCCATGCCAGCCTGCCCGCCCTGACGCTCTCGCTGGCCTCGCTGGGAGAGCTGTTTGGGGGCTCGGTGCTCGTCGAGCAGGTGTTTGCCTACCCAGGTCTTGGTGAGGCAACGGTTGCGGCCGGGTTGCGCAGCGATGTGCCCCTGCTGTTGGGCATCGCGCTGTTTACCGCGCTATTCGTGAGCGTGGGCAATTTACTCGCCGATACCCTCTACGCGCTGATTGATCCCCGCATGCAGAAGGTGACGCCATGAGCCGCGCGCAGCCCAGGCGCGATGCGTTATGGATGGGTGCCGCCATCGCCGTGCTGCTCGTCGCGCTACTCAGCAGCCGCTGGTGGCTCGGCGACACGCCAGGCCAGATGCACTTTGACGCCCGCCTCGCAGCCCCAAGCCCGGACCACTGGCTCGGCACCGATGCGCTGGGCCGCGACCTATGGGCGCGCACCCTGGCAGGGCTGAGCTTGAGCATCGGCGTCGGCAGCCTGGCCGCGCTGATCGGCACCTTCATCGCGCTGGGCATGGCGCTGCTGGCCATGCTGGGGCCACGCCTTGACGCACTGGTCGCCCTGGTGATCGATACGCTGCTCAGCGTGCCGCACCTGATCCTGTTACTGCTGATTGCCTTTGCGCTCGGCGGCGGCACCCAGGCGGTGATTATCGCCGTGGCGGTCACCCACTGGCCCCGCCTGGCAAGATTGCTGCGCGCCGAACTCCTCCAGCTTCGCCATGCCCCCTATATCGCCATGTCCAGGGCACTCGGCAAGTCCCGACGCTTTGTGATGGTCTACCACTACCTGCCCCAGGTGTTGCCCCAATGCGTGGTCGGCGCCTTGCTGCTGTTTCCCCACGCCATATTGCACGAAGCCGCGCTGACCTTTCTAGGCGTCGGGCTGGACCCCAGCCAACCCGCCATTGGCCTGCTGCTGGCCGACGCCATGCGCTACTTGAGCAGCGGCGTCTGGTGGCTCGGCCTATTCCCCGGGCTGGGGCTGTTGCTGGTGGTACTCAGTCTCGAACGGCTGGCCAGTCACTGGCGTCATGCGCTTTAGGCCCTGCAAGGAGAAATGAAATGCTGACCATTGAACACCTGACCCTGCAGCTGCCGTATTACGCCCCCTGGTGGCGGCGCCGCTGGGCCGAGGTATTGAGTGACGTATCACTCGAGCTTCACCCCGGCGAGGTGCATGCCGTGGTGGGCGCGTCGGGAGCGGGCAAGAGCCTGCTTGCCCATGCGTTGCTTGGCCTTCTGCCCGAGCCCAAGCGCCAGAACGGCCGACTGACCTTCCACCGCCAGGTGCTGACCGCCGCGCGCCAGCGTCAGCTTCGCGGCCGTGAACTGGCCTTGATTCCCCAGTCTCTCGATGCGCTCGATCCCCTGGTCCGCAGCCAACGCCAGGTCAGTTGGGCGGCGAGCCGCGCCGGGCACGCCAGAGCCAACGCCTGGCAGGCAGCCGGGCAAGCGCTCACTCACTACCAGTTGGATGAACGCGGCAAACAGGCCTTTCCCCATGAACTGTCCGGCGGTATGGCGCGGCGGGTACTCGTTGCCATGGCCCACGTGAGCCACGCGCAGTTGATCATCGCCGACGAACCCAGCGTCGGCCTCGACCCACAGCAGCGCGACCGGGTGCTTGACGCCCTGGCGGCGCTGGCCCGACAAGGTAAAGCGGTGCTGCTGATCACCCACGACCTGCGCCATGCCCTGCCCATTGCCCAGCGTGTCACCCTCATGCGCCAGGGGCGATGTATCGAAACCGCCTTCGCCAGCGCCTTCCGGGGCGACGGCGACACCTTGACCACCGACTACGCTCAGGCGCTCTGGCAGGCGCTGCCGGACAATCATTTTGGCGTAACACCTACCGCACAGGCCCAGAACGTTGCTTAACGCCTATCGCCTACATCATGCGTTTGCCGATCAGACGGCCGTGCTGGATAACGTGTCCCTGTCGCTTGAGGCGGGCGAATGGCTGGGGCTTAGCGGCCATTCCGGCGCGGGCAAGTCGACCCTCGGCCAACTGCTGGCAGGGCATCTTGCACCCCAAGCGGGAACGATAGAAGTGGACGGCGCAGCGCTGCCGCGCAGCGGCTTGCAGCCCGTACAATGGCTGCCCCAGTCGCCGGAGCTTTCGGTCAACCCTCGCTGGCGGGTCAGGCGCATTCTGGAAGAAGCCTGGACACCCCCGATAGCGTTGCGTGATGCCTTCGGGATCGAACCCGACTGGTTGAACCGCTACCCCGGCGCGCTTTCCGGCGGCGAACTGCAGCGCGTCTGCGTACTGCGCGCCCTGGCTCCCGGTGTGCGCTACCTGGTGGCCGATGAAATCTCCAGCATGCTCGACCCCATCACCCAGCTTGCCCTGTGGCAAGCGCTGCGCGAGGTAGCCGATGAGCGAAGGCTCGGCGTGCTGGTCATCAGCCACGATGCGGCCCTGCTTGAACGCCTGTGCCCAAGGCGATTGACGCTCAGCGAGGGGCGGCTGAGCCCGCCTGCACGGCACGGCGCTCAAAGCGCCTGAGACCCAGCGCCACAACCAGTGTCACGCCAAGCAGCAGCCACGATCCCAGCGCCACGCCCTGCCAGCCCGCCCACTGCCAGAACGGCTCCAGCCAGAAACCGCCCAGGCTGGCCCCCACGTAGTAGAACACCAGATACAGCGCTGACGCGCTACCCCGCGCGCCCTGGGCATGGCGCCCCACCCAGCTTGAGGCCAGCGAATGGGCCAGGAAAAAGCCAAAGGCGTTGACGGTCAAGCCAAGAATGATCAGCCAAAGGAAATTCGCCAGCGTGATCGCCGTGCCCAGCATCAGGATCGCCACGCCCAGGCTCATGCAGGTCGCCGGTGAGAAGCGCTGGGCCAGCCGCCCTGACAGCGTTGAGCCGACGGTACCGCCCAGATAGGTCAGAAATACCAGCCCCAGGCTGCTCGCCGCCAATTGATAGGGCGCCCCGGCCAGGCGGAAGGTGATGTAGCTGTACTGGTTGATGAAGATCAGGAAGTTGATGCCGCCCAGTGCGTAGGCGGCAAGAAGAATAGGATTGCGCAAGTGCCCGGCAAGATCACCCAAGGCGACACGCAGCTGAAAGCGCTGCGGACGAAACGCCTGACTGTTGGGCAGCAGCCGCCAGAACACCGCACAGCCCACCAGCGTCAGCACGCCCACGGTTAAAAACGCCGCCGTGGGACCGCCGATATCCGCCGCCGCGCCACCCACCACACGCCCGCTGATGCCGCCCAGCGAGTTGGCGCCGATATACAGCCCCACCGCGCTGAGCAGCGCCGGTTTATTGAACTCGTCACCCATCCAGGCGATCGCCACCGCCGGCAGGCCGCCCAACACAAAGCCTTGCACCAGCCGCAGCGCCAGCAGGGTTTCAAAAGTGGGCGCAAAGGCCAGCGCCAACGAACAGCCCCCCGCCAGCAGCAAGGTGATGCGCATGATGCCTTCGCGGCCAATGGCATCGGAAAGCGGCCCGAACACCAGCAGCGCCAATGCCAACGACAGCGTGGCCACCGACATCAGCAGGCTCACGCCCAGGGTCGACACGCCATAGGTCTCTTTCAGCCCCGGCAGCAGCGGCTGCGGGGCATAAAGATTGATGAACACCAGAAAGGAGCCCAGGCACAGGGCAAAGGTCGCGCGCCACCAGGCGCGGGTGTTGGCTTCGATCATGTGACGCTCAACGGTGAGAAAAGTCCACTACATCGACCGAGAGGCGTTGAGCGACGACGAGTCCTTGAGCTTGGCCATATGTGAAGGCGCCAGCGGCCGCCGCGATTGCCAGTAGTAGCGTTTCCAGTAGACATTATCCAGGCTGGAGATAATCACTCCCTGGGAGGTAGACGCGTGCAGAAAATGCCCGTCGCCGACATAAATGCCTACATGGTTATAGGCCCCAGGCGGGCGGAAGAACACCAGATCGCCCGCCTGTAATTCCTGGCGGTCGATCGGGCGTCCCTCATGGATCTGCCCACGGGTGGAGCGTGGCAGCTCCAGCTCAAAGGTATCGCGGAAGATGTTGCGTACCAGGGCCGAACAGTCGATGCCACGCTGGGTAGTGCCACCGAGTCGATATGGCGTGCCGACCCACTGCTCATGCTGGGCCAGCAGGGCCTCGCGCACCTGTTCGGTCGGCGAGGCCTGCCAATTACCGAAGGCATCGTATTGCCCATCGAAGGGCGACATCTGCGTCTTCCAGTCGTCGGGCAGCCCCGGCATCGAGCGGGCAAAATAATCATCGGGCGTATCGCCCTGCGGCGCACTGGTAGCACAGCCACTCAGCACAACCACCATACAGCCAGCCATCGCCAGAGGCGCATGACGTTCACGTAACTGACCAGAACAAAGATTGATAAAACGAGCAGCGGTGACAGCAATAGTTGGCAACGCAACCATGCGCGATCCCTCGTCAATAATTGAATAAAATTACCAGTTGCCAGACCTATTCTTGGCTGAGCTAATACTGATCAAACATGACTATAAGCCAAAATACCTACGTTAAGCGAGTCTCAATGCAAGGTACGCTGATCGCCGGGCAACGTATCGATGTGCAGCGGCGCAAAATGACGCGGCTTGTTGCCGGGAAAATCCAGGCTCGCCCAGGGCCCTGCCAGTATCGGTGCTGCGCACAGCCAGGCGACCAGGGCCTGCCGAAAACTGGCCAGAAAGCTCTCCCGCTCGGGGGTTTCCCCCATGAAGAACGAGAAACCCGCGTACATGCCAGCCGCGTAATCCTGCCACCCGGAGTAATGATCCGCCGCCAGTTGGTAGGCACGCCCCAGCACATCGGCAAAGGCCGTGGATGACAGCCAGCCCAGTTGACGACCGGCAATGGCCAGGTCGACAAGCTGGGCAATATCCCAGGCCGCCATGTCGATCTCGTTGCACCCATCCTCGTTATCGCGTACGCGGCGCAGCCTCAGCAGGTGATGGCGATCCTCCTCCGCACAATCACCGGACTCCAGAATGGCAATCTCGGCTTCCAGGCGCTGAGTATTGAGCGTGTAGGGCTCGTAATTGATCTGATATTCCTGGCGGTCACCCGCCTCCAACATGGACGTCAAAAAGGTCTGCATATCGTCGGCGCTTGCCAGGTGGTAATGGCTTTCCACCCACTCACGAATCTCCGCGCACTCGCGGGGACTTTCCTGCTGGGGCTCGCTCCAGACCGCACTGTTCAGCGGTCCCACCAGCGACATCGCGGTAAACTGGCTAAGCGTCGGCCGCTCGCTGGGTTCGCGCCAGACATCGGCGCGCCAGTCCAGCCAGTGGAACAGGCTGCCCGGATCTTCCAGGTGCCAGGCAATTTCATTGCACAGCGAGGCATGCTCGCTCTCCGGCAGGCAATGCTCCCAGGCAAGCCAGGCTTCCAGCATGCGTTTGGCATTAGGATAAAAGCGGCACAAACAGCTGCGCAGCGAGCGCGCGTAATCCAGCAGCGCCTCCGTCTCGAGGAGTTCGCTGTTGAGGGCCATATGCAGGTAGAAGGCAAACTTCTCGGCCATGTGAATCGTGGCGGCATGACGACTGACGCCTTTCAGCGCCTGGCGCTGGGCGTTAACCGGGAAATCCGGCTGACCAAACAGCGTCGCGGAAGGCGGCATGACACCGTGGGCAGCGTCGGCGGCGAGCTGATTCAGATGATGCGCCTGAGCGGGCAGCCAGTAGCGCGCCATGGCCGCCGCTCCCTCGTCGGCATGCAACCCCAGGGATCCATCCAGATACTCCCCCGCCTCGACGCGCTGCGCTTCGCTCAGCGGGGCCTCGGGATTGGCCAGCCGTAGCATGGCATCCGGCTCACGTACCCCCGCCATGGCCAGCAACCAGCGGTGTGGCGAGTTGCGCCACTGGCTGAGCATTGCGTGCGAGGCCGCCTGAGTCTCCGCGTCCAGCAGGTCGTCAACGGCAACCTGCCAGGGGCTGAACGAGCCGCTCAGCAGCAGCGTCTCGCGTTCGGGCGGTGTCATGGCGCGCCGGTCGATACCGTCAAACAGGCTCTGGCCCCGCCGGTAGGCGACAATCACCGCCCGCCAGTCGTGGTAGCGGCGTTGCATCAGTTCGGCGGCGTGCGACGCAAAGGCATCCGCCTCGGCCTGGGTCAGCCAGCCGCTACAGGCACCCGCCCAGGCCAGTTCGACCAGCCGCAACCAATCCCAGGCGGCCCATTCAAGGGGCTCTCCCTGGTTGACAAAGCGGCACAGCACGCTGGCATGGTGCGAACCGGGCTGAGCATTACGCTGCCATTCCTGGCGCTGGGCGGCGTCCATGGCAAGCAGATCGCGTGCTTCAACATCCCAGCGCTGGCGCTCCCCCTGGGTACCCAGCCATAACAGCCCGGTGAGCAGCTCGTCGCGACTGTCAATATCCCAGGCAGTACCTAACCAATTGACCGCATCCGGCCAATCAGCCTGGCTTGCCGGGTAATTGAGCAGCGGGCGAAACAGCGCACACAGCCGCCAGGGCCGAGCGCCAGGCGATGTGGGCCACAGGGCGACGTCACCGTGCTCGTGCAGCGCCGCCTCAAACATTTCCCAGGTGATCCCCGCGCCCTCGGCTTCCGAGTCCGCCAGCACCTGACAGGCATCGATAAAACGGTCATCGGCCCCGGTGGCCCAGCCACGCACGCCCAGCGAGCGACGAACATCGCCCAGCCAACTGCGCAGGTCGCGGTAGTCGCGGTGAATACGCTGCATCACGCAGCAGGCCCAGTCGCTGGCCTGCTCGGGGCTTATCCACCCCGCCGCACCGGCCAACGCCGCCCATTCCAGCGCCGCCAGCAGTCGATCCGCCTCGCCTGCCGGGGCATGCAGCGCAACCCACCATTGCTCGGCCAGCTCACCCCGATGGGCAATCCCCTGGCCCAGCAAACGCTGTTCCGCCGCCCCCGCATCCACCGATAAGGGATGCGGCGTAAAATGCCAATCGCGCAGCACCAACTGCTGCGCCCACCAAGCATGTAACGCATCGCCCAAGAGACACCTCGACAAAAAACCACCCACTGCCCGCAGGCAAGTTCAAAGCCGCTTAGTGTAACGGAAACAGCCCCAAAGGCCGATAGATGTCGAGTACAGGTTTTCGTCAGAGTGCAATTCATTGCGCGATCGGCAGTGATCCTGCCGCCGAAAATCATCGCTTGTAGCCACCCCATCGCCCGACATGTCTGGCTCCTGTAGAGGTTCTACGAACGAAGGTTCAAGGCCATATTATTACGCCACCAACACTGGACGTACACCGCTATCCGATAGCGACCTGATAAGCATGGGCGACTTTCAGCACGGTCGCTTCATCCCAGCGTCTGCCCACAAGCTGCATGCCCACCGGCAAGCCGTCTGAAAACCCGACAGGCACGCTCATTGCAGGGTGCCCGCTAACGTCAAACGGGGCCGTGTTGTGCAGGTTGCCAAGCGCACCGGCGAGTATGCTGGTGAGGTGCTTGTCTTTCGGCCTACTGACCGCTTTCATGGCGGTGGTGGGCATGATCAGCAGGTCATATTCCTGCAGGGCCTTGTCATAATCGCGAGCTAGCCGCCGACCGATATTCTGTGCCTTACCGTAATAATGGCGGTTATACTGCTCGGACATGTAGTGCCCCGCGAGTACCGTCATTTTCACGGTATCGCTGAAATCATGGCCGCGGGCGCGGCGAGCCCGTCCGTAAAAGTCCATGAGTTGGGTGCTGTAATGCCCGCGCCAGTTGGTGCCGTAACCATCGCCTCTGACCATTAGTTCGGTCGCACCCTCGAAGGCGATCGCACTCCATAGCGCCAGACCGTCGCTGTGCATGGGCACCGACACCTCCGAGGCACACGCGCCTACTTTTTCCAGCACGCTGACAGCTTCTTTAACGGCGGCGTCCACGTCGGGTTCACTGACACCGGCAATGCCAAACCCTTCGCGCAAGACACCAATGCGCAACCCCGTCAGTTCGTCGCTCAGCGATTCGGTGTATTTCGCCGTACGTACATCGTACTGGCGCGGATCCAGCCCATCCGAGCCAGCCAGCACTTCCAGCATGCGGGCGCAATCTTCCGCGGTGCGCGCCATGGGGCCCACATGATCGATTGTCAGCTCAATCGGAAAGATCCCCGTGTAAGGTACCAGGCCGTGGGTACCCTTGATGCCGTAACAGCCGCTCCACGAGGCGGGTAACCGAATGGAGCCGCCCTGGTCGCCCCCTAGCGCCATATCCACTTCACCGTTGGTCACCACCACGGCGCTGCCGTTGGAGGAGGCCCCGGCCAGCCGGTCATGATCGTGCGGGTTGACCGGCTGAGGCTCGGGATAACCGGTACAGCCGCCACCGTCAAAACAGAACGCAGGTACGGCCGTCTTGCCGATGATATGCGCGCCAGCGTCGAGTAGCCGGGTGACCACGGTGGCGTCTTCCCTGGGCACAAAACCTTCCATGATCGACGAGCCATTCATCATGGGAATGCCTGCCAGCGCGATATTATCCTTTAGCGCCACCGTTCGACCCGCGAGCGGCCCCTCTTCGGCGCCTGGCACCGAACATTTCCAAGCCCAGCCATTGAGCGGATTGTCGTCACCGACGGGGCGATAGCCCATTTCTGCCCGAGGGTAGTTGACCGGCAGTGATTCATCCGCCAGTTCATCAAGGCGATCATAAATGGCCATTGATCCAGCAACGGCGGTCTGGAACTCGCTCAATTCATCAAAGGAAAGGTCAAAACCGTAATAATCGGAAATGGCCGCCAGGGTATCAATGCCGGGTCGCTTCACACTCATGGTCAACTACTCCTGTACGCAGATGCTTGCCTGAAAAGGGATCCAGTTAGGGAGTGCGCTATCTCTCCAGTAATTCAAGATAGTGGTGTGGCAGGCGCATCACCATCAGGTCCTTGCGGCGCACAGCGCTGTTTGGGTAAGCCGAGTCCAGGTTGCTCGTGTCGATAGCAAGCTGAACGCAGCCGGTTGCACTGGTCAATAGCGCTTCCTGGCGAGGAAAATGAAACGTATCCGGGCCGAATATACCGCTTAACCCGGGTAATCCCGCCTCGGGGCTATGCACGTTGGCGAAGGCGAAATAGCAGTTGTTCTCGCCACCGCGTACCCGATAATGGTGCCAATGGTGATCGTCCGGGCCGGTGGGAATGGGTGCCTGCTGGCGAATGCCAGTACCGGGATGGGCACTGTGGAATGGCCCTGACAAGGCCGCAGGGCAAGCGATGACATCGCATCCCCGCAGCGCCAGGATGCGCCCCGCCTCGGGGAAATCGGCATCGTGGCCAATCAGCATTCCCACGCGGCCCAGGGGCAAATCGCAGCTTACCCATCGTTCGCCTGGGGTCGCCCATTCGCGATCAGCATCATTCAAGTGAATCTTGCGATACACCGCCATAACGCCCTGGGCACCCACCACCGCGGCCGCATTGTAGAGGTTGCCATCCGACGCCTCCGCAAAACCAACCACATAATACTGCTGACGCTCCTCCGCAAGACGACGCAGCGAGTCGAAGACAGGGTGATCCAATGAGATAGGATTGATCGCGTCCGCGTTCAATCCCGTCAGGGCTAGCTCGGGCAACACCACAAGCTCGGCATGCCCAGCCTGGGCGATCAGTGAAATACATTGGGAAAGGTTATCGTCGAGGTGATTCGAGGGCGCAAATTGCGCAACGGCGATGGTGCTTGCTTTGCCCTTGGGTAAAGGCTGATGGCCATAAAGCCTAAAAAAGTCCAGCGGGTTCCAGGCGTAAGTTTGGTGGAGCAGTTCATGATAAAGGTCGGGCCGACGCTCAGCGGCCAACGGCCCGGTAACGTGGTCAGTATCAATCTCGCCCAGCACGATCCCATCACCGTCATCGCGGCTCGTCTGGACATGTCCATCCGGCTCAATCACGCAGCTACCCCCACTGAACTGAACTCCACGTTCAAGCCCCCAGCGGTTACTCTCGATCAGGTAGCAACCATTTTCCCTGGCACGACTGATCCAGTACGGTGCCGGTGCTCGCTCGGCGAGCCAATTGCTCAAGTGGCAGATGACATCGGCGCCCCGCAACGCCACCAACCGAGCGGTTTCGAGAAAATGAATATCCATGCAGATGAGCAGCGCAATGCGGCCAAGCGACGTCTCGAACACCTGATGGCCCGTATCGCCTGATGCCGCCCATTTAGGCTCGGCAATGTAGGGATGACTTTTACGGTGCTTGCCCAGATAGCCCTCAGGACCAACTAAGACAGCGGTGTTGTAGTATAGCCCATTGGCAGGTTCCACTTCTGGCAGGCCAATCACAATATAACAGTCATGCTTCGCCGCCAGAGCGGCGAAGCATTCGGTTGAAGGCCCTGGCACCGATTCTGCATAAGGGGCCACTTCTTCCCTGTCATACCAGCAGTAACCGGTAAGGCCCATTTCCGGCGTGATGATCAGCCGCGCTCCCGACGCAGCCGCCTCTTCCACCAACCGCTTCAGCGCATCGATATTGCGCTCTTTGGCAAACATTTCAGGCTCAAACTGCACCGTGGCGGCAAGGTATTTCATTGTTACCTCCCCGCTCGCTAGCGTGCTTGTCCAACGATGGACTTAAGGATGGAAGCACCTAACGTATACTTCGGATCCACCATATTGCCCAACCGCACACGCCCTGCCTGGGTAAGCAGCATGTAAGCCTCGATCTCATCGAAATCGAACTCTGCTGCCAGCCAGCGAACCAGCTCTCGGTAGGCGATCCGCGAGGCATCTTCCATCGGCCGCGCCGAACCAATGGTCATATAAAACTGCTCGTTTTCCAGACGCGGCCACTTGAACGTCCAATCTTTAATCAAGTCGACCTGTACGGTGGTCACGGTAGGATGTTCGATGGCCACACCGCACAACTCACCATCGCCCTGGGCTGCATGACAGTCCCCCAGATACAGGTAGGCACCTTTGGTATGCACCGGCAGATAGATCACCGCACCCGGCGCCACATCGGGCAAGTCCATATTGCCGCCGTAATAATCGGGAACCAGCGAGCTAATCGACTCGATCTCAGGCGACACCCCAATGGTGCCAATAAACGGCTGATACGGCAGGGTAATCTTGTCGGTCCACTTCACACCTGTTTCAGCATCAACCTCTACTTTTTTCACCCGTTCCGGCAACGGTGCGTTGAGTAGCGCGGTGTCACCGGTCGCCACCAAACCACCAAATTCGGTAATCAGCGCCGTTGTGCCACAGGGCTGCGGGCCACGGGGTTTCATGTCGCGGATATACACCGCCAGGCAGTCACCCTTCTCCGCCCCCTCTACGTATATCGGCCCGTTCTGCGGATTGAGGTAAGGCAGATTAAGCAACTCGCTTGGCTTGTCGCTTTCCGAGCGCAACTTGCCTTCGAAGGCATCATGGGTTTCCGCACTGACGATATCCCCCGGCTGAATATGCAGCACAGGCTTGGGGTTGGGCCCAAGCGTATAGTGATACTGTCCTTGAACCACCTCTGTCAGTTGGTGGGTAGTACCCGGCTTACCGCTGGCGACGGCGCGACGCGCCATGATGGAATGATCAAACCAGTTCATTATTCTACTCCTGTTTTAGGTGCTTTTTAGCTGCTTTCAGTCATCGCTCCAGCGGCTAGGGGCCGGAGCTTGCGTCATGGTGAAATGAACCTACGCTTTGCATGCCCACCTTGGGGGCACGCCCTGCCCTCACACCGCCAGAATGCGACGCATGGCGTCACGGTCACTGAGCTGCTCCTTCGCAAGCTCGTGGGTGATTTGCCCCTTGTCCATGACGTAGCAGCGCTGTGCCATGGTCATGATCATGTCCAGGTTCTGCTCGACGAGGAGAATCGTCACACCCAGCTCACGGTTGAGCTTGAGGATGTTGCGCGAAATGTCCTTGACGATATTCGGCTGGATACCTTCCGAGGGTTCATCGAGCAGCATCAGCTTCGGCTTGCCCACCATGGCCCGGCCGATCGCCAACTGTTGCTGCTGTCCACCACTGAAGGTGCCTGCCCGCTGATTCGCCCGCTCGCGCAAGATGGGAAAGAACTCGTAGACCCGCTCGTAGTCGACGCCCTCGCCTGGCTGCTGGAGCATCTCGCCGACCTTGAGATTTTCCCAGACGGTCATGCGCGAGAAGACCTCGCGCCCCTGCGGGATATAGCCAATGCCCAAGCGCGCACGTTCATGCGACTCGAGCGCACTGATATCCGTACCGTCGAAGCGGATAGCGCCCTTGCGATGCTTGATAAGACCAATCAGCGTCTTCATCAGGGTCGTCTTGCCAACACCATTCCGGCCGATGACGGCCGCCACCTCGCCGCGGCCCACGCTCAAGCTGACCTCTTGCAGAACGGCAGTGGTACCGTAGCCAGACGTGACGCCCTCTACGCTCAAAAGCTCTGTATTATTCGTCGTCATCGGCTGTCCCCAGGTAAATGCGTGCGACCTCTTCGTTGGCCTCGATCTCGTTGATCGTGCCTTCCGCAAAGATCTCACCGAAGTTCAGTACGGTGACCTTATGGGCAATCTGGCGGACGAACTCCATATCGTGCTCGACCGCCAGAATGGACATCCCCTGGCGATTGAGCGCCTGGATCATCTCGCCCGTGCGCGCCGTTTCTTCCGGCGTCATGCCCGCCGTTGGCTCGTCGAGCAGCAGCAAGCGCGGCTCCGTGCTCACCGCCATGCCGATCTCAAGCCACTGCTGCTCGCCGTGGGAGAGCTCCCCGGCAAGCGCTTCGGCCTTGTCGGTCAGCCTGACAAAGGCAAGTGCTTTGTCGATCGCCGCTGTCATTGAATCGCCATGCAAATGGTTCTGAACCGCGATCTGCATGTTTTGCCAAACGGACAGCTCAGCGAAGATACCCGGCACCTGAAACTTGACGGCGATCCCCTGTTTCACGCGCTCAAAGGAACGCAGCTTGGTGATTTCCTTATCCGAGAAGTAGATTTTCCCGGCGCTGGGTTGGTGCTCACCAAGCACAAGCTTGAAAAACGTGCTCTTCCCCGCACCATTCGGGCCAATCAAACAGCGGATTTCACCGGTCTCCATCGAGAAGTTCACATCCTGGGCAACTTTCACGCCGTCGAAATGCTTATATAAGTTCTCGGTTCGCAATAGGGTCACGACGTGCCCTCCTTACCCTTGCGGAGACGGCCAAATAGCCTGACCAGCCCCGGGATCAACCCTTCCGGCAAATAGACCACGATGACGACCAATAGCAGTCCCATGATGACGAAGGCGTAGTAGCTGCCGTAGATCGTCAGATTCTGGAAGATGCCCAGCACCACCAGGGTGCCCACCAGCGTCGCGGTAAGGTCTTTACGCCCACCCACTGCCACCCAGATAATGGGCAAGGCAGCAGCCGCCAAATCCATGTTGGAGGGGCTGATGTACTGCCCCCAGGCGGTATAGAGCACGCCGGATAGCCCCGCTAGCCCGCTGCCAATCACAAAGGCGATCAACTGATAGCGGCGCGTGTCATAACCAAGCATTTCAGCACGATGCGGATTCTCACGAATCGCCACCAGCACATTGCCGAATCGCGAATTGACCAGCACCCGCAAGCCCAGGTAGCAAAGCACCAGCAGGGCCAGAAGCAGGTAATAAAGCGGCACGCCCGAATACAGCGCGATATCGCCCCCCGCCCAGGGAATGGTCAACGGCGGCATACCGGTCATGCCATTGTCGCCCCCCAGCCGCGCATCGCCGATCGCCCACTGCGAGCCAGCGGTCTGTGCCATAAAGGTGGCAAACACCAGCGTGGTCGACAGCGTGACAATACCCAGGAATACGCCGCTGATTCGCCCGTAGAAAAGAATGTAACCAAGTAGCGCCGCCCCCAGGCACGACACCCCAACCCCAAGCAGCAAGCCGACAAGGGTCATACCGTAAGCCGCGCCAAAGTTGATCGTGATGGCACCATAGGTATAACCGGCAAGCCCGAAGAAAGCCGTCTGGCCAAAGCTGAGCGATCCCGTGTAGCCCCAGATCAATGACAGCCCAAGCGCCATGAACACCCAGCAAAAAAAGTAGGCCGTGTTACCGACGCTCCAGGCATCCGCAAAAGCGGGATAAACGATGGCGGCCCCAATGGCCAAGGCAAAGCCGACCCAAAACAGCGGGCCACGACCCAGTGTTTGCGGACCGTTAACGAGTCGCATCCAGTTGGGCACTCGAGACGACGAAGGTGTCGTCACCGATCCTTCTCGCTGCAACATACCCATTTATGTACGCCCCTTGAGGAACCAGCCAGACAGGCCTTGTGGGAGAATGCGGATAACCACCATGACGGTTATTAACAGCCCTACCTGGCCTATTAGCTGCCCTTGCCAACCGGTCAGAAAGGCCTTGATAACCGCGAGTGTGGCCGCCGCTGGTGCGGTACCCAGAAACACATCCGCGCCACCGACAACCACCGTCACAAAGCTCTCGACCAGGAAATTGGCACCCAGTGTCGGCACGATGGAAATCGTCGGTGCATAAAGCGCACCGGCCAACCCGGCCAGGGCCGCCCCGAGGCCAAAGGTGAGTGAGTACATACGTCCGGTGTCGATACCCGCCGCCTTCGCCATGTGCGGTGCTTGAATGGTGGCGCGCGAGTGGATGCCGAACGTCGTATGGTGAAACAGCACATACAGGCCAACGAGAAGAAGCACGGCGACCCCAAGCAGCACCATTCGATAGGTAGAGTATGTGTAGTCGCCCACCGAAAAGCTGCCAAGCGGCGTACTGATGCCCGACATGCTTGAGCCAAGCAGGATCAGCGTGCCCTGGGTAAGAATCAGGCTGATCCCCCAGGTAGCCACAATAGAGTCCAGCGGCCGGTGATAGAGGCGATGGATGATCGTGCGCTCTAGCACAATGCCAAGTACCCCGGCGGCCAGACTGCCACACAGCATCGCGATGGGCAGTGGCACCCCCAGGCGTGCCGTTACCACCGTGACGTAGGCGCCGCACATGATGAATTCACCATGAGCCAGGTTGATGATGCCCATCATCCCGAAGATCACCGCAAGCCCCATGGCGGATAGCACCAGAAAAGCAAACGCATCCCCAAACTGATAGAACGCTGTGAACGCTAAATGTAGGTATTCCATATCCAGCTCCTGGGCAGGAAACGCCCGCGAGGTTTCCCGCTTAATGCAAACTCACAAGCCAGGCAGGGTGACGTTCACCACCCTGCCGGGACGATGCGTGATATTTACTCGTTGGGAGGGCTAGAGGGGGTGTACTGGGCACTCGGGTCGTTCTGGGTCAGGTCGCAACCATTGTCACCCAGCCAGTACGGCTCTATATTTTCCCAGGTTTCAGGGAAGGAGATCTCGTGGTTCTCATCCACTTTCGCCAGGAAGATATTGTGAAACATATGCTGGCTTTGCGGATCGAGACACACCGTGCCAGAGGGGCCATCAAAGCAGACATCTCCCTCGGCGATGACGGCGCGAAGGTCTTCCTTGTCGGTCGAGCCATCGGCACGCTCAACCATCTGCTTGTAAAGGTACATGGCGATATACGAGTTGGCAGCTTCCTGATTCACATAGGGCGTATCAGGGAAGCGCTCATAGAACTTCTCAACGAACGCATTCGCCTCAGGGGTATCCACTTCTTCGATGAAGTTCGTTGTCACGAACATGTTTGCAAGGCTTGGTGGCGCAAACCGCTTATGTTCGTAGCCCTGCCCAACATTCACCGATGAAGCCATGGGGATCCCAAGGTCTGCAGACCCAGCTTGCTCGTAGTAGGACGCCTGGTTGGAACCGACCAGCAGGGTGACGACGAAGTCCGGGGCCTCAGCCTGGATGTTTTGGATGGTCTGCGAGAACTGGGAAACGTCCAGAGGGATGAACTCCTCGCCCACGACTTCACCGCCTTCCTCTTCTACGATCTGACGCACCCACTCTGCCGAAATCTGGCCAAAGTTATAGTCCGCGGCAATCGTATAGACGTTCGGGCCATACTCTTCCATCATCCAGGGAATCAGTGTCGAGAACTGCTGTTCGGGAACCGCGCCGGTCACGATCATGTTGGCGTCGCACACACCGCCTTCATACTGGTTGTTATAGAATGCCAAGCCGTCGAACTGGTTAACGATCGGGCGATACGCTTCACGCGATGACGACGCAAAACCCGCAAAGACAGTATCCACCTGATCACGCTGCAGGACCCGCCGCATCAGCTCCTGGTAACGACGATCATCCGACTGCGTATCGTAAACAACCAGCTCTACCTCACGACCCGCAATACCGCCCGCCTCGTTGATTTCCTCGGCCGCCAACTCAATGGCACTCACCTTGGCCTGCGTCACCGCGGCAAAGTTGCCCGACTGGTCCTCAAGCACACCAATCTGGATGGGATCATCCGCTGACGCCTGGGTCACGAAAGTGCCCGCCAACAACGTCGTCAAGGTGGCCGTTTTCTGGATTGTTGAGTATTTCATTTGTATACCCCTGATGTAGTTTTACTTTTTCCTTCCTCGCCGTCCTGCAGCAAAACAGCTCCCTAATCGCCTCTGCCTAAAATGAGAAGCGACCTTTTGCTCTTGAAGCCTGACCGATATATTCCGCTTCGACCGATCTAAATCAGTTCGCTATAAATAACCGTTCAATCGGGTCTCCCGAAGGCGATGGACCGAGTCGATCTCCTCTTTGAGGGCCGCCACCGCGATCTCACCCGAGACAATCATTGCCGCCAAATCCTCAAGGGATAGCCGTCGGTTCATGCTCGCCGACCGCAACAGGGCAAAGGCGTCATTGACCGAAATTCCGATATCCTCGATGAGCTTGATCGCCGCCGTGCAGACGACCTGACGGGCACGAACCTGCTGTTCCAGACGATGGAGTTTTTGCTCCGTCTCGCAGGACTCGTTATAGGTTTGGTAAGCGATGATGAGACTGGCCAGAATACCGGCCTTGCGTAACGGCTTGGTCAGATAGCCGCATACGCGACGCTCGATGAACCAATTGACCGAACTCGGCGCATCCGAACCGATCAGGGCAACCGCCGGCCCCTGGACACTGTCGATCATGCGCGTGATGCTGCCGAATTGGCGGCCCAGGTCATCGTCGAAGAACACCAGGTCAAACGGCTTGTCGGCCTTCGCTTCACCCTGACTTTCCTGAACCACCGGGGTGACGCCCAGCTCCACAAGGAACTGAGTCAGCACCGCTCGATCCTTTTCAGCGGCACACACAATTAAGGCCCGATGCCCCCTGAAGTTGCGTCGTGTGGTAACCGTCATCGCACGATCCTCAAACCAATGTTGTTCTGGGCAATGGGCGTTTCCGGCTGTGCTGGACCTGATCCACATGCTTCCGCCCAGACGAGATAAGGATCCGGACGAACAGGTGCGCTTGCTTCTGAAATCACCTCAAACGTCGCGTCTTCGCGGGATATCCCCAGCCGAACCGTCAAGTAACTGTGATTACTTTCAGGATCGACATGCACCCTTCCCTGAGGGGCCTGGAACGATGCTCCATGCAAGGCTTTTTTCACCCGGTCGATATCCACGGAATCAGCGCCAGCCAAAGCAAGGGCGAGTAGATGCACGGTGTTGTAGGAAGCCTCTGCGTCGGCACTCGGCAGGGCATCATGGCCGTAACGTTGGCGATAACTGGCGACGAACTGCTCGTTAACCGGCGTGTCGATCGTCGAGAAGTAAACACTCGATGCGAGATGCCCAGCACACGCCTGCGGACCAATCTGGGCAAGCTCCGGCTCGCAGAGCGTACAGCTGCCCACCACGGTCTTTTGTAGCGCTGCGTTTTCACCCCGCGCCTTGGCAAACGCGCGGTAGAACGCATAGCTGGACTCACCGATCAGCATGTTCATGATGAAGGCTGGACGTTTTTCGTGAACCTCTTCGATGATACGAGCCACATCCAGATCGCCGACCTGCAGGTAGCGCTCGGCAATCATGTGTCCGCCATGCGCCTTGGTCAGCTCTCTGATGATCCGGCCATTTTCCCAGGCCCACACGTAGTTGGAGCCCACAAAATAGACATCGCGGGTGATATGGGTGAGCACATGGTCCATCAGCGGGAGAACATGCTGGTTCTGAACGGCGCCGGTATAGATAACGTTATTATTGGTCTCAAAACCTTCGTAGTGAGACGGATACCACAGCAAGCCATCGTATTTTTCGAAAATCGGGATGACCTCTTTGCGACTGGAAGACGTATAGCAACCAATCACATGCTTCACGCCCTCATGGCGTAGCAAACTCCTCACGTGGGTGCTGTAGGCCGTGTTATCACCGGCTGGCTCGCACTCGATAGGTTCAAGTTCAAAGGGGAATCGTTTGCCCCGGTTGACCTCTTCCAGCGCCAGCATCGCCCCATCACGCATTGAGCGGCCAACGGTGGCGTAAGGGCCCTGGGTGGAAAAGAGTATGCCAACCGGAATACGACTGTTCATTGAACGACCTTCCTGTTTGCGGACATAAAAAAAGGGCTCACAACGCAACCTGACGGTAACGATGGGAGCCCTATTGCTCTGTGCCCTTTCGGCGTATGCCGACGCACAATATGTCTATTACAGAATTTAGATTGTGACCCTTTATCGACTTTGTCAACCCGCTGACAGTATTTTTTAAAGTCGAAGATCACTCCCTAAAATTCTTACTACTCACTACTCAGCTAAAGCAAGCAATAAGCGTGCCAACTGATCAACGCCTGTCATAGCGGCTTTTCCACAAACCTCACGAACGAACGGTGCGCTTTTTTGACTCAAAAGTAAGTCTCTACGCCCCGAACAGGTGCAATCAGTTCTGTAAGTGCCCAACTCATTGCGCGATCAGCAATGATCCTGCCACCGAAGCCCATCGCCTGTAGAAAACCTGATCGCCCTACATAGTCGGGCTTCTACAAGGGCTGGGAGGAACCACAAAAGCATATGCCGGTGGATGCGGAACTTTCCGCTTACTCGGCACCGACCGCTAAGTTCGCTTCTCCAGAACGCCTATCACCTCCGGCACGGCCGCTGTTGTGTCGTCGATAGACGTATAAAGGGCATGAACAGCTTCGGCGACGCCACGCTCCACCCCCAATTCGTTGGTCATGGTGTGATAGTAACCCAGGTCTTTAGTGGCATTGGCAACGGTGAATTTGAAACCAGAGGGGTCATGGTTAACGATATAAGGACGCAAACGTTCTAGTACAACGCCCCCTCCGCCACCCGCTCCCAGCACTTCTAATAGCGCGGCATCGCTGATACCCGCCTTGCGAGAAGCAGCAGTGGCCTCGGCCAGCACGGCCGAAAAGCCCAACGACACAAAGTTATGCAGTAGCTTTAGCGTATGTCCGGCGCCGACGTCCCCAGCATGGGCAATGTTTTCGGCAAACCCTTGCAGTAGTGGCAGGGTTTCATCGAATAACGCCGTCGGGGCACCGACAATCAGATTAAGCCGCCCCTCTTCCGCTTCTTTAGGGGTGCGCGTCATCGCCGCATCCATAAACCGGCCACCTGCCGCCACCACCCTGGCTGCCACTGTTTCTGTCGAACTGGGTAGTGCGGTAGAACAGTCGACGACGACACTACCGGGCTTTAAGCCTTCCAGAACGCCGTTGGGTTCAAAGAGCACTGCTTCTACTTGCGGCGATCCAGTGACGCATAAAATCACCACCTCTGCATTCTGTGCCACTTCCCGGCCCGAACTCAGTGGGCTGGCGCCGGCTGCCATGAGATCATCCACAGGCTGATTGCCTGGATGTTCAAGAAAGCTGACCTTATGGCCTGCACGCAGCAGGCTATTGGCAATACCATGGCCCATCAGGCCCACACCGACAATGCCTACCTGTCGAGATGTTGTCATTGTTATCGCTCCACTTATATTGCTGACATCCTAGTTGTGCTTGATCGCGACGGTCTTGATCCGTGTATAGCTGCGCAAGCCTTCAAAACCCTTTTCCCGGCCATGACCAGAGCGGCCAACGCCACCAAATGGTAGCTCTATACCACCGGCAGCCCCGTAGTTATTGACGAATACCTGGCCGCTGCGAATACCTTTGGCCAAGCGTAGCTGGCGACCACCATCGCGCGTCCATATACCAGCGCAAAGGCCAAAATCCGTGGCGTTGGCCAATTCGAGAGCTTCTGCTTCATCTTCAAACACCTGCACCACCAGCACCGGGCCAAACAGCTCCTCTTTGAGCACTTCATGCCCTTTGGGAATGTCCGTAAGCAGTTGAGGAACGGCGAAATGACCGCCAGTGGGTGCATTGGGTGCTAGCTGCCCCTTTGCCGCCACGCGAATACCATCCGCTTCGGCAGCAGCCAGACGCGCGTCCAGCTTGGCTTTCTGACGCGCATTGATCAGCGGGCCACAGTCTGCGTCCGCCTCACCTGCATCGCAGCGCAGGGCAGCGAAGCGCTCACAAAGTTTCGCGACGACGCTATCGGCGATCTCGCGCTGAACCAAGAGGCGACTGCCCGCTGAACAGGTCTGCCCAGCATTTTGAATAATCCCTTTTATGACGGCTGGAAGCGCCGCATCGAGATCCGCATCCGCGAATACCAGTTGAGGTGATTTGCCACCCAACTCCAATGTCACAGGAACGTGATGCTGCGCGGCCGCTTGGGCGACGTAAGTGCCCGTTTCAGGCGAGCCCGTAAAAGAGAGATGATCAATATCAGGGTGTGAAGCCAACGCCGCACCTGCCTCAGAGCCAAGCCCTGGCACCACATTAAGCGCACCGGCGGGCAAGCCATGATTCACGGCCAGTTCCGCCAAGCATAAAACACTCAAACAGGCGTCTTCCGCCGGTTTGAGCACCACCGTGTTGCCAGCCGCCAACGCCGCTGCCACACAGCGCCCAAAAATCTGTGACGGGTAGTTCCAGGGAATAATCTGCGCACATACACCGTAAGGTTCGCGCAGCGTCATCACGGCGAAATCGGTTTCAAAAGGAATGGTTTCACCATGGAGCTTGTCGGCCGCACCACCGTAAAAGCGAAAATAGCGGGCACAGGCCGCTATATCGCCCTTGGCCTGGGTCATGGGCTTGCCGGTGTCGGCACACTCAAGCCGCGCCAGCTGTTCCTGATGTGCTTCGATAGTATCGGCAAAACGAAGTAACCATTCACTGCGCTTGCGGGCAGACCAACTGGCCCATTCACCCGACTGGCCGGAAAAAGCTTGTTTCGCTGCCTTTACAGCGGCATCTATATGGTCGGATTGGCAGCGCGCAATACGTGCCAAGGGTTCGCCCGTGGCAGGTGCTTCTACCTCCAGCGTGGTGGCAGAACTCACCCAATCACCACCAATGAGGGCCTGTTGGGGCGGTAAATCCGTCGTCTTCAACATGAAATACTCCTGTTATTGTCCTTGTTCGATGCGCTTCAAAGCCGCTCACCTAACCATATAGAAAATCCACCAACCCCAGTGAAATCCACGGCATATAGGTAATCGCCATCAAGCACGCTAAGATCACCAGTACAAAACGAACCAACCAGGGCAGCATCTGATCGATCGATATCTTGGCCACCGCACAAGCCGCAAAGAGGTTCACGCCCAACGGCGGTGTAATCATCCCAAGGGCCAGGTTAACCACCATCACAAGACCGAAATGAACCGGATGAATACCGAACTGCATCGCGATCGGGGTCAAGATGGGCGCAAGCACCAGAATGGCGGCGGACGTTTCAATAAACATACCGACGACTAACAGCAACCCATTGACCACCAACAGGAACATCATGGGGTCACTGATCGTATTGGTGACCAGGGTGGCGATTTGCGCAGGGAGTCCCGTGCGGCTGAGAAGAAAACTAAATAGTGAGGCCGCCGCAATAATCAGCATAACGGCGGCGGTAGAAATCACGCTTTGGCGAAAAATCGGCCACACATCGTCTATTTTCAATTCACGGTAGTAAAAACCACCGACGATGAGGGCAAAGAATACGGCCACGGCCGATGCTTCGGTAGGGGTGAAAATACCACCGTAAATCCCCCCGATAACGACCACCGGCATGAGCATTGCCACCCACGCACGCTTGACCGAGACCATAAAGCCGGTGCTGTCTTTATAATCTTCTTTACCAAAGCCCCGCACCTTACAGAACAGATAAAGAAAGATGATCAGCGCGCTGCCAATCAATATGCCCGGCCCCACGCCCGCAATAAACAATTGCCCAATAGACGTATCGGTACTCACACCATACAAAATCAACGGAATGGATGGCGGAATAAGCACACCCAGCTCTGCTGAAGTCGCCTGAATGGAAGCCGCCAACGGTCTGGGATAGCCATGTTTCACCATGGCGGGAATCAAGATGGCACCGATCGCAAAGGTCGTGGCCACGCTTGATCCTGAGACCGCTGCAAACATCATGCATGTCAGCACACAGGACATCGCCAGTCCGCCCTGGACGCGACCCACAATGGACTTGGCCAAATCCACCAGGCGTTGGGATATCCCCCCAGCCGCCATCAGGTTACCGGCGAGAATAAAGAAGGGGATGGCCATTAATGGAAATTTATCAATGCCGATAAACATCTGCTGCGGGACCAGCAGCAATGGCAGACGCGTGAAGAACTCAATGCCGATAATCGATGCCAGAAGGATGGAAATGGCAATCGGCACACCGACCGTAAACAGGATAATCAAGGACAGACCAATCACCATGTTCATGGCTGCGACCCTCCTTTGGGCAAGTCACCCTCTTGAGGCAGTTCTGCCTCCGGTAGCGTCTCGCTATTTTCTGGCCCCACCTGCTCTCGACCACTTAACTGCGCTAACAACCTTGCAACGGCGGCAACGATCGCAAAACTTGACCCCATGGGGATCGCCGCATACGCCCATGACATCGATATATTCATGCCAGACATGGTCTGGCTGCTTACCCGCATGGTCATCTGAATCCCGTAATGAATCAGCACGCCAAGCACCAATAGGCAACACACCACAATGACGATTTCCAACAGCTTCATAAAACGCGTTGGGACGAGTTTATAAATGACCTCCACCGCCATCATGTAACCACCACGGAAGGTAGCCGCCGCGGCCATGAACACACACCAGATCATCGCCGTGCGTGAGGCGACTTCAGACCAGGTAGAAGGCGCATTAAACACAAAGCGAGTGAGGACTTGATAAAAACTTAGCGTCACTGAGATGGCTAGCATCACCACTGCAATGAGCAGGGCTAAGCGCGTTAAATGGCTTTCCAGACGAAGAAATACCGCTAGCATAGATGGTCACCGTGCAGAAACGGCCCCCAGATGCCTGGAGGCCGAAGTGGAGGAAGTCCTCAGCAGTTGCTGGCTTTTTCCTGAACGCGCTCAAGCATTTCGTTGCCGTACTCCGAGGTAAATATCTCGTAAGCGGGCTCCACCGCTTCCTGGAAAGGCGCAACATCAATATCCGTTTTGACCGTCATGCCTTTCTCTTCGAGCAGTTCTACGCCTTCACGCTCCAAGCGCGAAACTTCTGCACGGGTTGCTTCAGCCGAGGCTTGCGCTGCCTGCTCGAACCAGCCTCGCTCCTCCTCGCTTAAACCATCCATGAAAATGGGCGAACCAAGCACGACCGCCGGTGAATAGACGTGCCCGGTCAGGGAAAGGTAGTCCTGCACTTCCCAGAAGTTGGTGGCGACAATCACAGTGATCGGGTTTTCCTGACCATCCACGGTCCCTTGTTGTAGCGCCGTGAAAAGTTCAGGGAATGCCATGGGTGTCGGCCGTGCGCCCATTTGACGAAACGCTTCCTGGTGCACCGAATTTTCCATTGTGCGAACGCGCAAACCTTCTGCGTCCTCTGGCGTTGCGATCTCACGCTGGCTGTTGGTCATATGGCGGAAGCCATTTTCCGACCACGCCAGGCCCACTAGATTGTGATCACTCATTTTGGCGAGGAGCTCATCACCAAGATCACTGTCCAGTACGCAGCGCGCTTCTTCGTAGTCTTCAAATAGGAATGGCAAGTCGAGCACGTAGGTTTCCGGCACGAAGTTACCCAACGGACCCGTTGACGTGATCACAAAGTCGACCGTGCCGATCTGCAAGCCTTCGATCATTTCCCGCTCACCGCCCAGGGATCCGGACGGATGTTCGTTAACGGTATAGGCCCCGTCGGATAGCTCCTCCAGCGTCTCCTTGAAGGCGTCTGCACCTACCGAGTAATGCGACGAGGAAGACAGGGTGTGACCCAGATTGACTTCCGTTGCTGCATGAGCCTGAAGGGCAACGCCAGTGGTGGCAATGGCAGCGATAGCGGCCACGAGTGAGTGACGAGCAAAGTTTTTAGTCATCTTGATTCCCTCTTTTGTTGTTGTGAGGGTGGGTTTTTTGGGCAAATCGCCAGATGTGCGAATTTGGCCCAGGCAATTACCTACGGCGGTTAGCCGCGTAGGAACTCAAGCGCGTTCTGTCACGAACGCATCAATAATCTGTTTGAAGTTTTCATCGCCCACAAAGCCAAGCTGTGTGGCTTTTGCCGTGTTAAAGCGTGCAGGCCAGCTCGCGACAATGGATTCGATGCGCGGGTCAGGCTCATGGCGTACTAATGAAAAGGCTTTCTCTCCCGCTGCGTCACGCAGCGCCTCCAGCATCTCGGCCACCGTGATGGTGATGCCCGGCAACATGAACGCCCGAAAAGCGCCTAGCGCCTCACCCGGCACCTCTGCACCGTGGACAAGCGCATCGACGACCTTACCCGGCGACATCACGAACATGGGCAGTTCCACCGGCACAGGGCAGATCGCTTCTTCGCCATTCAGCGGTTCGCGTAAAATACTGGAAGCAAAGCTGGACGCAGCCGCATTCGGCCGCCCGGGTCGAATGACAATCGTGGGCAAACGCAGCACAAGACCGTCGACCAATCCTCGGCGGCTGTAATCGTTGACCAGCAGCTCCGACATGGCTTTCTGAGCGCCGTAAGAGTTTTGCGGGTGAAGCGCCGTCATATCATCCAGCACCTCGGGCAAGTCCCCGCCGTAGGCCGCCACCGAACTGGCCATGACCAAGCGGGTATCACTCAGCTCCCGCTTGCGACAGGCTTCCAACAGCGCACGGGTCGCATCGAAATTGACCCTTAGCCCCAGGTCAAAATCCGCTTCGGCCGCCGAACTCACAACGGCTGCCAGGTGGTAGATAACATCCGGGCGTTGCTCAAAAACGCGATCCAGTGCGCCCGGCTCGGTAATATCCAGCGCCATGGGCGTCACCGCGATATTGCCGGCTTCGGGCTGCGGCGCTTCCACCTGGTCAATCAGCGTTAACCGTGTGATGGGCTGCTGGCGAAGCTCACCACGCGCGAGCAGTTGATGTACCAAACGCTGGCCGAGAAAACCGGCGGCACCGGTGATGGCGATATGCATCTTTATGCTCCTGATAGACGGCGATTGTTGTTCATGTACGTTAAACCCGCTCAGTGACCCGTCAGTCCCCACGGTTCGCCCCAGCCCAAACCCGCGTGCGTTTCGGCACCTGGTCGATATTCGCAGCCAATCCAGCCGCGATAGCCCAATGCACTCAAGCGGTCAAAAATAGCGGGATAATGGACTTCACCCACATTCGGCTCGTGGCGCTCGGGCACGCCCGCAACTTGAATATGGCCGATGGCACTGAACTGGCGTTCAAGGTGGCGGATCAAGTCGCCATCCATGATCTGGCAGTGATAAAGATCAAACTGGAGCTTTAAATTTTCCGCGCCTACCTCTTTTATAACGGCCATGGCCTGGGCCTGGCGGGATAGAAAGAAGCCTGGCATATCGCGCGTATTGATCGGTTCGATGAGCACCTCTCGCCCCACTTTGGCCGCTTCCCCCGCTGCAAAGCGAAGGTTGCGAACGTAGGTGGCATGATGCTCAGCCTGGGTGGCGTCATCAGCGCCCGCCGGAAGCAAACCGGCCATGGCATGGACGCGTGGGCAGTTGAGGGCTTCCGCGTAACGTAAAGCCTCAACCACCGAGTAACGAAACTCCGACTCGCGGCCGGGCAGACTGGCCAGCCCACGCTCTCCGGCCTCCCAATCACCTGGCGGCAGATTGAATAGCACCTGCTCCAGTTGGCATTCTTGCAATGCTTGGCGCAACGTTTCAGGAGAAAACGCGTAAGGAAACAAGTACTCCACGCCTTTGAAGCCCGCATTCGCGGCGGCGGCGAAGCGATCCAGAAATCCGTACTCGTTGAACAGCATGCTGAGGTTGGCAGCCAGTCGAATCATGGTGGAACTCTTGTTATTTAGTGTTTATTACCAGCAAGATCGTTATTAATCTCGCGGAAACTTGGCTTCAAGCTCAGCCACCTGCTCCGGCGTTAGCCCCCGGGGGTTCTGGCCGCGTAACAGCAGGTAGAGCTTGGCCGTCTCTTCCAGTTCTTCGGTGGCATACACAGCAGCATCAAGGTTTTTCCCCGCCACCACCGGTCCGTGGTTGGCCAGAAGCACCGCGCTGTGCTTACCCGCCAGGCCACGAACCGCGTCGCCGAGCTTTGGGTCCCCGGGCATGTGGTAGGGGACGAGTGGCAGCTTGCCGACCCGCATCACGTAATAAGCCGTAAGCGGTGGAATACAGTCGCACTGATCTATTTCCGGCAGGCACGAAACGGCGACCGAGTGGGTGGAGTGCAGATGCACAATCGCGCCTGACTGAGGCCGCTCGGCATACATCGCCATGTGGAGAAACTGTTCTTTGGTGGGCTTATCGCCACCCAGCAACTGGCCTTTCTCATCCAGGTGGGAAATGCGCGCTGGATCCAGTCGACCCAAGCAGGCGTTCGTGGGTGTCATCAGCCAGCCGCCATCATCCAGGCGGACGCTGATGTTGCCGCTGGACCCCATCGTCAGGCCGCGATCAAACAACGACTTGCCCAGGATGCTGATCTGCTCCCGCAGGCTGTTCTGGTCGTGAATGCTCATGCCAGCACCTCGAACGCTCTTGTGAAGAAATCGACGCCGCCAAAGTTGCCTGACTTCAGCGCCATGGAAAGCGGTGCTTCCCGCCCGGATAGCAGGGCCTGGGTCCAGGGCACGCCGGGGTCGATCTGCTCACCAATATGCAAGGCCGTAATCCCCAACGCCGACACCACGGCACCTGATGTTTCGCCCCCGGCCACCAGCAACCGGCCAACCCCCTCCTTGACCAGCGTGACCGCCAATTGGCTGAGCGCCTCTTCTACCAGGGCGCCAGCACGCGCAACGCCTAGCGCTTGCTGCGCTGCATTCACCTTTTCAGGCACCGCCGAGGCGTAGATCAGTATGGGGGCCTCCTGAGACAACCGCTGCCGAGCAAAGGCCAACGCCTTTTCCTGCTGCCCTCCTTCAGCCAACGCCAACGGATCAAGCGCAAAGCCACCATCGGGATGTTTGGCCAGAAAATCCTCCACCTGGGCGAGCGTGGCACGGGAACAGCTGCCGGAAAGCACCAGCGCACTTCCCGTGGCGGGGGATAAACGCCCTGGCTCAGTGATCTTGTCTAGCCAACCTTGGGCCCGGTACTGGGCAGGCAGCGCCTGCCCCAGACCAGAGCCGCCAGTGACCAAGGGCATCAGAACAGTCGCTTCAGCGAGTACGTCCAGATCCTTTTCGTCCAGGGAATCGCAAATGACGTGACGCACATCGTTTTCTGAGAGCGCGGATAAATGCTTACGCGTTGCGTCAGCGCCCTGGGCGAGCAACGCATGGTTGGCCAACCCCACTTTGTGCGGTGTTTGCCGGGAGAGCACCCGCACCAGGTCCGCATCCTGCATGGGGTTCAAAGGATGGTCCTGCATGCCGCTGTCGTTGAGCAAACGGTCGCCCACAAACAGATGGCCTTGATAAACCGTACGGCCATTAACCGGGAAGGCGGGCACCATCACTGTTTGAGAAGCCCCTAAAGCGTCTAGCAACGCATCAGCGACCGGGCCGATATTGCCCTGGTCGGTGGAATCAAACGTGGAGCAGTACTTGAAGAACACCTGACGGGCACCCTGCCGACGGAGCCAGTCCAGCGCTGCGAGGGAATCGGCCACGGCCTCATCCACCGGACAGGAGCGGGACTTCAGCGCCACCACCACCGCATCGATATGCGTCAGGTCAATGTCCTCCTGCGGCACACCGATGACCTGCAGGCAGCGCATGCCGCCACGCACCAGGTTATTGGCAAGGTCGGTAGCCCCAGTGAAGTCATCGGCAATGGCGCCCAATACGATGCTAGATCCCATCCCCATGGTTCAGGCTCCCTGGTGGTCGTTGGCGGCTTCGGGCAACTCGATACCTGATAGGCGCTGATAAACTTTAATCACCGACGAATCATCTTCGCGACCGAAACCGGCACCGCTGGCGGCGGTAAACTGCTGCAGCGCACTGGCGGCTACCGGCGTTGATAGCGATAGCTCGCGCCCGGTTTGGTGGACGATATTGAGGTCTTTAACGAAGATATCCACGGCCGAAAGCGGCGTGTAGTCGCCACTCAGAATATGCGGCACCCGGTTTTCGAACATCCAGGAATTGCCTGCCGAGTGGGTAATCACCTCGTAAATAACGTCGGGGTCGAGCCCCATGCGAATCCCCAGCGCCATGGCTTCAGCGGCGGTGGCAATATGCACGCCTGCCAAGAGTTGATTGACCAGCTTCATGCTGGAACCCACCCCAGGGGCATCGCCAAGGCGGTACACCTTGGCAGCCATGGCGTCGAGCACTGGTTGGCCGTAGGTAAAAGCGTCCTCAGCCCCGGACGCCATCACCGATAGTTCGCCGCTTTTGGCTTTAGCCGCACCACCGCTGATCGGCGCATCGAGGAGCATCACCCCCGCGGCCGACAAACGTTCACCCAGCTGTTTTGCCTGGCTGGGCGCCACCGTCGCACACTGGATGATCAGGCTACCCGGCGCCAGATGGCTTACCACCCCCTGTTCACCGAACAGCACTTGTTCAGCCTGGGCCCCGTTAACAACAACCACCAACACGACATGGCAGTGAGCAAGTTCAGCAGGGGTTGCCACGCTTTTTCCCCCGGCTGCCGCAAAGGCATCACGCGCCTCGGCAGAAATATCACACCCGGTTACGTTAAAGCCCTGCTGATGCAGGGTGGAAGCGGTTCCCATCCCCATGGCACCCAGGCCAATAACGCCTACTTGAAGTGATTGTTGATTGTCTTGACTCACTGGCTGCCACCTCAATTTTGTTGCGTTGGTTGCCATCAACACGGCGCTAATTTTTAGATTGTCCGTTATTTCAAGGCTTATGACAGCGCTGTCATGATAGCGCTATCATTCTTTTTAGATTATTATTTTTACATTGACAAGCTAAACATCAGGCCCATACAACCAATGTCTAAAGATCCCTCACATACCGCTAAAAATCGACGCCACTCCGACCAGATCACGCTCACCCAAGTCGCCAAATCGGCAGGCGTATCGCCGATTACGGCATCGAGAGCACTCAACAACCCGGCCAAGGTTAGCGACACAACCCGACGCAACGTTTTAGCGGCCGTGGAACGCTTGGGCTACGTGCCTAACCTGGTTGCCGGGAGCCTGGCCTCTTCTCGTTCAAAGCTGATTGCCGTCATCGTGCCGTCATTGATCAATAGCGTGTTTGTTGAAGTCATCAAGGGGTTGCAGGAAACGCTGGAAGCCGAGGGCTATCAGATACTGCTGGGTAATACCGACTACGATCTGGATCGCGAGTATCAGTTAGTGCGCACCTTCCTGGGCTGGTCCTGCTCTGCACTGGTCACCGCCGGACTTCGCCATAACAAGGCCTGCCATAAACTGCTGGCAAACTGGGATCACCCCATCATGGAAGTCATGGAACTGGGCAAAGGCATGGATCTGAACGTTGGTCTCGATCACGTCGCCGCAGGCCGCTGTATGGCCAGCCACCTGGTGGATAAAGGCTACCGGGATATTGTTTATGTGGGTGCACGACTCGCGCAGGATTACCGGGCCAGCATGCGTTACGAAGGGCATAAGGCGGTGTTGCAAGCCCATGGCATTGACGCGCCAATCGTTGAACTCGACACCCTGGGCAGCCTAAAGGCAGGCTCCGAGAGCCTGGATCTAGTGTTTGCGCAACATCCCAAGACTAAAGCCATTCATTTCGCCAACGACGACCTGGCGGCCGGCGCGTTGCTTGCTGCCCAACGTCGGGGGCTGAATGTCCCCAATGACATCGCTATCGCGGGATTCAATGGCCTGCCGCTTGGACAGCATGTCACTCCCCAACTGACCACGATCCTGTCCCCCCGGGAAGAAATGGGCCGTTTAGCCGCCAAAGAGCTGATCCGTCGGCTAAGCGGTAAAAATGTCTATCGCCGTCAGCATGATGTCGGTTTCAAGCTTCAACTGGGTGAAAGTACGTAGCACAGCTATTAACTCCCACACTCGCCCACGGAAAAATATGACAACACCGGAAAGTTCTCCACGACGCATTATGGTAAAATTGTCAAGTGGTCAGGACTGGCTTTATGCGGCTAGGATTTCCAGCCAAGCTGCGCCATCATTTCGCAGCAAGTCGGTTGGACGTGATGCAATGGTCTTCTTATCGATAACCTGATGGTTTGCTGAATAACGCGAAACAGGCACGATTGATGAAGCCATTCGATATTAATTCAAGCTAAACGGGTGCCCGTCAGTAAATGATGCTATCAGTGTGTTTTTGGCAGAGAGGTTCACCATGAATCTTTCCTCCGAATTGCGTTTGCAGGCGATTATCGATGGCACCAGAGCTGGCACCTGGGAATGGAATGTCAAAACCGGGGAGGTGATTTTCAATGAACGCTGGGCCACCATGCTTGGCTACACATTGGAAGACATTCAGCCGCTTTCCATCGAAACCTGGAACCGCGCCTGCCATCCCGACGACTTGAAGCACTCCTATACGCTGATCGACCAGCATTTGAACAACCAAATTCCCTTCTATGAGTGCCTATGCCGGGTGCGTCGCAAAGACGGCAGCTGGTGCTGGATTCAAGACCGCGGCATGCTGGTCAGGGAGCCAGATGGCACGCCCACCGACTGGATGATGGGCACACACATAGACGTTTCCATCGAGCAGGAATCCCGACAGCATCTTGCCCACCTGGCCGCCTCCGTACCAGGCATACTCTTCTCCTTCGAGATGGTTTCTCCGGTGGCTTTGCGCTTCACTTACGTCAGCGAACGTTCTTACAGCTACTTTGGCCTTGATTGCAAAGCCATTGAAAAAGACCCTTGCTTATTTTTCGATGCCATTCATCCGCTTGATTCAGCAGCAGTCCAAGCCGCCGTCAGAGGTTGTTACACGTCCTTATCAGAGGGTGCCTGTCAATTTCGCATGTTCGTCAATGGCACAGAACGTTGGTTCCGGGCAGTCGCGTGCCCTATTCAGGACCCGCTCGGCAAACTCGTTTGGCATGGTATGCTGACCAATATCGATGACCAAAAACAACTGGAAAACACACTGGCCTACCTGTCCATTACCGACGAACTGACGGGACTGTTTAACCGGCGCTATCTGACTCAATCGCTTAACGACGCCATGGCACTTTATCAGCGATACCAGACCCCTTTTTCGCTGATCAGCCTGGATATCGACCATTTCAAGCAAATCAATGACTCACATGGCCATTTGGTGGGTGACCGGGTGCTGACCAAAATCAGCGAGCTGATGAAGCATCGCTTACGAGCGACCGACATCGTCGGTCGTATGGGCGGTGAGGAGTTTTTGGTCTTGTTACCCAACACCCTTGGGGAAGAAGCCAGACAAGTGGCAGAAAACCTGCGTCTGGCGATCAATCAAAGCGAGTATTTAGCAGAAGACAACTCGCCCTTTGCGGTCTCCGTCAGTGGCGGTGTTCTGGAAATGACAGAAGCGATCACCTCCGTCGAAGACTTGCTCAGGCGCTCTGACCGACTGCTCTATGAAGCCAAAGAGGGTGGCCGAAACAGGGTTCTTGCTGAGCAGACTACTTCAGAAAATCAAGGCCTGCCGACGTCCCTAGGATAGCCCGGACGTATGTTAGAGCCCCAGTTTCCAGCAACCGCACGGTAACGCCACTCCCCTAAGGTGCTTTAAAAATGTTACACCCGCCAGACTACAATGATCTCTTTACTGATCTACTAGAGGCACTAGAGACGGTCTGCGATGCCGTTTGTGCGGCGGTCATTGTTAAAGACGAAAATACGCCAAGCCATCGCATCGGTGACCCCGACGCTGCGCAGATGCTTATGAACCTCGACAGTGTCCAGGCGACGCTGGCTGATGGCATTCCTCGATCGGAAATACCACCGCCTGACGCCCCGCTGAACGGCGCGGCTTTCATCGCGGTTGAAGCACTGAGCACTCCCCATCAGGACACACAACCGACGGTGATTGTGTTTGCCGGTAAACATGCAGAGGATATCGAGCGGGCCGTCCAACTCGTGCATGCCCTGACCACGGAAACTGCCAATGAGCTCATGTTCCTTAGGCAGACACCTCTTTTATCGGCGGCTTTTGCGGAAGTCGAATGTGGCGTGACGATTGCCGACCCCAACCTTTTCGACACACCTATCATCTATGCCAACGCCGCTTACGAGCGCATGACAGGATATCCCAGAGCCGAAATATTAGGCCGCAACTGTCGCTTCCTCCAGGGAGAGCATCGCGACCAACCTGGCCTCCAGATAATGCGCAACGCTCTATCGCGGGGGACCGACTGCACCGCCACCGTGACCAATGTTCGCCGCAATGGCGAGCTGTTTGAAAATCAAGTCAAACTCCGCACCATCCGGGCTGACGACGGCAGCATTTCATACATCATTGGCATTCAGGTTGACGTCACTAAAGAACACTCGGCCCTAAATGCACTGGCCCAACAAAAACGGCGCTTCAGAAGCCTGATTCAAACCCAGGCTGGCTATATCTGGCTGATGGATGCCGAGGGTGAGCTTATAGAAGCCCCCGAGCAATGGTTGGCAATAGCCGGTCTGTCATCTAGCGGCTCCCTCGATATGGCGACGATTCACAGTGCGATAGCGCCGGAAGCCGCGGAGGCCTTTCGCGACGGCTGGAGCGAGGCCCTCAGAAACAAGACATCGTTTGAGGTGGCCTACCAGTTACCGGCTCAAAGCCCCTCACCTCGGTGGTTCATGGATCGCATCTCGCCGGTACTGGATGAGGATCACCAACTCGTCGAGTGGATTGGCACCTCTCAGGAAATCACTCAGTTAAAGCGCGCCGAAAAAGACGTTGAAAATGCCGCTTATAAAGATCGACTTACCGGCCTTTTATCTCTGGAAGGCTTCGCCAGGCGCCTGGACGAGCTGATAAGACAGAAAACGCTGCACCCCGCCAGTCCAGTATTGGTGATCGACATCAAGGCGCTTAGAGAAATCAATAATACCCAGGGCCACGACGTCGGGGACGAGGTACTGCAGGAGGTCGCCCAGCGCTTGACGGCAGAGATTGGTGAAAATGGTTTGATCGCGCGTACTGGCGGTGGTGAATTCACGGTTCTGGCGACTCAAGAGCATCAGCGCACTCGGCGCCAACTGCGCGAAAGCATGGCAGCCGTCTTTGATGTGCCGTTTGAAATCAGGGGATTCGCCTTTCACGTCGAGGCGTCGTTCGGCTATACACGTATCCGTACCACTGCCGACGATGCCAGAAAGCTGATGAACGACGCCACACTGGCCATGCATATCAGCCAGCATAATCCAACCTTGACCTGGACCCAGTACACCAAAACCCTCGAAGAGCAAACCCGCAAGAACGTGGACATCACCATGAAACTGCGCCACGCCATTGCAGCCGACCAATTGACACTTTACTACCAGCCCCAGGTTGACCTGGCGAGCGGCCGCATTGTCTCGACAGAAGCCTTGCTACGCTGGCAGCATCCCGAGATTGGCTTTATTCCGCCGGATCAATTCATCCCTCTGGCAGAACAAAGCCAGCTGATTGGCCCAATCGGAGATTGGGTGATACGTCAGGCCTGCCGCGATATCAGGCGCTGGCATGACGCTGGCATCCCCGTCACCCCAGTATCCATCAATCTGTCGCTGATCCAGTTTCAGCTCGGCTCTATGCCGGATACCGTTCAAAAGGCGCTATCCGACTACAACATCGCGCCGGAATTGCTGACGCTTGAAATTACGGAGAGTGTCTTTGAGCAACACTGCCAAACATTGCAGCATGACCTGGAAGCCTTGACCGCAATGGGCGTTCGCCTGTCGCTGGATGACTTCGGCACAGGTTATTCGTCGCTGGGGCATTTAAAAGACTACTTCTTCGACGAAATCAAAATCGACAAAAGCTTTATCAGTCAACTAGACGACAACCCTTACCGCCAGGCCATCGTCAAGGCAGTGATCGTCATCGCTGAAGCGATTGGCGCTGATGTCGTCGCCGAAGGGCTGGAGTCAACAAGTCAGATAGCGATAGTCCGGCAGCTTGGATGCAGCAAAGGCCAGGGATATCACTACAGCCGCCCGGTACCCGAGCCTCGCTGGCGCCAATTACTGATGGAGCAAATACCGCTCGGGTAGATTCTCGACGCGTTTACCCATGCTGTTCATATCATGGGGAAAACGCAAATGCTGATTGCTGGGTATAAAAGCCCTTCTCAAGTAGCAGGATCAGCCGTTCCGCGCTTGACCCGCACCAGCAACTCCTCCCCGCCAATCTGGCCGCCCTTGAGTACGACCTCCAGCCCGTCGACCGGCGAGTCGGTGGCCACCAGCCGACACAGATGGCCGCCCTGAGCCTCATCGAAGGCTACCAGTTCCAGGGCATCGGCCCCGAGTTGCCGCATGGCATGGCTCGAGGTATCACCACCAGCAAAGACAACACGATGAAGATCGCCTGCCTCTCGCAGCTCGCGGGTCAGTCGAGCGAAAACCTCGCCAACGACCGTCGCCAGTCGCTCGGTTGAAAGGTCAGCAATGACATCCGTGTCGCTGCGCGTGGTCGCCACAGCGACATCATGACCCTCTCGGAACATAGCCATCACCTGGCGGGACAGCCGTCGGGCCACGCCAGGCGCATCGCGCATCGCCTCTTCGGGCTGCAGTGGCAGAACGCAACCGCCCTGCGACTCGAAATGCGCCAACTGCATGCGGGTCTGGGGGGAACAACTGCCGGATAGCACCAGCAACCGCGCCACGCCTTGATAGGTGGTCGGCAACGGGTGGCGCTCCACCGTATCGCGGGTCAAGGAACGGCCCACGGCATCTGCCAGCCCCTGAGCAGCAACCGCGAGCGTAGGACGGTGCTCGGCCAGGCGCAGGATCAACTCGGCAGCGTGTTGCAGCTCGGACTGATCGGTGGCATCAAGGACCACGAAACGCTCTGACTCAACGGCCGACCACAATGCCTCCCAGCCGCCGCCCGCCTGACGATAGTCGAGCAGTGTGACCGCCGCTGACGCAATTGTCGTCTGCGAGGCCAGATGACGACGCAAGTCCGCCTCGTTCATCGGGGTCGAGGGGTGATGAGCCATGCCTGGATGCTGATCCAACCGACAGATCTCGCCCTGGTAGCGGGTGAACAGGTGGGAAAATGCGGTGTATCGCCCGAAGTCCGGGGTAGCGGGCATCACCGGCAGAGCGCAGCCCGGCCAGCGTCGGCGGGCCAGCTCCATTACATGCCCGATGCTGCCCACCGTCGGTGATGAATCGAATGTCGAGCAGATCTTGAACTGCATTAGCCTAGGGGCGATCGACTCGATGACTGCAAGGGCCGGCTCGACCTCGGCGGTGATTGCCGACGGCGTCAACCCACGAGCCGTCCCCGCCAGCCCTACCACATCCAGTTCCGTTGCCATGTCGAAGATCGTCTCGGGCGCTGCAGTAGAGAAAAACAGTCGCCCACGAAATCCATGGCGGCAGAACTGCGCCAAATTTTCCGTCGAACCGGTGAAATCGTCGCCATAAAAGGCAACCAGTGGTCTTGTCATTGTTAGCCCCTCTTGCCTGGTTGCTCAGGTGCTCTCTCGCACCTTAAGCTCGTAGCCTATATCAACTCTCGATGAGGCAGGCGATCCGCCCTCCAACTTCGCCAGTAGCATTTTCGCGGCCTCTACGCCCATCTCGTAGCGGGGCACGGTCACGGTTGTCAGGCGTGGCGTCAGGTGCTCACCCAACGACAACCCCAGATACCCGCCGATGGCGATATCCTGTGGCACCCGTACGCCAATCCGATTGGCTTCCAGAATGGCCCCAGCCGCCAGGTTATCGTTGGCGAAATGCAATGCCTGCAGATCAGGACGTGCGTCCAACGCCTCGAGAAACAGTTTCCGCCCTACCTCATACGATGAAGGCTGGTCATCCTGAAATAGCACGTCACTTTCTATCCCAGCTGCTTTCAATGCCTGACGATGCCCTTCATACCGCAGGCGGGCACGATAATCATGCGCCATGCCAGTTCCCAGAAAGGCAATGCGTTGATAGCCCTGCTCGACCAGGTGCCTGGCCATGCAGGCCCCCGCCTCGGTGTTTTCAACCCCAATGTTCATATCGATGCAGGTCTCACCCAACTCCATGATCTCGACTAAAGGACGTCCCCAGGCCTTCAGCCGACGTTCAGCGCTCTCGCGATGCCGGAGACCGGTCATGATCATCCCTGAAGGCGAATAGCCGAGCACCGTATCCACCAGGGAGGCCTCGCGTTCCAGGTCAAAATCCGTGGAGCCCAACAGCACCTGATAACCCGCGGGTTCAAGGGTCTGCTGGATGCCATGGATCACCTCGATATAGGTCAATATCGACAGTGACGGCACCACCACCGGAATCACTCGGGTGCCTGCCGAGGCCAGACCGCCGGCGATCAGATTGGGAACATAGCCCAGTGCGGACACGGCATTGTCGATACGCTCACGCAAACCGGCAGAGACATTCTCGGGCGTATTCAAGGCGCGCGACACCGTGATCGGCGCGACCCCTGCCTCCCGCGCTACGTCCTTGAGCGTGACACGGTTATCACCGTGATGACGCCGACGTTCTCGCCCACCCGTCTTGTTGGTTGACATACCCTTCTCCTATCTATCCCAGTTTGCGTTCCTGGAAGTTTATCCTATGATGAAAAAAATGGTAGCGCTACCAAATCACCAGTGCTAGCTTTCTGAATAGCCATTCGAACCAGTTGGTGAGGAGTAAGCAAATGGCGAGCCAGCCATCATCCGTTGACATGCCGCGCATCAGCGCCAGCTACCGCATCGAAACGCCGCTTGATCCAGAGCGTGCGGCCCTGGCGATGGCTGGCGAGCAATCCTCCGGCACGTTTCTCAAGCTGGCCGGAGAAACCGATGCCCTGCGCGAACGCCATGCCGCCAGGGTAGACGCGGTTACCGCGCTGACAGCATGTGATACGCCCTCACTGCCTGGCTGCTTATCCGGTGACACTTACCAGCAGGCGGATGTCACCTTGTCATGGCCGCTCGAGAATATCGGGGCCAGTCTTTCCAACCTGATGGCGACGATTCTTGGCAACCTCACTGAGCTACGGGAACTTTCCGGATTTCGGCTGACGGATATCGCACTGCCCGATGCGTTCATCAAGGCAATGCCCGGCCCCCAGTTTTCGGTTTCCGGCACACGGCAATTGGCGGGCGTCGACCGGGGCCCGCTGGTGGGCACCATCATCAAGCCCAGTGTAGGCCTCTCCCCCGAGGAAACCGCCGCGCTGGTCAAGCAACTGGTGGAAGCTGGCATCGACTTTATCAAGGATGACGAGCTGATTGCAGATCCCCCCTATTCGCCGTTAGCCGAGCGGGTCCCTGCGGTGATGCGAGTGATCGAGGAACACGCTCAGCGTACCGGGCGCAAGCCCATGTATGCCTTCAACATCACTGGCGACCTCGATGAAATGCGCCAGCGCCATGACCTGGTCCGCGACCATGGCGGTACCTGTGTCATGGCCAGCGTCAACTGGATCGGCATGGGGTCGCTGACGGCACTGAGGCGTCATGCCCAGCTACCGATTCATGGTCACCGCAATGGCTGGGGGCTGTTCTACCGCCATCCGCAGTTGGGTATCGATTATCGCGCCTACCAGACATTACTTCGCCTGGCCGGTGCCGACCATCTGCATGTCAACGGCCTCGGCAGCAAGTTTGCCGAGGCCGATGCCTCGGTGATCGACTCCGCCCGTGCCTGCCTGACCCCATTGCTCGAAGCGCCGGACCGCGACGATCGTGCAATGCCGGTATTTTCGTCGGCACAAACGATCCACCAGGTACCCGCTACGTTCGCGGCGCTCAAGTCGACGGATCTCATTTACACCTGCGGCGGCGGCATCATGGGCCACCCCGATGGAGTCGCCTCTGGCTGCCGCGGCATTCGTGCCGCCTGGGACGCCACCTCCTGCGGAATATCGCTGGAGGAATACGCTAAACAGGAACCCGACCTTGCGGTCGCGTTGCGGGCCTTTAGCCGCCCGTTTTCAGGATGAAGCAACACCGATACGCCATAACAACATCAATACGCCACTACGATATCAAAGAGGTAAGTACCATGAAGACAATAACAGCCAGCAGCATCTTCCTCGTTGGCCTCGCGGCCTTTGGCACGACAACAACGGCCTCGGCCGAGGAGTTGGCCATTGCCATCCACGTCGAACCGTCGCATCCCATGTTCAAGGTGGGCGAACGACTCAAGGAGAGCATCGAAGAAAAGACCGACGGCGAATTCTCGATCACTCTGCTGGGGACCGAGGTGGGCGGCGAACGTGACCACCTCGAGGGGGCCAGTTACGGTGAGTACGCTATCGCCCTGGGTGGCTCGATGCCCATGACCCTATATGCCGAGGAATTTGCCGCCGCCGACCTGCCCTTCGTCTACGGCTCCAGCGAAGAAGCCCGTGAGGTCTACAACGGCGAGACCGGCGAACTGCTCAACGAACAGCTTATCGCCAACGGCAACATGCGCCTCGTCGGACTTTCCGCACGCAATCCGCGCAACCTGACGTCCAACTTCCCAGTCGAGACGCCAGAAGACGTTCAAGAGGTGCGCATGCGGGTGCCCGAGATCGCGCCCTGGATCCAGATTTGGGAAGAGATCGGCGCCCTGCCCAGCCCCATCGCCTGGCCCGAAGTTTACACGTCACTGCAGACCGGCGTGATCGATATGCAGGAAAACCCAGTTGACCTGATCCATGCCGGCAAACTCTACGAGGTACAGAGCCATATCAACCGTACCGAGCATGTCTACTCTTTCTTCCATTGGCTGATGAACGAGGACTTCTACCAGGGGCTTTCCGATGAAAATCGCGACATCATCATCGGTGCGATCGACGAAGCGACCAGCTGGGGTAACGACATGGTCGCCAATGGCCAGGCCGACCTCTACGCGGAGCTTGAGGAACTCGGCATGACCATCGTCGAGCCGGATGTTGCCGCCTTCCGCAGTGCAGCCGAACCCGCGATTCGCGACATTGCCGAGAGCTATCATCCTGCGGTGCGTGACTACGTCTTGTCACTCGTCGAGTAACCGCAAAGGGCGAACCGTTAATTTCGGCGGTTCGCCCACCCATTCCGATGCACATCACCCGGAGGCGCCCGTGAAAATCTCGGAACGCGTTACCCGTGCACTTGATCTGTTCTGGAAGTTGCTGACCGGGGTTGTGATGACAGCTTTCGCGCTGATGCTGATCATCATGGCTGTTCAAGTCATCTCACGCTATGCCCTGGGCATTGCCGTGTCCTGGACCGATGAAGCCTCACGCTATCTCTTCCTGGCCGAAATTTTCCTGGGGTCAGTGCTCGCGCTGCGCTACCAGGAACATATTCGCATCACCATCGTGACCGACATCCTGAGCCCTTCCGTGCGCAACATCATCGCCAGCGTAGCCGATGTGATCTGCGTGCTGGTGCTGCTAATGCTCGTCGCTGGAGCCTGGAACATGATGGACAGAACGGCCGGCATCATGGCCAGCACCTTTCAGATGAGCTTTTCCTACATCTACCTCATACAGATGATTTCCGCGTTGCTCATGATCGCGCTCCTGCTCGGTGAACTTTACCAGCGTCTCATGGGCACCCCCCAACCCACCATCGAAGATGGCAGGAGTGACTGACCATGGAAGTTTTCGTCATCATGTTCGTCGGCTTGATCGTTCTGCTGATGCTCGGGGTTCCCGTGGCATTCGCCATGATCGCCTCTTCGGCCCTTGTACTGGGCTATACCCGTGGCTTTGACGCCATCCCCATGGAAATGATCTCACAGCGGACACTATACGGGGTCAACAGCTTTACCCTTCTGGCGATCCCCGCCTTTCTGCTCATTGGCCGCCTGATGAACAGCGCCGGCATCTCGGACCGTGTCTTCGATGTCGCCCGCACCATGGTCGGCCACTTCAAGGGTGGGCTGGGTCATGTCAATGTCGTCGCCAGCATGCTGTTCGCCGGCATGTCCGGCTCGGCGGTTGCCGATGCCGGCGGACTCGGGGCGCTGGAAATCAAGGCGATGGAGGACGACGGCTACCCGACTGGCTTCAGTGCCGCCGTTACCGCCAGTTCGGCCACTATTGGTCCGATCATCCCACCCAGCATCCCCGCGGTCATCTACGGCGCCCTGGCCAATGCCTCGATCGCCGCCATCTTCCTGGCCTCCATCATTCCCGGGCTTTTCATGGGAATAGGACTGATGGTGATGGTCGCCATTATCTCCCATCGGCGCGGTTTCCCGACGCGGGCAAGGGCACGCTTCAGAGAGTTTACTCTCGCCCTCACGCGGGGCGCACTGCCAATGTTGACCCCCCTGATTATCATCGTGGGGATTCTCTCGGGGGTGTTTACCCCTACCGAGGCGTCGGTGGTAGCGCTGATCTACTGCCTGATCATCTCGTTTCTGGTCTATCGTTCGATCGACATACGCGAGTTCCTGAATATCCTGCGCGCCACCGCCATTGATACCGCTGCGCTACTCTTTATCATCGCCGGGAGTGCGCTTTATAGCTGGGTGTTGGCACGTTATCAGGTGACCGCGCTGGTGGCGGATTTTCTGCTGGCAACGGTGACCGACCCACTCAGCCTGCTGCTCTTGCTGGCCCTGTTCATCCTCCTGATCGGGCTCTTTATTGATTCGGTTCCGGCGCTGTTCCTGCTGACCCCGCTACTGGTCCCGGTGGTAATGCAATACGGCATCGATCCCGTGCATTTTGGGGTGGTCATGATTTTCACCCTGATGATCGGCTTGATCACACCGCCTGTCGGCACTGTGCTGTTCACGATACAGAAGATCACCGGCATGCCGTTCTCGGACCTGGTACGGGAAATACTCCCGTTCTACATACCGCTTTTCGCGGTATTGCTGATCATCATCCTGTTCCCAGCGGTCGTCATGTTTCTACCTAACCTGGTACTCAACTAGGGCAGCAACGCCTGTCCAAGACAACGAGGAGATTCACAACATGTCTGTTCTCATTACGGGGGGGCTCGGCCACGTCGGCTCCTGGGTGGCCTACCAACTGGCCAAGCAAGGCAAGCAAGTCATCATCTGCGACATGGCGGCCGGCCATTTCGATCGGCTGGGTCTCGACTATCTGGAGGAGGTACGCGACAAGTTAGTGCTGGAAGCCGTCGATGTCCTCGACTATCACAGTATGTTCGAGCTTTTCCTTCGTCATCAGGACGAACTGGAAGGCGTCATTCATGGGGTCTCGGTCATCGCCGGTCCCACCTTCCAACAACGGCCCTTCAAGAACATTTCGATCAACGCGACGGGTACCTTGAACGTACTCGAAATCTGTCGAATTCTGGGTATCAACAAGGTCGTGAACATGAGCTCCGGCGCCGTCTACGGCGATGCCCCGGGCCCCCAAAGCGAAGCGACGCCTTACAAAGCGACCGATCTTTATGGGGCCACCAAGATTGCCGGTGAGCTCTATGGCTTGCAGTACAGTGACACCTACGGAATGGACGTACGCAACGCACGGCTGTTCTTCGTCTACGGCCCTGGCAAGCGCCCGTCGCACATGCATATGGTCTACCAGGGATTGTTTGGCCCGCTGGAAGGGCTTGACGATATCCAGGCACCCAACGGCGCCGAGCAGGCCCTGGACTGGACTCATGTACACGATACGGCGGCCGGCATCGTCAAATTGTTCGAGAAGGACAGTGTCGTCCAGCGCAATTTCAACATCTCCAGCGGGGTCAGCGTCGACCATCTGCAGATCGTCGAACACGTCGCCGAGATCACGGGCAAGCGGGCCAACGTCAAGCTCGGCCCCGGTCCCTTCGTCGTCAGAGGTGCACCGCTGGATATCTCGTTGGCCCAGCAGGAGCTAGGCTTCACGCCCAGGTTCACTGACATTCGCGAAGGCATCCGCGACTACTGGCAGTGGCTGAAATCCAACGCCAATTGAGGGGAGCAATGGGAGCCCGCTGAACGCATTCGCCGCACGATCTGCGAAGAATGCGTCTTATCCGGTGAAAAATGGCTGGCTACCTCAAAGGGGTGAAGCTGGCCATCGTTTACGACGCTCATACAGCCACTTTGCCTACCCAACCCCGCCATCAGAACGGACCATCTCGCCTCGCCTGAACAACGACTAAACACTGAGGGATCACCCGGCACAATGCCTGTGGCCGCATAATCGGGCGAATGCCCTGCCACTGACTCATCACACTGAAGGTTGACGCTGCTTTCTACCACAACATATATTCTAGAAAAGATAATCGATTTTTTAGAAGAAAAGATAACACCATCACCAAAATCAATTTTTAATACGAAAGCTCGACTGCCGACGCCACAAGCAAGGAACCCAGAATGCAATTCGATGCGCGTTATTACCCAAGCCCCTCCCGCCGTATGGCAACCTTTGGCCGTCGTGGCATGGTTGCCACCTCACAGCCTCTGGGTGCCGAAGCCGGTATGCAGATCCTGCGTCAGGGTGGTAATGCCGTGGATGCAGCGATCGCCACCGCTGCCGCCCTCACCGTAGTGGAGCCGACGTCCAACGGCCTGGGTAGTGACGCTTTCGCCATCGTATGGATGAATGGCGAGCTCCACGGCCTGAATGCCAGTGGCCCCGCGCCACAGTCGGCCACGATCGAGGCCGTCAAAGGAATGGGTCACGACGCCATGCCCGAGCACGGCCTCATTCCCGTGACGGTCCCCGGTGCTCCCGCTGCCTGGGCCACGCTGTCCGAACGTTTTGGCCGCCTGCCGTTTGCCGACCTTCTGGCACCGGCCATTAGCCTGGCCGAAGAAGGCTTCCCGATCTCTCCCTTGGTCAGCCAGCTATGGGAAGACGGTTATCAGGCCTTTAGCCGCCACGACGAAGCCGCCTTTAAACCGTGGTTCGACACCTTCGCACCCAAGGGTCATGCGCCCCGCCCAGGCGATATGTGGGCGTCGCCTGATCATGCACAAAGTCTGCGCTTGATTGCAGACACCCACGCCCGGGCTTTCTATGAAGGAGAACTGGCCGACCGTATCGACGCCTTCTTCCGTGAGCACGGGGGATTGCTACGCAAAGAGGACCTCGCGGCCTTTACGCCGGAGTGGGTAACCCCCATCAGTACGCGCTATCGCGACCATGAAATCTGGGAAATACCGCCCAACGGCTGCGGAATGATCGCGCTTCAGGCACTCGGCATGCTCGATCACCTTGGCGAGGAAGGAAGAGACCCCGTCGAGACACTGCACCGCCGCATCGAGGCCACCAAGCTCGCCTACGTGGACGGGCTGCATCACATCACGGACCCCGAGGCAATGAAACCGAGCGTCGCTCAGATGCTGGACATTGACTACCTGAAGAGCCGTGCGGCCACCATCGGTGAGAAAGCAATGGATCCAGTGCACGGCAATCCCATCACCGGGGGCACGGTCTATCTCGCCACGGCGGACGCCGAAGGCAACATGGTTTCCTTCATACAGAGCAACTTCAAAGGCTTCGGCTCAGGCATCGTCGTCCCGGGCACGGGCATCAGCCTCCAGAACCGCGGCTGGTCCTTCAAGCTGGATGAGGGGCACACCAACGCCCTGGCGCCTGGCAAACGCACCTACCACACCATCATTCCCGGGTTTATCACCCGCAACGGCCAGGCAGTGGGACCGTTCGGGGTCATGGGGGGCTTCATGCAACCCCAGGGCCATGTCCAGGTCATCACGGGGATGCTGGATGACGCCCTGAACCCTCAGGCGGCGCTGGACACACCACGCTGGCAGTGGACGGGAGGCCGCACTGTCGAAGTCGAACCCCACTTTCCTGACCACCTTGCACAGGCCCTCGCGCGCCGAGGCCATCACATCGTCAAGAAAGCAGATTCCGTGAGTTTCGGTCGTGGGCAGATCATTCTGCGCGACGCGGAAACCGGGGTGCTCTGCGGCGGCACTGAGCCCCGCACCGACGCCGCGGTACTGCCCTGGTAACCGCCTGGGCATGAAGCCGAGCGGAACGGTGTTGCGGTCGGCAATGCAATCAAAAAGACAAGGAGATGCACCATGCAAGCTGGACATTCGAAAGCCAATGACACCGCCTCACCCTGGTCGCGCCGAGTTCTCACCGCCATGGCCGGTGCCGTACTTGCCGTTGGCTGCGCCTCGGCGAGCGCGCAGGAACCCACCTACCCTGAAGACCCCGTCGAATTCATCGTGCCCTGGGGGCCGGGTGGCGGTAGCGACATTCTGATGCGCCTGGTGTCCAACCACATTGAAGATCATCTGGGCCAACCGCTGCCGGTGATCAACATGCCTGGCGTCAGTGGAACCGTCGGCCTTGCTGACCTGGCAGAACGCCCTAACGATGGGTACACGGTCGGCCAGATCCATGATGGTTTCCTTGTCTCTCACCACACCGGGCTGACACCGCTCAACTGGGACGACTTCGAACCCGTTGGCTCGATCACCGCCTCACCACAGTACCTCACCGTCAACCCAGATAATGGCTGGGAGACGATGGAAGACTTCGTCGACTATGCCAGCGAGAACCCCGGCGAGATTCGTTTCGGTGTGACCCTTGGCGGTGTTCCTCACCTGCACGCCGCGATGATCGCTGAGGCTGAGGGTCTGGACTTCCGCTTCGTCGGCTTTGAAGGCACCGGCGAGCGCATCCGCGCCCTGGTAGGCGGGCACATTGATGCCGCCATGGGTGATATCGCCTCCAGTAACCAGTTTGTCGAAAACGGTGACCTGTCGTTCCTGGCGGTGGGCCACACCGAGCGCATGGCCCAGACGCCCGATGTACCGACCATGATGGAACTGGGTTATGAGGACCTGCAGCTGTCGATCCTCAGGGGGCTTATTGCACCGAAGGGTACACCGGAAGATCACATCGATGTACTGGCGGCAGCGCTGGAAGCCACCTCTAACGATGAGGATTTTGTCCGCGCCGTCAACAACTCGGGCGCTGAGGTTCAATTCATGGGGCCCGACGAGTTCCGCGCCCACCTGGAACGTCTCAATGCCACGGTTGAACGCCTCGCAGGGCAGCTGCAGCAATGAGTGATGTCAATCGCAACGCCCGGTCATTGGATGACCGGGCACCTATCGACGCCAAGCGAGCCAAGGCGTGGGGGCATATTCTTTTCAATGCCATCCTCGCCCTGCTATTCGCGTTCATGTTCATGCGTGCAGGCGAGCTTCCCTCTTCGATGTGGGAGCCCTTGGGAGCAGGGACTTTCCCAAGGATTGTGCTTGCGCTACTGGTCGCTTTTAACGTGATGATCATCGCCAAGGAACTACCCAAACTCAGGCAGACTTCGGCACTTTCGAAAGGAGCCGTTCGCGCCTGGCTGATCGAGCACCGGCTCGCCTTTGGGGTACTGATCCTGTTCGCCCTGATGACCGTAGCCGTTCCTGTTATTGGCTTTCGCTGGGCCAACCTTCCGTTCCTGATCGGCTGCCAATATCTGCTGGGCGCACGCAGCACCAAGGCATTGATCATCGCGACGGTAGTCGCACTGGCGTTGTCATTCGGCCTGGACAGCCTGTTCCGCCATGTTTTCACCATTTCGCTGCCGCGCGGCATGTGGTGACGAGCACCGTTATCGGTACATCGTTACAAGGAACCTCTCATGCTAGAAGCCATCCTTTTAGGAGCTGATCAGCTCTTTACCTTCACGACCATGCTCACCATGATGGTGGGGGTAACGGTGGGTGTCATCGCCGCCGCCATTCCAGGCTTCACCATCACCATGGCGATTGTCCTGACATTGCCACTGACCTTCACCATGCCTCCGCTGCAAGGCGTGGCGACCATGCTGGCCGTGTACATCGGCGGCTACACCGGCGGCATGATCAGTGCCGCATTGCTTGGCATCCCCGGCACACCCTCTGCGGTAGCCACCACCTTTGATGCCTACCCCATGTCACGCAACGGTGAACCAGGGCGAGCCTTGGCCCTGGGCATTTGGGCCTCCTTCTTCGGTACCCTGGTCAGTACCCTGGTTCTCATTGTCGCGGCACCGCCGTTGGCGCTCATTGCCGTGAAGCTGGGTGCATGGGAATATTTCTCACTGGTGATATTTGCCCTGACCATCGTGGCAAGTTTGGTAGGGCGCTCAATGATACGAGGCCTGTTTGCCGGTCTGTTGGGCTTGCTGATTGCCACCGTTGGCGCCGACCCGCTAATGGGCGTGACCCGGTTTACCTTTGACCTGCGCGTGCTCTCGGCGGGCATTCCCTTCCTGGTCGTGCTGATCGGCATCTATGCCGTAAGTCAACTGCTGAAGGAAGTGGAAAACCCCGACCAGGTGCAACATGGCCGCCAACTGATCACCGGGCGGATCGAATTTCACCCCTTTGCGGCCCTGCGCGAAGTCCTGATGAACCCCATCAACCTGCTACGCTCGTCCATGGTCGGGGTATTCATCGGTGCCGTACCCGGGGCGGGGGGCAGCATCGCCAACCTGCTCGCCTATGACCAGGCCAAGCGAGGCTCCCGTCGTCCTGAAGACTTCGGCAAGGGCAGCAGCGAAGGCGTCATTGCCTCAGAGTCCGGCAACTCGGCCACTTCCGGTGGCGGCCTGATTCCCATGATCGCCCTGGGAATTCCCGGCAGTGCCGTGGATGCCGTGCTGATGGCAGCCTTGATGGTGCACGGTATCGGGGTCGGTCCTCGTCTTATCATGGACCACGCCGATACGGTCTATGGCATGTTCATGGCCATGTTCGTCGCCGGTGCCATGATGCTGGTCATCTGCCTTTTCAGCATGCGTTTGTTCCTCAAGGTCACCAGCATTCCAAAATCAATCATCGTCCCGGTGGTGCTGACCTGCTGCCTGGTGGGCGCCTTTACCCTGAATAACCGCGTCACTGATATCTACCTGCTGCTGGGCATCGGCGTGGTCGGCTACATCATGACCAAGCTCGACTACCCACTGGCACCGCTGGTGCTTGGTGTGATTCTGGGTCCCATCGCCGAAACCAACCTGCGCCGTGCGTTGATGACCAATGAAGACTGGACGTTGTTCTTTACGCGGCCGATCTCTGCGGTGCTCCTCGGGCTTGCGGTCATTTCTATCGTGTTGGCCATTCGCTACCACTTGCGAGAGAACCGCCAAAAGCCGCAAGACACTTAACCTCAAACGCCACCTAAAAGGCCTGAACTCCTTGTGGTAAGAGTTCAGGCCTTGGGATACCGCAAGCTGTTGACCACGACGTTATTCACCTGACATTCATTTATCACAGGGACGATATTTAGAAGCCCTTCAGGCGGCCATGGTCATCTTCTGTTTCAATGATAGACACTGAAATAGTGCTGAACTATTCCCCATCGCCAGCAGCTAACCATTCATCAATCAAGTCACGATTTTCATCGATCCAGGTCTGGGCACCTTCCACCGGGTCGCCGGTTTGCTCGATTTCGGCCATCAAGCCACCCAATGTATCGTCGTTCATGTGCCAGTCATTGAGTACAGCCGTTAGCCAGGGATCATCGTCTCCGAAATCTTTGCGCGACATCCAATGAATATCATCGCTTTCGCCGTAAACGCCTTCAGGATCTTCCAGATACTTGAGGTCGTACTCAGCAAAGGCCCAGTGCGGGCTCCACAGTGTCACGACGATCGGCTCTTCGCGCTGATAAGCATCATCAAGCGCCGCCATCATCGCCGGTCCAGAGCTGTTAACTTGATTAAAGGGCAATTCGTAGACGTCTATCGCATCGTCGGTAGAGCCTGCAATTGCTGAGCCTGAATCAATGCCAAGAATCGTTGGACGACCCTGGTACTCATAAGCGTCGGCGTTTTCGCCAAGTTCAGGGATGGTGTCGATGTCGACGTAGCTTGGCACCACCAGGCCCAACCCAGTGCCTTCGTACCAAACATCGTGCACGTCGATCTCATCCTTGTGGGGCTCAAGGAAAGAAGCATCCGTGGTGGGTAGCCAGATCTCCATGGAAAGATCGATATCTTCGTTGGCCAGACCACTGTAAAGCACGCTCTTGCTGACATCGGAGAGTTCGATGTCATACCCATGCTCTTCTTCCAGAATGATCTTCCACATGTTGGCGACGGCAATGTTCTCGGCCCAGTTGTTGGTGCCGATCACCAATGACTTGTGATCGTCTGCCTGAACGCCAGTTATCGCTGCCAAAAGCCCTACCATCAAGACCGATGATGACATTTTATTCATACCAAGTTCCTTCCTTTTGTTTTAGCCATTCTAAAAAGTCAATCGTATCAGGTTATTATCGAATGACGATCGACATTACCGAATAGCCATCATGAGAAAAAAGAATGCAGCGCCGTTTCACTAGGTGTATCCCAGCAACCTGGAATCGAAGGGATAATCGGACAGTAACTCCACTTTTCCGTCGTCGCGTACGTAGAGCTGTTCTTCAAGCTTGACGCCCTCACCCCCCTCTTCGTGGCCGATAAAACTCTCCACGCAAAGCGTCATTCCCGGCTCGATAATTCCGTCGTAGCCCTTGTCGTCGATATCCTCACGATGAACGATGTAGGGATACTCGCCATTCATGCCAACGCCATGCGCCAAGGCAAAGTAACGGCGCGCCTTGTAGGCTTCTGGCAGTCGCCAGGCACGCTCGGCGTATTCCTTGAAACTGATGCCGGGCTGGATGTTTTCCATATTGGTACGTATCTGTTCATAAGCCATGGCGTAGAGATCCTTCTGCGCCTGGCTTGCCTGGCCATCGCCACACAGGAAAGTGCGAGAGAAGTCGGCATAATAGCCGTAGCGCCCAACCACGTCGGTATCCAGCGCCACCAGTTCGCCATCCTGGATGATGCGATCTGAACACTCCTGGAACCATGGGTTGGTGCGCGGCCCAGAGTTCATCAGTCGCGTCTCGACAAAATCAGCGTCGGTTTCGATGATGTGCTGGTGCAGCCGTGACCACACGGCGTTCTCACTCACTCCCGGCTTGATCGCCCTTTCAAGATGACGAACACCATCTTCTACCGCACGAAGCGACGAACGCACCATCTTGATCTCATTGGGTACCTTAATGGCACGCGCCAACTCCAGTGGCGCCTGTGCATCCAATACCTCTAAGCCACCCCTCTGCAGCATGAAGGCCGCTTCCGGCGTGGCGCTTTCGATGCCGATACGCTTACCGCCTCCACATTGACGAACGAGATCGATGATCTCGTCCGCCCAGGCGCGGGTCACCGCCTCGGTGTTCTTCTCATTGAAGTAATAGGAAATTGCCTTCGCCGGGCGAATCTCATCCACCGTTGGCAGGTGCTTGGCGAGGTGTTCGCAGCCGGAAAACTCGAACAAAACCACTGGCCCTTCGGCGGGGACGAACGCATAGCGTGCCGGGTTGCGCGAGCTGTAGACCTGCATGTTGCGCGACCCTGTGGCATAACGTACGTGTGCCGGATCGAAGAGCACGACCGCGGTCATGTCGCGTTTGACGAGTTCACGTCGTACCCGGCCAAGGCGGTCAAGTAATACCTGTTCGATCTCGGCGTGCGTCGGTTCGCAATCGCTGGGTTCGTGGGTCGGCGGAAGAATGCCGAGGGTATCGAGATCCATCTTCATGGTCTCTCCTCTTCATGGAAAATATAGGAAGGCGTGCTTAGTCGATCAGTCCGTCAGTACGCTCGGCATAGCGGGCTTCTGCCTGGATATGCTGCTCGGCGACACGCCCGTACAGCTGGCGTGTGCGTTCCAGCTTGCCGACCACGCCGGGCTGCTGCGAATAGGCGAAAATGGCCGTCAATCTTGGCGTATCACCTTGCACCTCTGAGACGCGGTGCAGACTGAAGCGCCCTTTGAAAAGCTGTAGATCCCCCGGACGCAGATCCAAACGCTTTACAGGTGTTGAGTCATCCTCACGAATCACCGCCCTGACACCGGAATAGTTTTCGTCCTGCGGTGTACGAATACCCGGGCAATACTCGAAAACGCCGCCCGCCTCGGGCTGCTGCGTCATCATGGTGACGATGAATTCGTTGGTGTCGTAGTGCCACGGCTGCTGAGTACCATCAGGCAATACGTTGAGCACGAGGCCAGCAAAGGGGTCGGCATACTCGTAAATTTGCTCTTCGCCAAGACAGCGTGCCACCAGCGACTTCATTGCCCTGGAGACATAGAGCCTATGAATCAGGCTATCCGCCGTGATCATGTCCCGTGTAACGAAACCGCTGGTACGCGTCATGAATATCCGGCGGGGATCATCATCCGGCAGCGAGGGGTCATCAGCCGTAAAATAGGCGTTGACCTGGCGCGTGTTGAAGAAACTCTTCTCGGCCATGCGCGCGCTCTCTAATCGTGCCTGTTCGAGTACGCTCGGGTGCAGAAACCCACGAAGCACCGCACAGCCCTCACGATCAAGATCACGCCGGGCAGACTCAATGACCTCAACCAGCGACGAACTATTGGGGTCATCGAGTGGATAGCGTTCGGTATTGACGAAGGCAGACAGATCCAGGCGCTCGGCATCCGCCAACTGGTCAGCGTTCAGCATTGCATTATCCTCCAGCAGTAAAACAGGCACCGGGCTTGGCACCCGGGCTTATCTGGAGGCATAGTGAATAAACACTCTCTATTGAGGAAACAATTCCTTGTGATGGATTCCATCGACTTTACCGATAGTTCATCCCGCACCCCGTCACTCGACAATGAGCTGCTGAGTGCTTTCGTTGCCGTCGTGGACAACAATGGGTTTACTGCTGCCGCCAACCAGCTGCATAAGACGCAGTCGACAATCAGCCTGCGCATACGCACCCTGGAAGAACGGCTCGGCACGCGTCTCTTGCAGCGCACAAGCCGTCAACTGACACTCACTCAAGATGGAGAAACGTTCCTGGTCTACGCCCGCCGCCTGTTGCAATTGCAACGCGAGGCGTTGAGCGTGCTCGGGCACGGCGACCACGACGGCATCATTCGTTTCGGCCTACCAGAAAATTATGCCGAAGCCTGGCTACCGGCACTATTGGGCCGCTTTGCCGAACGCCATCCGCGCATTCGGCCGCATATTCACTGCCGCATGTCGAGTGAACTCATCGAGTCATTGGAAGCGGGGGAACTGGATCTCGTACTGACCATTCAGCACAAGAGCCAACGGCATGGGGTATCAATGGGCCACGAGGAAGTGGTCTGGGCAGCCCATCGGGATTATTGTGTCGACCCCCATGCGCCGCTCGCACTGGCGCTCTTCCCGGACCACTGCCCTTATCGAGAACGCGCCCTGGAAGCCCTTGCTCGCATGGGCAGGCAATGGTCGCTGGAATATACCACCCAAAGCCCCACCGGGCTGCGTGTTGCCGTCAACCAGGGCAAGGCCGTCACAGTCACTGACCAACGCGCCATGCCAGAGAACTGGCGCATCCTTGATGAAGCGGACGGGTTCCCGGCACTGCCACCTGCCGAGCTGACGGTTCGACAATCGCCGAGTTTCCAGCATCCAGCGGGGGATACGCTCATCGACTTACTGCGAGAACAACTTCTCTCCGATAACAGCCTCCACGACGCCTCATAGCCCTCCGACGACCTTTTCACGACTGCGTCCCAAAATGGCTATAGGCCGGTGGGGGGATCTTCGATCTCCTGCGCCAGCCATTGGCGGAAAAGCTTGAGGTTGGCCGACTCCACCTGGTGCGGCCGGGTTGCCAACCAGTAGGAACGATGCCCGGTGACCTCGACATCAAGCCAAGATACAAGCTCCCCTCTATCCAGCTCACGGGCAACCATGTGCCGGTCAGCGATGGTCACCCCGACGGCGTTGACGGCGGCATGAATCGCCAACTCCAGTAGATCAAACGCAATACCACCGCTGGTCTTCACGCCTTCGATACCTGCCGCTGACAGCCAGTGATCCCAGGTATGAAAGCGATCCTCACCCCAAAGGACATGGAGCAGCACCTGGTGATTGAGGTCGAGCGCATCACGACGCATAGACCCCCTGAGCTTGGGTGCGCAGACGGCGATATGACTTTCTTGCATCAAGTGCACCATCTCGGCATCCGACCACTCACCGGTGCCAAAACGAATCGCGGCATCCAGGTTTTCGTCGCCCACAAGGTCGTCGTCGGCGCGCGTTGTCAGGGACAGCTCCAGATCCGGGTGCAATGATTTCAAGCGCCCCAGCCGCGGGATCAACCATCGGTTGGCAAAGGTAGGCGGCGCATTCAGGCGCAGATGGGGGACAGCATCCGGCTCTTGCAGCCCTCTTACGGTCCAGGCAATACGATCAAAGGACTGACGCAGCACTGGCTGCAACCGGCGTCCCGCGTCGGTCAATCGAAGGTGGCCCGAACCACGTTGGAAAAGCGGCACTCCCAACTGCTCCTCCAGCAACTTGACTTGACGGCTGACCGCGCTCTGGGTCACGCAGAGCCGCTGTGCCGCCAGGGTAAAACTCGCACACTCGGCGGCGGCCTCGAAGGCCTTGAGAGAATTGAGTGGGGGTAACGTGCGTGACATGCGCCGGAGCCTCATTGGGTGATTTTTTCGCAGCAACTCACCAGATAATGTCAGTAAACACCCGTCCAATACCAGCCTTGCATGAGTTATAGGAATACCCGGGGTTCACTTTCATCGTTTGTGGGGCCACAGCTGAGCGCCTAGTATCACGGCGACATGCCAACTCACCGCCGAGGTTATTAGATGACGGACCGCTCCCACGCCGACTGGCAGAACCGCGCAAGCACTCTGCCTCTACCGCAACTGGCTTATATCGACGGACAATTCGTCCACGCTCTCAGCGGCGCCACTTTTTCAGCAGAGAACCCGGCCACCGGTCAGATACTTACGGACGTGGCGGCTTGCGACGCTGCCGACGTCGACCTCGCCGTTGCCAGTGCTCGCCGCAGCTTCGAGAGTGGTGAATGGCGAGACCTGCCGCCCACCGAGCGCAAATCGCGCATGCTCGCCTGGGCGGATGCCATTGAGGCACAGCTAGACGACATTGCGTTGCTCGAGACCCTGGAAACCGGCAAGCCGATCGGCCAGACCACCACCGTGGATGTGCCCGGCCTGGTCGGAGGGCTGCGCTGGTATGCCGAATCACTCGACAAGCTTTACGGTGAGACGGCACCCAACGGGGCAAGCAGCGTCTGCCTGATAGACCGTGAGCCGATGGGCGTGGTGGCCGCCGTGGTGCCATGGAACTACCCCTTGATTATCGCCAGTTGGAAGATCGGCCCGGCACTCGGCGCGGGCAACTCGGTGATCCTCAAGCCCGCCGAGCAGTCTAGCTTGGCAACGCTCAAGGTGGCCGAGCTCGCCCAGGGTGCTGGCATTCCCGCGGGCGCCTTCCAGGTGGTCACAGGGCTTGGCCACATCGCTGGCAAGGCATTGGGCCTGCATGCTGACGTCGATGCTGTCGGTTTCACCGGCTCCACTGAGGTCGGGAAGGCCTTTCTTGAGTATTCCGCGCACTCCAATATGAAGCGCATCGGCCTGGAGTGCGGCGGCAAGAGCCCGCACATCGTCACGCGCGATGTGGAAGACCTGGACAACATCGCCATGTCGGTCGCCTATGGTGTCTGGTACAACCAGGGCGAGACCTGCCACGCGGGTACCCGCTTGATCGTCGATCGAGCCGTCAAGGAACCCCTGCTTGCCAAACTTCGCGGTTGGGCCGAGGCCCTACAGCCCGGTGACCCCCTCGACCCCGCCGTACAGATGGGGGCGATGATCGAGCAGGCACATATGGAAAAGGTGCAGGGGTATCTCGATCAGGGCCAGCGCGAAGGGGCACGACTCCTGTTCGGCGGCGAGCAGGTACGCAGCGAGAGCGGTGGGTACTACCTGACCCCGGCAGTACTCGACGATGTCACCAACGATATGCGGGTGGCCCGCGAAGAGATATTCGGCCCTGTCCTGGTGGTGATTACCGTGGACGACCTGGATGAGGCATTGGCCATCGCCAATGACACCGACTATGGCCTGGGAGCGGCGATCTGGACAGACCGACTCCGCGACGGCCACCGCGCCGCCCGTACCCTGCGCGCGGGTACCGTTTGGGTCAACTGTTACGACCACACATCGATCAATGCGCCCTTTGGTGGCTACAAGCAATCCGGCCAGGGCCGCGACAAATCGCTCCATGCCTTTGATAAGTACACAGAACTCAAGACCACCTGGATCGAGATTTGAGCCCTATGCCCCTGAACCATTTTCACACCGGACGTCAGACACCGATCATCGCGGGACCTGGCAGTCTTGAGCAGCTACCCGAGCTTCGCCGCCGCCTGGGGGCCAGCCGTTATATGGTCATCAGTGACCAGGGCCTTGCCGCGACCGGCCTGGTCGATGCCCTGATCGACGACCTGACGGCTGATGCCGAGGTAGATACCTTCCTGGCACCGACGGGCGAACCCAGCGTCGCTACCGCCGATGCGGCCGCAGTCGCGGTACGTGCCCTGCCCGGCCGCCCATTGGTGATAGGGCTGGGCGGCGGCACCGCATTAGACATCGCCAAGCTGGTCGCCGCCCTCGCAGAAAGCCAGGGCGATATGGAAAATTACCTGCTGGCCAGGACCCCCTGGGCAGGGCGCGTACCCGCCGTGATGGTGCCAACGACCTCGGGTACCGGTTCCGAGGTCACCCGCACGTCGATCCTCACCGACGCAGGGGGACGCAAGCTTTGGGCCTGGGGCGACGAGCTGCTACCCGACGCGGTCCTGCTCGACCCGGTGTTAACCCGTGGCCTGCCCGCCCTGCTCACCGCCACCACCGGCCTGGATGCCTTCGTCCACGCGCTGGAGGCCACTACCGGCCAGGGGCGACACGCGTTTATTGAGGCCCCAGCGCTGCAGGCCATCCGCCAGGTAGGCCAGGCGCTGCCCACGGCGGTGACCACCCCGAATGATCTGGTGGCTCGCCAACGCATGCAGGAAGCCGCTTGCCTGGCGGGCCAGGCCATCGATAATGGCGGTACCGGCATCGCCCACAACATCGGCCATGCACTGGGTAGCTGTTACCACTTACCGCACGGTGTGGCGGTGACTCTGGCGCTGGAAGCGTCATTGGCTTGGTCGGTGGCAGACAATGAGGCATGTTTTGCGCCAGCAGCCCATGCCCTGAAAGCTGGGAGCAAGGCACAAGAGCTGCCCAGGCTATTCCGCGAACTTGCTGATCAGACCCACTTCAACCAAGCCCTTGCTCCCTTCACCACGCAGACACTAGATGCTGAGACGCTCGCCTCTACCATGCAAAAAGACGAGAACGCGCCCATGGCCCGCAACGCGGCCCGCCGCCCAACGGGCGAGGACTGGCAATGGCTCGCTGAAGCCACTGTATCTGTTTTCGATCGCCGTGTTGCCGAACTTGCCACCCAGAACCGGGAGATCAGCGCATGAACGTGATCAAGCGCATCGAGATCAGCCAGCACCAGTGCGAGCTCGACCCACCCTTCCCGGCGGCCTGGGATAGCCAACCCAGGCAAAAGTTTCCGGCCGCCATCGTTCGCGTAATCGACAGCGAAGGCCGTGAAGGCATCGGCTCGGGCGATGCCATGTATGGCTTCGACGACTTCCGGTCACTATTCATTGGACAAGATCCCTTAGCCATCGAACGCCACAGCGCCGTTATCGACAACATCGGCTTTCATGCCGGGCGCTGCTGGCCACTGGAAGTCGCTCTATGGGACTTGATCGGCAAGATCAAGGCACAACCGTTATGGCAATTGCTGGGCGGCACCTCGTCGCGCCTGAAGGCGTACGCCTCCAGCGGTACTCATCGGCCTACCGAGCAGGTCGTTGCCCTCGCCGAGCAGATTCGTGACGCGGGCATCCCCGCCATGAAACTACGCTTTGGTCGTCACCGGCTCGACGATGATCTGGCAGTGCTCGCGGCGGTACGTGATGCCGTGGGACAAGAACTGGACCTGATGGTCGACTGCAACCAGGGTTGGCGGATGCCCTGGGATACCCAGGCACCCTGGGATTTGGCCAAGGCAAGCGAGGTGGCTGAGGAGTTGATTCGCCATAATGTGCTTTGGATGGAGGAGCCGCTCTATCGCGGGGACTACCCCGGCATGCGCGCCCTCAACGACCTGACCGGCGAGCGGCTGAAAATCGCCGGTGGCGAGATGACCCGCGAACCCTACGAATTCCGCGAAATGCTGCGACAGCAGTGTCTTGACGTCTACCAACCGGACGCCGTCTGCTCAATCGGACTTCTCGGCTTATCCAGACTGGCAAAAGAGGTCACCACCGCGGGCAAGTGGTTCACGCCGCACACCTGGGGCAATGGCATCGGCCTTGCCGCCAATCTGCATCTCACCGCCGGGGCGGTTGGCCCAACGGGCTGCCCTTATCTGGAGTACCCTTTCGATCCGCCAGAGTGGACACCTGAGGTGCGCGACTTTCCGTTGACGACCGCTATCAAGCCCGACGCCGAGGGCTGGCTGACGCTCTCTGATGAACCTGGCCTGGGCATCACCCTTGACGAAGCACGCCTCGCGGCCACCCGCGCCAACCAGGCAACTTGGCAGTAGCGACTGTCAATAAAGGCTTTTTGCGGCAATACGCGCCAAGCTCTGTTTCTGGCATCGCGGAGGGGGCAATGCCATGGCGAGCTTGGCGTCAGACGAGTATTCGTTAGACAATAGTCGAAATTACTAGGCGGTCATTTGACAGGATGTCATTCGTTACTTATTAGTTATGCAAACGTTTTAAATTCTGTGGGAAGAAATATTTCTCACACATAGAAAAACAATATCTGTATCTATGCAAACGTTTGCAAAGATGGCGGTGCTATTTGGAGACGCACATGACCGAAAGAATAAATATAAGTAATCTGTCCAAGCGTTATGGAGCCACTGTCGCCCTGAGCGGAGTCGATATGGGCATTTGGCCTGGCGAGGTACATGCCGTCCTTGGTGAAAATGGGGCGGGCAAGTCCACTCTGGTGAAGATTTTATCGGGGGTTGTTAGCTCAAATGCTGGAAGCATATCGCTTGATGAAGAAATCATCCGGCCAAGCTCGATCATAGAGGCGAGACGCTGGGGAATTGCGACTGCATTCCAAGAGCTTAGCCTAATTCCCAACATGACTGTTGCTGAAAATCTTCTTTTGCCCCGGGCATCTTCGGGTCGTTTTTGGCCAGAATCCAAAGCTAGTATTTTCGAACGCGCCAATGAGGTGTTAATCGAATGGGAAATCGATGACATTTCATCCCAGTCGATTGTTGCTGACCTGACACTAGCCCAGCGACAGCGTATAGAACTCGTTCGTGCGCTCAGCCATGCGCACTGCCTACTAATTCTCGATGAGCCTACCGCCGCGCTTCCTGATACCAGTTGGCTGTTTCGTCAAATACGTCGAGTGGTAATCCCCCCATTTTTAACGGGGTTCAAAAGTAGACCTCAGGCCATCATGGCCAACT